>JBCDBB010000093.1:0-15475 GCA_039184415.1 Pseudomonadota bacterium
GTCGAACTGGCGGATCCGCGCCCTGGACACCTGCGCGCCCCCCGCGGCCGGGACGGTGGCGTCCGTCTCGGACTGGGCGGTGGGATCAACTTCGGTTTGGACAGCGGGATCGACGGCAGCGGGCGGCATGTCGCATCCGCTCAAAACGGCGCCGACGACCGCGAACAAAGATGTGCATGTCCGAACCTTCACTTGCCGCCTCCTCCGCCTATCTCCACGCCATGACCCGGCCGACCGAAATCATCTATAACGGCTCTTGCCCGATCTGCTCACGCGAAATCGCAGCCTACGAACGCTACGCTTCGATCCGCAATTTGCCTCTGGACTTCACGCCGCTGGATGAGGCCGACCTGGCCGCCCATGGCCTGAGTGCGGAAGATGCGGCGCGTCGGCTCCACATCGTGCAGGACGGCCGTCTCGTCTCGGGTGTGGAGGCCTTCGCCCTGCTTTGGGATGCCATGCCGCGTTTTCGCTGGCTCGCGCAGCTGGTGCGTCTGCCGGTCGTGCGCCCCCTCGCGGGCGTGATCTATGAGCGCCTGCTGGCACCGCTGCTCTATGCGCTGCACCGGCGGCGCCGGGTTCGGGCCGCACGCGCCCGATCCGGCACGTGATCTGGCACAGGCGCCGAACCGCCGCTAGGGTACAGCCCGAGGCGACAGCGCGGTTTGGTCCAGAGGAGTTATTTCGCATGTTCAGCATCGAGCACGAGTTCGACGCCACCGTGATCACGCTGGTCGACGAAGGGCGCGCCCCTCTGCGTGGCGACGTGATCGTGCACAGTTTCGAGGATTGCGTGACCGTCGAGCAATATGACGAGCGCACTGACCGCGACGTGAAGATCACGCTCTCGCTGAACCAGGTGCGTGATCTGGCCGCGGCCCTCGATCTGCCCGAAGGGATCTATCGCAGACGGCCCGCCCCAAGCGCCACGCGGAGTTGAGGTCCCAGGCACCGCACAGCCGAAAGAGCGCTCGACCGCCAGGCGGGCCCACGCGCCGCGAAACCACCCACACGCAGCCCAAAGGCCGTCTCACCCGTGAAACCAGCCGCTGGACGGAAGGAGGACACGCCGACAATACCGCGCAGCGCGAGGCGCTGCGGCACCCTCCGGCGGATTCGCAGGAAGGACGCCACTCTGGCTCGAACACTGACGTCACGGTTTTTCACACTTGTCGGTGCCACTTGGCCTCTGATCTCGCCTGTAGACGGGAGCAGGCGCGCAATGCGCCTGCGCGGCCCAACAGCGGCGCGCGCCCGAACGGGCGCAGCATCCCGGGGCGGGAGCGCCCCTTCTCATGCCCGACGCATCCCAGGCAGATCTGTCCCGTGCGCCGCTCAGACGCCTTGCATCCCCCGGCAGGCTGCGCTTCATCGGGGTCACCAGTCGCTGAGGAGGCTCCATGCCCGCCGCCCGTCCAGACGTTATCGATTTTCTGCTGACCCGCCGGTCCCGCCCGGCCAAGACGCTTGCCTCGCCGGGGCCCGATCGCGACGCCCTGGTGCCGCTGCTTACCGCAGCCCTGCGGGTTCCAGACCATGGCAAGCTCGAACCCTGGCGGCTGATCGTGCTGGAACGCGGCGCGCTCGATCGTCTTGCCGATCTTGTGGCGACGCGTGGTGCGGCCCTCGGGCTTGAGGAGGCCACGATCGCAAAGCAGGCCCAGGCCTTTGCAGCGTCACCCTGCTGCGTCGCGGTGATCGCTGCGCCTAAGCTCTCCGCAAAGATCCCGCAGATCGAACAGCTTCATTCCGCGGGCGCGGCCTGCCTGTCGCTGCTCAACGCGGCCCTGGCCAGCGGCTGGGGTGCGAACTGGCTGACCGGATGGGCCGCCCATGACCACGCCTTTCTGACTGAGGGTCTTGCGCTCGGTTCAGAGGAAACCGTCGCGGGCTTTATCCATATCGGCACCGAGACATCCGCCCCGCCGGAGCGGCCGCGTCCGGACGTCGCCGGCCTTACGCAATGGATGGACCGGTGATCTTCGAGTGCGCCTCAAAAGCTCTGTCCCAGATCGGCGATCCGCGATTCCGCAGCGTCCTGCTGCGCGGGGTCGGGCTGACACTTGCGCTGCTGATCGCCCTGGCCTGGGCCGCAGGATGGCTGGCCGGATGGCTGGTCCCGGATACGATCACCCTGCCCTGGATCGGTCAGATCAGCTTTGTCGACAACATCGCCTCGGTCGGAGGGGTGATTGCGGTGCTGGGCCTGTCGGTCTTCCTGATGGTCCCGGTCGCCTCCGCCTTCACAGGCCTCTTTCTTGACGAGGTGGCGGACGCCGTCGAAGAGACCCACTACGCCTCACTTGGCCCCGCCCCCCGTGTGGGCTTCGGGACCGCGCTGGGTGATTCGATCAGTTTTCTGGCTGTGCTCGTTGCGGCCAACCTCGCCGCCCTTGTGCTCTATCTCTTCTTCGTTCCGTTTGCCCCGCTGATCTTCTGGGCGCTCAACGGTTTTCTGCTCGGCCGCGAGTATTTTCAGCTCATCGCCATGCGGAGGCTCGGTCGCGCAGGGGCCAAGCGCATGCGCAACCGGCACCGATCGGCGATCTGGGGCCTGGGCCTGTTGATGGCGGTACCCCTTTCCGTTCCGGTGGTGAATTTGTTCGTACCGATCCTCGGGGTCGCGGCCTTCACCCATCTCTACCACGCACTGGCGGTAAAGTTCGGTACACCCGAGCTCTGAGACTGCCAGTCCTTTTTCCCAATCGTCACCGCTGAACTGTTGCGATTTTGCACCGGATTGCGACCTTCACGCGCATTTGACCTCTGTCAAAGTCCGGCGGTCGCGTTCCGCCCATTGGTAGGCCGCCAAATGATTGAGGAACCAGAGAAATGAAACGCGCACTGCTCGCCGCTCTTGCCACATCGACCGCCCTGATGGCTGCGCCCGCCGTCGCTCAGGAAGCCGGCGACTGGACCATCGGGCTCGGCCTCGGCTACGTGATGCCGAAAGATGACAATGGCTCGCTCGCCAACGGCGCCTTCCAGATTGATGTCGGCGACAGCCTGCGTCCGACGCTCACCGGCGAGTACTTCATCTACGAAAATCTCGGGATCGAGCTGCTGGCGGCCTGGCCGTTCAAGCATTCGATCAGCGTCGACGGTGTCGGCAAGATCGCCGATACCACCCATCTGCCGCCCACCCTGTCGCTGGTCTATCACTTTGCCAACACCAGCGCCTGGACGCCCTATGTCGGCATCGGTGTGAACTACACCAACTTCTACGACACCGATCTGACGACACTTGGGCAGGTTGCCCTAGAAACAGGCAAGAACGCCCTGAAGCTCGACAGCTCCTGGGGAGTCGCCGGGATGGTGGGGATCGACTATGACGTAAGCCCGCGTGGCGCGGTCCGCGGAGAGGTGCGTTACATCGACATCAACACCGACGCCACGCTCAACGGCGTTCCGATCGGCACTGTGCACGTGGACCCATGGGTGTTCAACGTCGCCTATGTCTTCAAGTTCTAAGGCTTGACTGTGCTGCGCCCCTAGGGGCGTTGCACCCCTTCTGGGCCGGAGAACCGCGCCGATCCGACCCGGAACACACGCAAGAGCATCCAGCGCTATTCGGACGGTGCCTCCAGGGGCGGCATGCGCCCCATCACGTCAAAGTCCCGCACAGTGATTACGCCGGACAGAATTGTACCGCCAATCACCACCCACAGTCCCAACGCCCAAAGCGTCGTGACGCGCACCTTGCGCTTGAGTTGCGGATCGGACGGCGCCGAAGCGGGAGTTCCGGGCACGATCTCGCCGGTTTCGCCCTGTGTCGTCAGCCTCAGGGGCAACACGACGAAAAACACCATGAACCAGATCACGGCGAACAGAACGATGGCGGATGTGACCGACACCTAGACCTCTTCCAGTTCGATCAGACAGCCGTTGAAATCCTTGGGATGCAGAAAGAGCACCGGTTTGCCATGGGCGCCGATCTTGGGATCGCCAGTGCCCAGCACCCGTGCACCTTCGGACTTCAACCGCTCGCTCGCGGCAGTGATATCCTCGACCTCGTAGCAGACATGGTGGATGCCGCCCGAGGGGTTTTTGTCCAGAAAGCCCTGGATGGGACTGTTCTCGCCCAAGGGATAGAGCAGTTCAATCTTGGTGTTGGGCAGTTCGATGAAGACCACCGTGACACCGTGATCCGGCTCGTCCTGGGGCGCGCCGACATTGGCGCCCAGCATCGCGGCATACTGGTGCGACGCGGCCTCCAGATCCGGCACGGCGATGGCGACATGGTTCAGGCGTCCGATCATGGGGCAGGCTCCTAAATCTGGCTTTGGCCGCTTATGTCGCAGCGCCTGTAGACCGGCAAGAGCTTCGGGCGATACCTCTGTGTCACACCGGCATGCGACGCTGAGCAAGAACGACCCGCCCGGCATGGTTAACTATCTGTAAACCAACGCACTTCAAAGGTTAAGCACCTTTTAGCCGGAGCATGCAATGGTCGCCCGTGCCTATACAGTCGCCTTCGACGGAATCGAGGCGCGCCCGGTGGAGGTGCAGTGCGCCGTCAGCCCAGGGTTGCCGGCCTTTTCAATCGTCGGATTGCCGGACAAGGCTGTGAGCGAGGCGCGCGACCGGGTGCGGAGCGCGCTGACTTCCATGGCGATCGCACTGCCCTCCAAGAGGATCACGATCAACCTCGCGCCCGCCAACCTTCCGAAGGAAGGGTCGCATTTCGATCTGCCGATTGCGCTTGCGCTGCTCTCGGCGTTGGAGATCCTCCCCCCCGACGAGATCGAGGGGACCGTGGCGCTCGGGGAGATGTCCCTCGACGGCTCACTGGTCCCCGTAGTCGGCGCGCTGCCTGCCGCCCTGGCCGCCGCAGCAGATGACCGGGCTCTGCTCTGTCCCCGTCAATGCGGCTCTGAAGCCGCCTGGGTCGCGGATGCGCGTGTGCTCGCCGCACGCTCCCTCGGCGAAGTTGTCCAGCACTACACTGGCCAGGCCCCGCTGTCCGATGTCGCGCCCGGCGAGGTTGGCGAGGCATCGGAGACTGCATGCCTGAGCGAGGTGCGCGGCCAGGAAAGGGCGAAGCGCGCGCTTGAGATCGCCGCTGCCGGACGCCACCATCTGCTGATGGTCGGCGCGCCTGGGTCGGGCAAGTCTATGATGGCGGCCCGATTACCGGGCCTCCTGCCGCCGCTCACGGCGTTGGAGGCGCTCGAAACTTCGATGATCCATTCCGTGGCGGGGCTGCTCGACGAGGGCGGCATTTCGCGGACCCGCCCGTTCCGGCGCCCCCATCACACGGCCTCGAAGTTTTCAATTGTCGGCGGCGGCAAGGGGGCGAAGCCTGGCGAGGTCTCGCTGGCGCATAACGGCGTGCTGTTTCTCGACGAGTTTCCGGAGTTTCCCCGGCAGGTTCTGGAAACACTGCGCCAGCCGGTGGAGACCGGCGACGTGGTGGTCTCACGCGCCAACGCCCATATCCGCTACCCGGCGCGGTTTCTGCTGCTGGCCGCGGCAAACCCCTGCCGCTGCGGGCATCTGGCCGATCCGGCGCGGGCCTGCAGCAAGGCGCCGGCCTGCGGTGAGGACTACCTGTCTCGAATCTCCGGCCCGCTGATGGACCGGTTCGATCTGCGGCTCGAGGTGCCGCCCGTGTCGTTCCAGGATCTCGACCTGCCGCCTGCGGGCGAAACCAGTTCCGTAATACGCGCCCGGGTCACTGCCGCCTGGGAACGGCAGCAGACGCGATACGCGGATCGCGACACTGTCCGGCAAAATGCCGACGCGACCGGTAAACTGCTCGAAGAGGTGGCCCAAACCGACGCCGAGGCGCGGGCCTTGCTTGGACAAGCTGCGGAGCGGCTCAGGATCTCTGCACGAGGCTTCCACAGGGTTCTGCGAGTGGCGCGCACGATCGCCGATCTTGAGGGCGCGGATAGCGTCGCCCGCCCTCACATGGCCGAAGCGTTGAGTTTCCGCCTATCGCTGCGCGCCGGCTAGCTTGGCCTCGATCACATCCCAGATCCGGCCGGCGACATCCGTCCCGTCGAACCGTTCCAACTCCTGAATGCCGGTGGGCGAGGTCACGTTGATCTCGGTCAGATAGTCGCCGATCACATCGATGCCGACAAAAACCTGCCCATGGTCGCGCAGGGTCGGGCCGATGGCCTCGCAGATCTCGCGGTCACGCGGGGTGAGCCCCGACGGATCCGCCCGCCCACCGACATGCATGTTCGAGCGGGTTTCGCCCTCCGCCGGGACCCTGTTGATGGCGCCCACAGGCTCGCCATCGACCAGGATGATCCGTTTGTCGCCGGCGCTGACATCGGGCAGAAACTTCTGTGCGATCAGCGGCTCCCGGTTCATGCTCGCGAAAAGCTCATGGAGCGCATTGAGATTTCCGTCGCTCTCGGGCAGCCGGAATACGCCCGCCCCGCCATTGCCGTAAAGCGGCTTCAGGATGATGTCGCCATGGGTTTCCTTGAAGCTCCGCAGGCTGGCCAGATCGCGCGCGATCATGGTCGGTGGCGTGAGTCCGGGGAAGCGCAGTACCAGCAGCTTTTCGGGAAAGTTCCGCACCCAGAAAGGATCATTGACGATCAGCGTCTCGGTCGCTGCGAGGTCAAGCAGATGGGTGGTCGTGATGTACCCCATATCGAACGGCGGATCCTGGCGGAGCCAGACGACGTCGAATTCCGACAAGGGCGCGCGGCGGGGTGCGCCCAGCGTGACGTGGTCGCCCTTGACGCGACGCAGCGTCATGTCCTGGCCGCGCGCTGTCACGGTGCCCTCGTCCCAGGACAGCCCGTCCGGGGTGTAGAAAAACAGGCTGTGCCCGCGGTCCTGCGCCGCCTCCGCAAGGCGGAAACTGCTGTCGGCGTCGATATCGATATCGCCGATCGGATCCATCTGAAATGCGACACTGCCCATGGCATCCCCCGTTTGGCGCATTGCATGGCCCAAGGGCCGCGCGGGTGCAATGGTCAGAAAAACGCAGCCTCGATGATCTCGAGGCGCCCCTGCCCATCGACAAGCGCGACGTCGAACTGCATTTCGAAATCCAGCTCGAGATCGCGTGTGCCCGCGTATTCCTGCGCCGCAAGCTGTATGCGCGCCCACTGCCGCTGGTTGATACGCTCCGCTGCGCGTGCGTGGGTGCGCGCTTTCTTGACTTCGACGAAGCGGATGACCCCTCCGCGGCGCAAGATCAGATCAATCTCGCCGGCTTCGCCACGCCAGCGCCGCTCGAGCACTTCGTAGCCGCCTTCCAGATACGCGTTTTCGGCGATCTGCTCGGCAGCGAGCCCGCCATGATGTCCGACCGCTCCTGTCACTCTGTCCCGCCTCTCTGACGCGAGAGCGCGTCCTGGTAGACCGTCCGCCGCGGCAGCCCGAACATCTCGGCGACTTCGGCCGCGGCATCGCGCACGCTGAGCCGTGTGAGCGCATCATCCAACGCCTCTGCGACGCCTTCCGGATCGGCGGCGCGGTTTGCGACAGGCGGCCCCACGAGCAGCACGCATTCGCCCCGCGGGTCGGTCTCGCCAAGCCTCTCGCGCACGCTGCGCAGTGTTCCGCGCATGGTCTCCTCGAAACGTTTGGTCAGTTCGCGGCAGAGTACCGCGGGTCTCTTATCGCCCCACGACACGCACAACTCCTCTAGAACCTGCCGAACGCGCTTTGGCGCGGCGTAGAATACGATTGTCGCGGGCACCGTGGCCAGTTCGGCAAAGAACGCTGCTCTTGGCCCGGCCTTTTGCGGCGGAAATCCGGCGAAAAGAAACCGGTCGCTAGGAAGCCCGGACACCGTCAGCGCCGCAAGCAAAGCGGAGGGTCCTGGAGCCGCAGTCACCTCTCCGCCAGCCTCGACAACGGCACGTCCCAGCATGAAGCCAGGATCGGAAACCATCGCCGTGCCGGCCTCGGGGGCATAAACGACCGAACGGCCCGCGATGACCTGTTTAACGATGGCATCGCGATCTCCGGGGCGGCTGTGATCGTGATAGGCAAGCACCCTGCGTCCGTCGAGCGGCACGCCGTGGATCTGCATCAGCCGCCGCAGGCTGCGGGTATCTTCGGCAACCAGAATGTCGGCCGAGGCCAGAAGATCGAGGGCGCGCAGGGTAATGTCCCGCGCAGTCCCGATCGGTGTTGCGACGAAGTATAGACCCGGAGAGAGATCGACGACGCTGAAATTCACCATTGGACCGCAGCCGCAGAGACGCTTAGAAAAGCGGTATAGACCCAGCTCCACGCCTGCAACCTTACAGACCGAAAGCCCCATTTCATGCCCAGACTCCGGTTTCTCCTCCGCAGATTGGTTCTCCGACGCCTGGTTCTGTTCGGCGCCCTGTTCGCTCTGGCGGCGTGTGATCCCGCCGCATTCGGCCCCCGCGTCCAACAGGGTCAGCCCGTCAAGGTCGCCCTGCTTGTACCCGGAGGCTCCGGAGACGCACAGTTCGACCTGATTGCGCGCGATCTGACCAATGCCGCGCGGCTGGCGGTCGCTGATCTTGACGGCGTGGACATCGATCTTGAGGTCTACCAGACAGGCCGGTCCGCCCAACGCGCCGCCCAGCTCGCCCAGCAGGCGGTGGCCGATGGCGCGGGCATCATCGTCGGACCGCTGGATGCCAGCTCCGCCAATGCGGCGGCGGTCGCCGTGGCCGGCCAGAACGTGAATGTGCTGAGCTTTTCCAACAACCCCGCGATCGCCGGTGCCAACACGTTCATTCTCGGAAACACCTTCCAGAACACGGCCGACCGGCTGGTTCAGTACGGCCGCCGCAACGGCAAGTCGCGCTATATGGTCGTCAGCGGTCGCACACCTGCCGAAGAGGTCGCCAATGCGGCCGTCGTCCAGGCGATTCAGGGACGGGGTGGCACGGTTGTCGGCAACTCTCAGTTCGCGATGTCCCAGGAAGGCGTCGTGGCAGCCGTTCCCGCCATCGCCGACGGAGCCGTGGCCTCGGGCGCGGATGCTCTTTTTCTGACATCCAGCACGCAGGATGCCCTGCCTCTGCTGACCCAACTGCTGCCCGAACGCGGTTTAACCCCGAACGTGGTCCAGTATATCGGCCTGACCCGGTGGGACATTCCGCCATCGGCACTCTCACTGCCCGGCGTTCAGGGCAGCTGGTTCGCGCTGCCGGATGCAAGTGCCACCCAGCAGTTCCGCCAGCGCTTTGTCAGTGCATATGGCAACAACCCCCACCCGCTGGCCGGGCTGGCGTATGATGGGGTTGCGGCGGTCGGAGCGCTGGTGAAGTCCCGCGGCAGCAACGCGCTGACCCGGTCGGCGCTGACCCAGCGCAACGGCTTTGCCGGCGCCTCGGGCGTGTTCCGGTTCCGGGACAACGGCACCAACCAGCGCGCCCTCGCCGTCGCCACCGTCCGAAACAGACAGGTAGTCGTAATTGACCCAGCTCCAAGACGTCTCGGAACAGCGGGCTTCTGAACCCTATCCTGGCGGCTACAGGTCGCCGGGACCGCTGTTGCGCGCGGCAGAGACGATCTTTGATCGCACCCGCGCCGCAACCGATCTCAACGCCGCCATCACGGACGGCATGTCAGCCAAGGAAATACGCGCGGAGACCGTTTCGCGCCTCGCAGCTGCGCGCAAATCCGCATTGGCCGTGATCGCCAACGCGATCGCGGAAGACCCTTACGCCTCGCAGGCCGCGGTGCGGTCCTACACCTATCTCTGCGACTGTCTGGTGCATGGCGTGTTCGACGTTGCGATCCGGCACATTCACCCGCCCAAGACCCGGAAGGAGGCCGAGCAGCTCAGCGTCGTCGCGGTGGGCGGCTATGGCCGGGCAGAGATGGCGCCCTTTTCCGACGTCGATCTACTGTTCCTGACGCCTTGGAAAACGACCGCCTGGGCCGAGAGCATGATCGAAACCATGCTCTACATGCTATGGGATCTGCGACTCAAAGTCGGCCACGCAAGCCGCACGGTGCAGGATTGCATCCGTCTGGGGCGCGACGATTACACGATCCGGACGTCGCTTTTGGAGAAGCGCTTTCTCGACGGCAATGCGGTACTGGCCGAGACCCTGCGCACACGCCTTCGCGAGGATTTGTTCCGCACCACGGCCGCCGATTTCATCGAGGCCAAACTGACGGAACGCGAGCAGCGCCACCGGAAGCAAGGCGGCCAGCGCTATGTCGTGGAGCCAAACGTGAAGGAGGGCAAGGGCGGGTTGCGCGACCTGCAGTCGCTCTACTGGATCGCGAAATACGTCCATTCCGTCGATAACATCGCAGAGCTGGTGGATCTCGGTGTCTTCACCCAGGCGGAGTTCGACAATTTCCGGAATGCCGAACGGTTTCTGTGGGCGGTGCGCAACCAGCTCCACCTGATCTCAGGTCGGGCAATGGACCAGTTGACCTTTGACATTCAGGTTCAGGTCGCCGAAGCGCTCGGCTACGAGGATTACGGTGGGCGCCGCGCGGTCGAGCATTTCATGCAGGACTATTTCCGCCACGCCACCCGGGTGGGAGAGCTGACCCGCATCTTTCTGACCGCGCTCGAGGCAGACCACACCAAACGCGCGCCATCCCTCGTGGGCTTCCTGAGGCGCGGCAAGAAGGTGCGCCCCGGGTTCAGGATCGTGCAGAACCGGCTGACCTATGACGATGCCGACGCGTTCCTGGGCGACAAGCTCAATATCCTGAGGCTTTTCGAAGAGGCGCTCCGCACGGGCTATCTGATCCACCCCGACGCGATGCGACTGGTATCGGCAAATCTCGCCCTGATCGACGATGACATGCGCCGCAACCCCGAGGCCGCCCGGCTCTTCCTCGACACCTTGCTGAAGCACGGCAATCCCGACCGCGCGCTGCGGCGGATGAACGAACTGGGCGTTCTCGATGCCTTCATACCCGAGTTCCAGCCCGTCGTCGCGATGATGCAGTATAATCTCTACCACCAGTACACAGTGGACGAGCATACCATCCAGTGCATCGCGACGCTCTCTAAAATCGAGCGTGGTGAGATGGCCGAGGACCTGCCTTTTGCCACGCGCATACTCAAGGAAAGCAAGGTCGACCGAAAGGTCCTCTATCTCGCGCTCTTCCTGCACGACATCGGCAAGGGCCGGAAAGAGGACCATTCCATCCTCGGCGCGCGTATCGCCCGCAAGGTGGCACCGCGGTTGGGGCTGAAGAAGAACGAGTGCGAAACCGTCGAATGGCTGGTGCGCTATCACCTTCTGATGTCGGATATGGCGCAGAAACGCGATCTGGCGGACCCCCGCACGATCCGGGATTTCGCCAAGGCAGTGAAGACCCAGAAACGGCTCGATCTGCTCAGTGTGCTGACCACCTGCGATATCATCGGTGTCGGCCCGGGCGTCTGGAACAACTGGAAGGCGCAGCTGATGCGCAATCTCTACCGCCAGACGTCCAATGCGCTGTCCACCGGCCTGGAAGAGATCAACCGCGAAAGCCGCGAGAGCGAGGCAAAGGCCGCCCTGCGCGCCGCTCTGCCGGACTGGAGCAAGGCGGAGCTGCGGGCCGAGACCGCGCGCCACTACGGTCCCTATTGGCAAGGTCTGCAGACCGAAACGCAGGTCGTTTTCGCCCGGATGCTGAGCGAAATGGACGAAGAGACCGTGGGTATCGACCTCCAGCCCGATCCCGACCGGGATGCCACACGCGTCTGTTTCGCCATGGCAGACCATCCCGGTATCTTTGCGCGCCTTGCGGGATCGCTTGCGCTGGTCGGAGCGAATGTTGTGGATGCGCGCAGCTACACGTCCAAAGACGGGTTCGCCACCGCGGCCTTCTGGGTGCAGGATGCTGACGGCCACCCCTATCAGGTCGAACGTCTGGAACGGCTGAAGACCACGATCCACAAAACACTGAGCGGCGAGCTTGTGACCTCGGATGCAGTCCGCCGGCGCGACAAGATCAAGAAGCGGGAGCGCAACTTCGTCTTTCCGACCTCGATCACCTTCGACAATGAGGGGTCCGAGATCTATACCATTATCGAAGTCGACACGCGCGACCGCGCCGGGCTGCTCTTTGATCTCACGCGCGTGCTGGCCGCGGCCAATGTCTATATTTCCTCGGCTCAGATCGCGACCTACGGCGCGCAGGTTGTCGACACCTTCTACGTCAAGGACATGTTCGGGCTGAAACTGATCTCCAGGGCCAAGCAGGAAGCGCTGGAGGCGCGGCTGCGCGAGGCGATCGAGACCGGGGCACGGGCCGCCGCAGAATGAAGCCGATCCGCCTGCTATCGGGCTTTCTGACCGTCGGCGGCTGGACCATGGCCAGCCGCATTCTGGGATTCGCCCGCGATATCCTGATCGCCGCGACAATGGGCTCCGGCCCCGTTGGGCAGGCGTTTCTGGTCGCCTTCGCTCTGCCCAACATGTTCCGGCGCTTCTTCGCGGAGGGCGCTTTCAACATGGCGTTCGTGCCGCTTTTCTCGAAGAAACTCGAACGCGGCGAGGATGCGCGGGGCTTTGCGACCGAGGCCTTCGCCGGGCTCGCTGCCATTCTGGCGGTGTTTTCGGCCGTTGCGATCGTGGCGATGCCATTGCTGGTCCTGGCCATGGCGAGCGGCTTTGCGGGCGATGTGCGGTTCGAGCTGGCGGTGACCTACGGGCGGATCTGCTTCGCCTACATTCTCTTCATCTCGCTGGGCGCGTTGCTCTCTGGCGTCCTGAACGCGTTGGGTCATTTCGCGGCCGCCGCGGCGGCGCCCGTGCTGCTCAACCTCATCCTGATCACGGCGCTTCTGTTGGCAGAGACGGGGATCTTTCTCGATGTCGCGGTGATCGAGGCAACGGGGGCGGCAGCCCTGACCGGCGCGCACCAGGCGACCCTGCTTGTCTGGGGCGTGCTTTTCGCGGGGGTCGCACAGCTCGCCATGCTCTGGTGGGCCGCCCACCGCGCGGGCTACGGTCTGCGGCTGACATGGCCACGCTTTACGCCGGAGATGAAACGACTTCTGGTACTCGCGGCGCCGGCGGCTCTGGCTGGCGGCGTGGTCCAGATCAACCTGCTGGTCGGCCGTCAGGTGGCGAGCTTTTTCGACGGCGCGGTCTTCTGGCTCGGCATGGCGGACCGGCTCTATCAGCTCCCTCTCGGTGTGGTGGGTATCGCTGTCGGGATCGTGCTGCTGCCGGATCTCTCGCGCCGGATCGGGGCGGGGGACGATACAGGTGGGCGGACGGCCTTCAGCCGGGCCGGCGAGATCTCTCTCGCGCTCACGTTGCCGGCCGCGATGGCGCTCTGCGTGATCCCGGGTCCGTTAGTCTCTGTGCTCTACGAACGCGGCGCCTTCACCTCGGCCGACACCACGGCGACTGCCCTGGCCGTCGCGATCTATGGCGCTGGCCTGCCGGCCTTCGTGCTACAAAAGGTGCTCCAGCCGCTCTATTACGCGCGCGAGGACACGCGCAGGCCGTTCCGCTATGCGGCCATTGCGATGCTGGTGAATGCCGTCATCGCCATAGGGCTCGCGCCGCTCATCGGCTGGCCTGCGGCCGCGCTGGCCACGACGCTGGCGGGCTGGGCGCTTGTCGGGCTGTTGCTGTGGGGTGCGCGCGATATGGGCGACACGGCACGATTCGACGCGCGTTTCGCCCATCGCCTGCCCCGCCAAGTGCTCGCCTGTTGCGTGATGGCGCTCTGCCTGCTTGCGCTTAGGGAGGTGCTGAACGACGCGCTCAATGCGCCGATCCTGCGCTACGGCGCCCTGGCGTTGCTGGTGGGTGGCGGGGCCGCCAGCTATTTCGCAGCGGCTCATCTGCTGGGTGCGCTGCGCCTGTCGGACCTCAAGTCGGCCCTGCGGCGCGGCTAGCGCAAAAATGTTGGAGCCTTTGTCGGTCTGTCGCCTGTCAGATTTCGACGGAAAAGAAGCAGGCGACCAGAGGCTACCATGCGCAATCCCGCGCAGAGATCAGAGATCATAGATCTGACCGCGCGCGGGTTTGCCCTGCGGCTAGGCCGGAAGCTTCGTTTTGCGCAGATAGGGCAGAACGGCATCATAGGACCCGAATTTCTCCGCCGCGGCTTCGTTCGACACGCTGGGGGGAATGATCACGTCCTGCCCCACCGTCCAGTCCGCCGGGGTCGCGACACCATGAGCATCGGTGGTCTGAAGAGCATCCAGTGCACGGATCACCTCGGCAAAGTTACGACCGACCGTCATCGGGTAGGTCATCATCAGCCGCACTTTCTTTTGCGGATCGATGATATAGACAACCCGTACCGTTGCGCTGTCGGCCGGCGTGCGCCCGTCGGGTAGGACGTATTCTGACGGCAGCATATCAAGCAGCTTAGACACCTTCAGATCCTCGTCAGCGATGATCGGAAAGGTTACGTTCGCCCCGGCCACGCCGGTGATATCGCTTGCCCACTTTTTGTGGTCTTCGACCCCGTCAACGGACACTCCGATCACTTTGGTGCCCCGCTTCGCCCACTCATCGGCCAACTGCGCGACTGCGCCGAACTCGGTCGTGCAGACGGGCGTAAAATCCTTTGGGTGGCTGAACAGTATCGCCCAGCTGTCGCCGATCCAGTCATGGAACGAGATCTCGCCCTGGCTTGTCTGCGCGGTGAAATCGGGCACGGTGTCGTTGATGCGAATTGCCATGGGATATCCCCTTCGGTGTTCGGAGGACCTTGCGGCCCTCATGCGCGCGATGGTTAACCGAGTCGCGCAAGCGACAAAAGCCTGATCCATCCCGGGACGGCTTGAAGCCCACTGCGGGCGATGCGACGCTTGAAAAATCGACGAGGGAGGACGCGCCATGACCGATGCCACAGCCTTTTACATCGACGGCGGTTGGGTGGAGCCCGAAGAGCGCCATCGGCTCGACGTGATCGACCCCTCCACCGAAGAGGCGTGCGCCACGATCTCGCTCGGGGGTCAGCGCGACACCGATGCCGCGGTTACAGCCGCGCGCCGTGCCTTCGCGAGCTTTGCGAAATCGAGCAAGGCCGACCGGTTGGACCTCCTGGCCGCGATCCTCGACCGCTACAAGGCACGTTCGCAGGAGATCGCCGAAGCCATCTCGTTGGAAATGGGTGCGCCGATCGACCTTGCGATGTCCAGCCAGATGCCTGCGGGCAGCTATCACCTGAAGAGTTTCATCCGGGCACTCGAAGGGCTGGAACTGGAGGGGCCGCTCAACGGCCCTGACAAGCCCGGGCGCATTCATCTGGAACCGGTGGGCGTCTGCGCGCTGATCACGCCCTGGAACTGGCCGATGAACCAGGTCACGCTGAAGGTCGGCGCGGCCATTGCGGCAGGCTGCACGATGGTGCTGAAACCCTCGGAGATCGCGCCGCTGTCATCGATGGTCTTTGCCGAGGTGATGCATGAGGCCGGCGTTCCCGCAGGCGTCTTCAATCTGGTCAATGGCGATGGCGCAGGGGTCGGCAGCCAGCTTTCGGGCCATTCGGGCGTCGATATGGTCAGCTTTACCGGTTCCACCCGTGCGGGGCGCGCGATCACCAAGGCGGGCGCCGAAACCATCAAGCGGGTCAGCCTGGA
>JBCDBB010000094.1:0-15416 GCA_039184415.1 Pseudomonadota bacterium
CAGCTCCGCTACGGCTGTGATGCAATGGTCAAACACCTTTAATATTCTTCTCCTCTCATCTCTGGTCAGGTCGCATATTTTGGTCCTCCTAGTAAGGTTCTGCGGTAAATACTTTCGTTGATACTGCGATAGCCCTGTCGCTACGTATATTTCATCGAGTACTTCAGAGTTCCGTTGCGGTCTTCTTGGTCCTTTTCGTTCTTCATTTTCGCATCCGCCTATTGGGCGCTGCTGCCGCTGGTGGTCCGCAATATCGAGGATGGCGGGGCGACACTTTACGGGATTCTGCTGACATTGATCGGCACCGGCGCGGTTCTGGGTGCGGTGCTACTGCCCAACTTGCGCGCGCGCATGGACGCCAACCAGCTCTCGGCGAGCGGCGTTGTCGGAACGGCTATCGCGATGGGTGTGCTGGCGCTCGCCTCCGACCCGATCTCGGCGGGTGCGGCGGCGCTCTTGGGCGGGCTCAGCTGGATCGCCGTTCTGACCACGCTCAATGTCTCGGCCCAGACCGCGCTTCCCAATTGGGTGCGCGCGCGGGGTCTCGCGGTCAGCCTGATGGTCTTTTTCGGGTCGATGTCGGCTGGCGCCACGCTCTGGGGGCAGGTTGCGACCGCGACCTCGACGCCCGTCGCGCTGATTACTGCCGCCGTATGCATGGTGCTCGCACTGTTTCTGACCCGCCGCCACAAGCTCGGCCAGGGTGAGGGCCTGGATCTGTCGCCGGCGATGCACTGGCCGGCGCCTCAGATCACGCTGCCCGAGGAGGGGCTGACGGACCGCGGACCGGTGATGGTCACGGTCGAGTACCGGATCGACGAAAGCGACGTCGACGCCTTTCTCGAGACGATCCGCGAGTGGTCGCACGAACGTTGGCGGGACGGGGCGTTCGAGTGGCGCGTGTTCCAGAGCGCCGAAACCCCCGACCTTTGGATCGAGGCCTTCACGGTGTCCTCCTGGGAGGAACACATGGCTCAGCATGAGCGCGTCTCCCTTGCCGACAAAGACCTTCAGGAGCGGGTGAGGAGGTTTGATCGCCGCGCCACGGGTCCTGTCGTCAAACATTTCATAGCGCCATGAGATCCTGCGCTCGGCGGTACTCGGATCCTCGTCCCGTGACCACCGGGCTTCTGGCGGCGCCCCCAGACTTCCCCACCTACGACTGAAACCCAACGCGAAGGGAGGACTACGAAGATGACACAGTTCACACTAAACGGCCGACCTGTTGAGGTCGACAATCCACCGGACGAGCTGCTGCTGCTCGTGATCCGGGACAAGCTTGGCCTCAAGGGCACCAAGTACGGCTGTGGAGCGGCGATGTGCGGAGCCTGCACGGTTCATGTGGACGGCTATCCTGAGTTTTCCTGCCAGCTCGCGGTGGCCGATGTCGAAGGTTCCGAGGTGACCACGATTGAGGGCTTGTCCGAGGACGGCACCCATCCGTTGCAAAGGGCCTGGGTGGAGCAGCAGGTGCCCCAGTGCGGCTATTGCCAGTCCGGCCAGATCATGCGCGCGGCCGCACTGCTGTCGGAAAACCCAACCCCGTCGCGGGCCGAGATTGCGGATTACATGAGCACCAATCTCTGCCGTTGCGGGACCTACAATCGGATCTTCAAGGCGGTCGAGCAAGCCGCGCAGGAGGTGTGAGATGGTCGCCCTGACCGGAGCATCCGATCTTTCTCGTCGCGGCTTTTTGCAAGGGGGCGCGGGCCTGGCATTCTTCCTCGGCGCGGGTGGCCTCACAGCCGTCAAGGCGCGGGCGCAGGCAGGTGTCGCGTTCGATGTGAACCCGTGGCTGACCATTTCCCCCGATGGCGCGATCTCGATCATCTTCCCCGCGACCGAGATGGGGCAGAGCAGCTACAGCACGCTGCCGCAGATCCTCGCCGAAGAGCTCGACGCAGACTGGGATCACGTCGTGATCGAGCAGCTCAACGAAGACGACCGCGGTTTCGGCAATCCGCTGTTCGGCGGGGTCCTCTACACCGCGGGCAGCACTGCGGTGCAAGGCTACTATGAGCCGATGCGCCGGGCAGGGGCCCAGGCGCGCGATGTCCTGCTCCAGATCGCGGCGCGGGAGCTTCGGGTCCCCAAGGACAGCCTGCGCACCGAGCCGAGCGCGGTTGTCGCCCGAGACGGCACACGGCTTAGCTATGGCGCATTGGCGGCACTCGGCACGGAAGATGTACAGATCCCCGAGGCCGAAACCCTCTCCCTCAAAGACCCGCAGGATTTCCGCATCATCGGGCAGGATGTTCCGCGCCGCGACGTACCGGCGAAAAGTACTGGGAAGGCTGTCTATGCCATCGACGTCGAAGTCGAAAATATGGCCTATGCGACCGTTCTGAGGGCGCCGGTTGAAGGCGAAAGCCCTCTCAGTGTCGCGGATGCCGAGGCGCGCGCCGTCGAGGGTGTGATTGATGTCGCAGTGTTGCCTGACGGTGTTGCGGTGGTCGCGGAGAGCCTCTGGTCGGCCCTTGGGGCCCGCAATCTTCTGCAAGTGGAATGGTCAGAGATCGCGCCGGCGCGCGGCTTCAACAGCGAGGTGACGCTCGCCGCCTATGCGGACGCGGCCCGCGATCCACAGGCCGAGGCCGCCGTCTGGGCCGAGAAGGGTGACGCGCCGTCTGCCATCGCGAATGCGGAAAAAACACTCAGCCGTCTCTATCTTTCGGACTACGCCTATCACGCACAGATCGAGCCGATGGCCGCCGTGGCCTCCGTCGACCCCGATGGATTGGGAGCGGAGGTCTGGGCCGGGACGCAGACGCAATCCTGGACCGCGCAGACGGTTATGGAGACCCTGGGGACGACGCAAGACCGGGTCCGCATCAACATGATGACCATGGGCGGAAGCTTTGGCCGGCGCACGGCCTTCGTGCAGGAATATGTGCGCGACGCGGTGCTGACGTCCAAGGCGGTCGGTCGCCCGGTCAAGGTGATCTGGACCCGAGAAGACGACGTCAAGAATGGCACCTTCCGGCCCGCCGCCGCGCAACATCTGGAGGCCGGTCTGACCGCTGACGGCCGACTGACGGGCTGGCACCACAAGGTTGCGACGCCCACCGTGATCGGGTTCTTCAATCCGGGCCGCTGGGAGGCCGTGCGGCCCAACGATGTGATCTCCATGCGGGGCGCCGAAAGCAAGTTTTACGGTATTTCAGATTTCCGGGCCGATCATATCATCACCGAACGCCATGGCCGTCTGGCTCCGTACCGTGGGATCGGTGCCGCCTATACGAGCTTTGCCGCAGAGGCCTTCATGGACGAGCTGGCCGAAGCGGCGGAGCGTGATCCGCTGGAGTTTCGCCTCGATCTGGTCGAAGAGAATCCGCGTGGGCGCTACCTTCTTGAAACTGTGGCGGAAATGTCCGGCTGGCGGGACCGGGGTGACCGGGCGCTTGGCCTGTCCTTTGCGGGCTACAGCTCCTCCATGGCGGCGGGCGTGGCCGAGATCGAGGTGGACGACCGCAACGGCGAGATCCTGGTGACGCATTTCTGGGCGGCGATCGATGCCGGGCGTATCATTTCGCCGGACAATGCACACAACCAGATCGAGGGTGGCATCATCTTCGGCATGTCGAGTGCCCTGACCGAACGGATCGATATCGAGGAAGGCCAGGTCGTGCAGGGCAACTTCTACGATTATGAAGTTCTTCGCGCCGACAGAGTACCGCCCATCGACATTCATATCGCCGCGGTCGATGCGCCACCGACCGGAGTGGGCGAAGTGGGCACGCCCATGGTGTCGGCCTCAATCGCCAACGCGTTCTACGCCGCCAGGGGACGGAGGCTACGGCACAAGCCCTTCACGCGCGAGCGGGTGCGCAGCGCGATCGGCAGCTGACAGACTGCCAGGAGGCGCGCGCGATCGACCGGTCGTGCGCGCCGGTTCTCGGTGCTGTCCGTTGGGCTCTTTGAGGACCCGCATCAAAAGCAGTGCGTCATGCACGGCATCCGAAATGGATCTGTGTAGGCGATTGCCGAGTACTGAGTAGCCTGCGTCTAGCCGGGGAGATTGCTCACTCTGTCAAATCGAGACCGAGCGACAGTGTGCCCGATCATAGTTAAACAGCTGGGGCTGATCGATCGCGCAGTGCCACAGCCGGCTTCGGCGCTCGCGCGAGACCCGCCCAATCATGCCCTCTAGTGACCTCACCAGCCCTTGGGCGTCTTGAAGTTGTCAAGAAAAGTGGCAGCCCGTAGGGGAATCGAACCCCTCTTTCCAGGTTGAAAACCTGGCGTCCTAACCGATAGACGAACGGGCCGTAGCCGTGGCGTGCGGTGGGTATTAGGCAAACTGCCCTATGTCCGCAAGGAGTTTTTCACCCCTCCGCCAGCGCCGCATCATCCAGTCGGAGCTGCACGTTGGTGCGTCCGTTCCAGTGGTTCAGATCCACCGTACCCGCCAAGTGAATCGGTCTGCCGACGCAGGCCTCGACCGCTTGGCCGAAGCCTCGCTCGTAGGCGCCGAAGGCGATACCTTCCCGGCGTGGTGCGCCGCGGTCGCCGAACGAGATCTTGAGATGTCCGGTGCCGATCCGGCGGGCGGAAAAGAGAAGTGCGCCGGGCAGTGCGAAGCGCGGCACCGGAGCCCCCTGACCATAGGGACCGGCGCGGTCAAGCCGCGCGACGAGTTCTGGTTGAAGCGCGCCTGGCATCACCACGCCGTCGATCCGCAGATCCCTCGTCGAGTGTTGCACCGTTCCCGGGAGGTTCAGCAAGTCGGACAGGCGCTCCATCGCGGGCTCCAGCTGGTCGCGGGACAAGCTCAGACCCGCAGCCATTGGATGACCGCCACCTTTGGCAATCAGACCTTCGCGCACCAGACGCTGAACAGCCGCGCCGAGATCGGCGCCAGGAATGGACCGACCGGACCCTTTGCCGGCATCTCCGTCGAAGCCGATGACCACAGCGGGCTGGCCCGTCATCTCGACCAGCCGGGAGGCGACGATACCGACCACGCCCGGGTGCCAGCCGTCGCCTGCGGCCCAGGCCAACGCGCCGGTGCTATCCCGCGCCTCTGCCTGGGCCAGCGCGGCTTCGCGCACCGCGCTCTCCATCTCGCGCCGGCGGGTATTCTCGGCATCGAGCCGCGCCGCCAGATCTGTCGCCACGTCGCGGTCGTCGCAGGCCAGCAGCCGAGCGCCTAGATCGGCCTGTCCGATGCGCCCGCCGGCATTGATCCGGGGGCCGAGGGCAAAGCCCAGATGGCGCGCTGTGGGCTCCCGGTCGAGCCCGGCGACATCGGCGAGCGCCACGATCCCGGCATTCCCGCGACGGTGCATCACCTGAAGTCCGGACCGGACAAAGGCGCGGTTCACCCCGATGAGCGGCGCCACATCGGCCACCGTGGCGAGCGCGACGAGATCCAGAAGCGCCATCAGGTCGGGGCAGGGTGTTCCCTGCGCACGCCGTTGCCGGTTCACTTCGACCAGGGTGAGAAACACCACAGCTGCCGCGCACAGATGGCTGAGTGTGCCGGCCTCGTCCGCACGGTTGGGGTTTACCACTGCCAGGGCCGGCGGCAGGGTCTCGCCGCCCAGATGGTGGTCCAGAACGATGACATCCGAGTCCTTGGCGGCAGCGATTGCATCATGGGAGAGCGTCCCGCAATCGACGCATAGGATCAGATCATGTGACGCCGCAAGTTGGGCCATGGCCGGCGCGTTCGGACCGTATCCCTCGTCGATCCGGTCCGGGACATAGAGCGTTGCTGCCACTCCCAGCGCGCGCAGGTAGCGCAGCAGAAGCGCTGCCGAAGCGCCGCCATCCACGTCATAGTCCGCAAAAACGGCGATGCTCTGGCCCGCACCTAGCGCCGCGCAGATCCGGCCTGCGGCCGCCTCCATGTCCCGCAGCTCTCGCGGATCGGGCAGCAGATCGCGCAGTTTGGGGTCGAGAAAAGCTGCAACCTCTTGGGCAGGGATTCCTCGCCGAGCAAGCACGCCGCACAACGCGAGGTCGAGGCCGGTTGTCTGGGCGAGCGCTTCAGCAGCACGTTCCTGGGCGGCGTCCGGGCCCACCCAGCGGCGACCCGTGAGAGAGGCCGCAACGCCGAGAAATCCGGCCTCCGGAGAAGCGACGCCTGCCGTCACCTCATAGCGTGGGGTTGCGATAGATCATGCGCCGCACCGATCCGGTCTTGGAGCGCATCAGGATCGTCTCCGCGGTCAGAAACCCGACCTCGCGCTTGATCCCAGCGACCAGCGATCCGTCGGTGACACCGGTGGCGGCAAAGATCACGTCCTGGGTCACCAGTTCGTCCCGGCCGTAGATACGGTCGAGTGCGGTAATGCCCGCCTTTTCCGCACGGGCGCGCTCGTCGTCATTCCGGAAAAGCAGCTGACCGAAGATCTGACCTCCCATGCATTTCAGCGCGGCCGCGGCGAGCACGCCCTCAGGTGCGCCGCCGGAGCCCATGTACATGTCGATTCCTGTCTTCTCGGCTTCCGCGCAATGGATCACGCCGGCGACGTCGCCGTCGGTGATCAGCCGGATCGCGGCGCCGGTTTTGCGCACGCCCGCAATCAGATCCTCGTGGCGTGGACGTTCCAGGATGCAGACCGAGATATCTTCGGTGGAGCAGCCCTTGGCCTTTGCGAGCGCATGGACGCGCTCTTCGGGTGTCATGTCGAGCGTCACCACGCCGGCGTCATAGCCCGGTCCGATCGCAAGTTTTTCCATGTAGACGTCCGGCGCATGCAGCATCGAGCCGCGCGGACCCATGGCGATGACGGCGAGTGCGTTGGGCATGTCCTTGGCCGTCAGGGTCGTGCCTTCGAGCGGGTCGAGCGCAATATCCACGGCCGGGCCCGAGCCTGTGCCCACCTCTTCGCCGATAAAGAGCATCGGCGCCTCGTCGCGCTCTCCTTCGCCGATCACGACCACCCCGTCGATGTCGAGCATGTTGAGCTGTGTGCGCATGGCGTCCACGGCGGCCTGGTCGGCGGCCTTCTCATCGCCACGTCCGATCAGTTTGGCCGAGGCCAGCGCCGCGGCCTCCGAGACGCGGGCCAAGCCCAACGACAGCATCCGGTCACTGAAATCGATAGGTTTGGCCATGTGCTCCACTCCGCTCTTGCCACCCGTTACGCGATTTGCCCCGGCAAGCCCGCGGGACACTCCACAATTCTGCCTCAGACCATTTCGATCCGGATCGCCACAGGATCGGCGGCAAGCACACCGGTTGTCGAGAAATCCCCGATGGCATGGTCCAGCGCGTCCCGAGTCGTCTTGTGCGTGACAATAAGGACCGGGGCCGAGGCTTCCGCGTGGCCATACTGACGCATCCGGTCGATGGAAATCCCGGCGTCACCCAGTTTGGCCGCGATCTTCGACAGCGCGCCCGGTTTGTCGAGCAGTTCCAGCCGCAGGTAGTAGGGTGCAGGGACCGACGCCTGAGCCCGCGGCAGATCGGCAAGGCTGCGCGCAGGCTGCCCGAAGGTGGGCAGGCGCAGTCCGCGCGCAACATCGACGATGTCGGACATCACGGCGGAGGCCGTCGGCCCTTCGCCCGCGCCGGCGCCGCGCAGGACAATCTGACCTGAGGCATCGCCATCGATCACCACCATGTTCGTCGCGCCCTCGAGCTGGCCAAGCGGGGAGCTGTCGGGCACCAGACAGGGGGTCATGCGTTGCTCCAGTCCACGGCCGGACATGCGCGCCACGCCCAGAAGCTTGATCCGAAAGCCCATGTCGGCGGCACGGTCGATATCCTCAATGGTGATCCTTTCGATCCCCTCCAGTCGCACCGCGTCGAAATCGACCTTTGCGCCGAAGGCGATGGCGGCCAGCAGCGCAAGCTTGTGCCCGGCATCGATCCCGCCGGTGTCGAGCGTGGGGTCGGCCTCCAGATAGCCAAGGTCGCTGGCCTCACGGAACACCTCGTCATAGCTGAGACCGGCATCCTGCATGCGCGTCAGGATGTAGTTGCAGGTGCCGTTCATCACGCCGAGCACGCGCGTGATCTCGTTGCCCGCGAGTCCTTCGGTCAGCGCCTTGACGCACGGGATGCCACCGGCGACCCCGGCCTCGAAGCGGATGACCCGGCCCGCGTCTTCGGCCTGTTCGGCAAGTGTCTGGCCGTGGAGCGCGAGTAGAGCCTTGTTGGCGGTCACGACGTCCTTTCCGGCGTCGAGAGCAGCCATGATGGAGCTGCGCGCTGCCCCGTCGCTGCCGCCCATCAGTTCGACATAGACATCGATATCGTCGCGAATGGCCAACGCATCGGCGTTTTCGGCCCAGTCATAGGCGGAGATATCGATGCCGCGGTCCTTGTCCCGCGACTGCGCCGTGACGGCGACGAGCTGCAAAGGGCGGCCGCACCGGGCGGTCAGCAGATCGGCATGGGACTGCAGGATTTTGACGACGCCCGTGCCAACGGTCCCCAATCCGGCAATGCCGAGGCGCAGGGGGGACGTGGTCATGGCAGGCTCCATAGGCTCGGACAGCTCAGCGGCGTCGATAGCCCGAAGGCGCGCGGGCTGCAACGGCGCGCATCAGTCGGTGCGTGTGCGAAGGATCTCGGCCTGCTCGTCCACACGTTCGCGGCGCTGCTCCAGGCTCTCGGTCTCGTCGGGCTGTCCGATGTCCTCGCGTGCCCGGAGCGCGTCGGCCCGGCTGCGCAGGCTTTCGCTGCGTTCCAGCACTTCCTCGGCGGGGGCGCTCGGAGCAAACTGTTCGCCGGAGAGCGCCGGGTCGCGTTCCGTCAGCGCCGTGCTGCGCTCCGTGAGCGCTTCGGCCTGTTCGTTCAGCGAGAAGGCCTCGGTTTCGGCCTCTCGTGCCGCCGCAAGGTCTTCGGCGCCCGGAAAGCCGCTCTCCAGAGGCAAAACGTCAGGCGCGGTAAGATCCTGCTCTGCCCGCGTGAAGGGGTTCTCGGGAAAATCACGCGGGGTACAGCCGGCGACGGCTGCGCAGATCGCGAGAAGCAGAAGTTGGGGACGGCGGAAACGCATGGGCGGGACAACTCTGGGGCTTTCGCCCTTGACTAGCCGCTCGGCAGGGGGACTGGCCAGCCGAAAGCAGGCGAGCTGCTCAAAACACAGCATGGCGTCGGCGCCCTCTTGCGATGACCGGGGAGGCTCCTGCCGTGCTAAACGAACCGGATATCCGTGCCCCAGGCCGCGCAGCGCTGTGCCAGTTCCGGCGGGACCGGGCCATCGGTGAAGAATGCCTGAATATCGCGTAGCGAAGCAATCCGGACCGGTGCCGTCCGTTCGAACTTCGTGGCGTCTGCGACCAGAAAGGTCGACCGTGCGCGTTCGATGAGGTCTGGCTGACGCCGACCTCCTGAATGTCGAAATCGAGCAGATCGCCATCTTCGTCCAGGGCCGAGCATCCGATGACGGCATGGTCGAACTTGAACTGCTCGATAGCCCGCATCGTCAGCGCGCCGATCAGACCACCGTCGGAGCGGCGCAGGGACCCCCCCGCCAAAACGATCCGGCAGTCGGGGTTTTCCAGCAGGATCTGAGCGACATTCATATTGTTCGTCACCACGAGCAGATCGCGGTGTCGCAGCATGGCCCGGGCGACGGCCTCGGTGCTGGTGCCGATATTGAGGAACACCGACGAGCTGTCCGGGATCTCGGCGGCGCAGGCGGCGGCGATTGCCTCCTTTTCATCGGCGGCCAGGGCGCGCCGGTCGGCATAGCCAATATTGGTGACGCCGGACGGCAGTATGGCTCCACCATGGACGCGTTCGAGCCTGCCCGCATCTGCCAGTTCGGACAGATCGCGGCGGATCGTCTGCGCCGTCACGCCGAACCGTTCTGCCAGACCCTCGACCGTCACGCGCCCTTCGCGGCGGGCGATGTCGAGGATATCCGGGTGGCGAAGTGTTTGAGACACTGAAGCGTTTCCTCCGGACCCGAGTGTGCCGTCAAGCCAGGGGACCCTGCAAGAGTGTTGTTCGAATCCGGCGCTGGTGGGTGTTACCGATGCGCGCAACGCTGCACGCTTGCGGAATCGCGATCAGGAGTCGCCATCCGTGACCAGCGCCCGCACATCGTGATCGGTTGTTTTCGTGTGCTGACTTCTAAGCCTTTGAAATCTCAATATTCGCGCTTAAACGAAAAAATACGAAAATCAAATTGACAAAAACCGCGCATTTGTGGTCTCTTCCGGGTGAAGGGGGAGAACCGATGGCCAATGATCCAGCGGCACAAGACGTAAGCGATCTGCTCGTCGTCGGCGGGGGCATCAATGGGTGCGGGATCGCGCGGGATGCAGCCGGGCGCGGGCTTTCGGTCACTCTCGTCGAGATGAACGACCTTGCCTCCGCGACTTCTTCAGCCTCCACCAAGCTTTTCCATGGCGGGCTGCGCTATCTGGAGTATTTCGAGTTCCGGCTGGTTCATGAGGCGCTGCTTGAGCGCGAAACGCTCTTGCGCGCGATGCCGCATATCAGTTGGCCGATGCGCTTCGTGTTGCCCTATCACGAAAGCCAACGGTTCGATGGCGATACACCGACCTCACGCATCCTGAACCGTGTCATGCCCTGGATGAAGGGTCGGCGTCCGGCCTGGCTGATCCGGCTTGGACTCTTTCTCTATGACCGGCTTGTCAAGCGGCAGATCCTGCCCGGTACCAGCACGCTCGATCTGTCGCGCTCGCCCGAGGGTGAACCGCTCAAGGACAAATTCAAGCACGCATTTGAGTATTCGGACTGCTGGATCGAGGATTCCCGACTGGTTGCGCTGAATGCCCGCGACGCCGAGAATCGGGGGGCCGAGATTCTGACGCGCACGCGGCTGGTCTCGGCAGAGGCGACCGACGGCGTTTGGATTGCCACACTGGAAGACAGCGTGACAGGTGCTCAGAGCACGCGGCGGGCCCGGATGCTCGTCAATGCCGGGGGGCCCTGGGTGGCCGATATCATCAGCGGGAAGCTGCGGCATAACTCCGCCGACCATGTCCGTCTCGTGCGCGGCTCGCACATCGTGACGCGGAAGCTCTTCGACCATGACAAGTGTTACTTCTTCCAGGGACGGGATGGTCGCATCATCTTTGCAATCCCTTATGAGACTGACTTCACGCTGATCGGCACGACGGACAAGGAACATGCCGATCCGTCCATGCGGCCTGAAATCACCGACGAGGAACGCGACTATCTGGTGGCATTCGCGTCGGAGTATTTCAAGACGCCGGTGACGCGTGACGACATCGTCTGGACCTATTCCGGCGTCCGTCCACTTTATGATGACGGCGCCAAATCGGCGACCGCTGCGACGCGCGATTACGTGCTCACCGTCGATGACAGCGGCGGCGCCCCGGCGCTCAACGTCTTTGGCGGCAAGATCACGACCTATCGCCGACTGGCTGAGGCAGCCCTGGAAAAAATCGTGCCCCATGTTCCGGTCAAGAGAGGCGCCTGGACGGCGGGTGTGCCGCTTCCCGGCGGGGATTTCCCTGTCGACGGTGTCGAGGCGCTGATTTCCGAGTTGCGTTCGGACTATCCGTTTCTCACCGGGCCATGGGCACGACGTCTGGTCCGCGCTTATGGCGTGGAGGCGCGAGAAATGCTCGGCGCCGCGCAGTCCGCCGCTGATTTGGGGCGGGAGTTTGGCGCCACACTGACGGAGGCCGAAGTGCGCTGGCTGATGGGGCACGAATATGCCCGGACAGCCGAAGATGTGCTCTGGCGCAGATCAAAACTGGGGCTGCGCCTCTCGACGGATGAGGCAGAAACGTTGAACAATTGGATGGAACAAGAACGCGCGGCGCGGAGCGCCGCCGAATGACCCGCCCTGCACCCAAGCGGTGTAGCAGGCGAGAGGGAGGAAAGACGCGATGACACTCACGCTCGAGGGCGTGTCCAAGGTTGTGGGCGGGCAGACCCATATCTACCCGACCGATCTGACGCTGCAAAAAGGCACCATGAATGTGCTGCTTGGGCCGACGCTCTCGGGCAAGACGTCGCTGATGCGGATCATGGCGGGACTCGACAAGCCGAACACCGGACGGGTTCTCTGGAACGGCGAAGATGTCACCGGCGTTCGGGTCCAGGACCGCGGCGTTGCGATGGTCTACCAGCAGTTCATCAACTACCCCTCCATGACGGTCTACGACAATATCGCCTCGCCCATGCGGCTTTTGGGCAAGAACAAATCCGAGATCGACACCGCCGTGCGCTCCGCGGCGGACATCATGAAACTCGGACCGATGTTGGACCGCAAACCGTTGGAGCTGTCGGGCGGACAGCAGCAGCGCTGTGCCCTGGCCCGCGCATTGGTCAAGGATGCAGGGCTGGTGTTGCTCGACGAGCCGCTCGCCAATCTCGACTACAAGCTCCGTGAAGAACTGCGCATCGAGATCCCCAAGATCTTTGAGGCTGCCGGCTCCATCTTTGTCTATGCCACGACCGAGCCGGAGGAGGCGCTGTTGTTGGGCGGCAGCACCGCGACGCTGTCGGAAGGCCGCGTGACGCAATTCGGCCCGACGGCTGATGTCTACCGACAGCCCGTGGACGTCACCACGGCGCGTGTCTTCTCCGACCCGCCGATGAATTTCCTCGATATCACCAAGCAGGGGGATCGGCTGCTGTTCGGCGATGGACAGTCAATTGCGGCGACGGGCGCGCTCACGCAGCTGCCCGATGGGCCCTTTACCGCGGGCTTTCGTCCGAACCATGTCGAGCTTGAGAAGCACACCGAGGATGCGATGCGCTTCGTCACAACGCTATCGGTGTTCGAGATCACCGGCTCGGAGACCTTCGTGCATCTGCTGCACCATGGCGACCGCTGGGTCGGGCTGATTCATGGGGTGCGCGATCTGGAGATCGGGGCGGAACTGCCGGTCTATCTCGACCCGTCGCATGTCTATGTCTTCGGCGAAGACGGGCGGCTACTCGCGCCGGCATCCTACGCGCTGGCGGCCTGAGGGAGGCACAGATGGCAAAGATCACGCTCGACAATCTCGCGCATTCCTACCTGCCTAACCCGACAAGCGAGGACGATTTCGCGCTCAAGGAGTTGAACCATGTCTGGGCGGATGGGGAGGCCTACGCGCTTCTCGGCGCGTCCGGATGCGGAAAATCTACGCTTCTCAATATTATATCAGGCCTTCTTCATCCTAGTCAGGGCAGAATTCTCTTCGACGATACCGATGTCACGGACGCGCCGACGGCGGAGCGCAATATCGCCCAGGTGTTCCAGTTCCCGGTCGTCTACGACACGATGAGCGTGCACGATAATCTGGCTTTCCCGCTGCGCAACCGGGGCAGTTCCGCAGAGTATGTCGAACAGCGCGTGCAGGCCATCGCGAAGATGATCGGCATGGAGGATGTGCTGAAGCGCAAGGCTCGGGGGCTGACGGCGGATGCCAAGCAGAAGATCTCGCTCGGGCGCGGCATGGTGCGTGAGGACGTGAACGCGCTGCTCTTCGACGAGCCGCTGACGGTGATCGACCCGCACATGAAATGGGAGCTCCGCACCCAGCTCAAGAGTCTGCACCACGAGTTCGGACACACGATGATCTACGTCACCCACGACCAGACCGAGGCGCTGACCTTCGCCGACAAGGTTGTGGTGATGCATGACGGGCGCGTGGTTCAGATCGGCACACCGCAGGAGCTTTTCGAGCGGCCGGCCCACACTTTCGTGGGCTTCTTCATCGGCTCGCCGGGCATGAACGTGATCCCGGCGGAGGTCTCGGGCACAACCGCGGTCGTCCATGGCGCAGAGATCCCGCTGGCGCACAGTTACGGCGCGCTCTCCGGCAAGATCGAGATCGGCGTGCGGCCCGAGTTCGCCAAGCTGTCCGCGGATGATGGGCTTCCGGTGAAAGTGCGCCGCGTCGAGGATGTCGGGCGCCACAAGATCGTGCGCGCGGCGATTTTCGATCAGGAAATCAACATCATCGCCGATGAAGGCGAAAGCATTGGGCCCGATCTAAAATTCGTCCGGTTCGATCCCGCGAACATCAATGTCTATGCCAATGACTGGCTCGTGCAGGAGGATGCCGCCTGATGGAAAAGACCGTCAATCAAAAGGCCTGGTTCCTGGTCCTGCCGGTGCTGATCCTGGTCGCGTTCTCGGCGGTGATCCCGTTGATGACCGTGGTGAATTATTCCGTGCAGGACACGTTCGGCAACAACCAGTTCTTCTGGGCAGGGCTCGAATGGTTCGAGGAAATGCTGGCCAGCGAGCGGATGTGGAATGCGCTTCAGCGTCAGCTCATCTTCTCCGCCATCATTCTGGCGATCCAGGTTCCGCTTGGGATCATCGTCGCGCTGAACATGCCCAAGAAGGGCGTCTGGGCCTCGGTCTGCCTGGTGCTGATGGCACTGCCACTGCTGGTGCCGTGGAATGTTGTCGGCACGATCTGGCAGATCTTCGGGCGCAAGGATATCGGTCTTCTGGGCTATTCGCTGAACGCGATGGGCATCCAGTACAACTATACCCAGGATGTCGTCGCTGCCTGGATCACCGTGATCGTGATGGATGTCTGGCACTGGACGTCGCTGGTGGCGCTTCTGGCCTATGCTGGGCTGCAATCGATCCCCAATGCCTATTATCAAGCGGCGGAGATCGACCAGGCGAGCCGCTGGAAGGTGTTCCGCTATATCGAACTGCCCAAGATGCAGGGCGTGCTTATGATCGCGATCCTGCTGCGCTTCATGGACAGCTTCATGATCTACACCGAACCTTTCGTGGTGACTGGCGGGGGGCCAGGCAATGCCACGACCTTCCTGTCGATCGATCTGGTGAAAATGGCGCTCGGCCAGTTTGACCTTGGACCGGCGGCGGCCTTCTCGATCATGTACTTCCTTGTGATCCTCCTGATTTGCTGGGTGTTCTACACCGTGATGACCAACCTCGACAAAGCGGAGGGTCGGTGATGGCCGAGATAACCGCAACCCGGACCGAGACGGCCAAGGCCGTCAGCCTGCCCAAGATCAACGGCAAGGCAGTGGTGATGGTTCTTTACCTCACCTTCTTGCTGCTGCCGATCTACTGGCTGCTCAACATGAGCCTGAAGACCAACTCCGAGATTCTCGGCGCCTTCACGCTCTGGCCGCAGAACATCACGCTTGAGAACTATGTGACGATCCTGACGGATCCGGCGTGGTACATGGGCTATGTCAACACGCTGATCTATGTCTGCATGAATGTGGTGATCAGTCTCGCGGTGGCGCTGCCCGCGGCCTATGCCTTCAGTCGCTACACCTTCATGGGTGACAAGCATCTGTTTTTCTGGCTTCTGACCAACCGGATGGCGCCGCCGGCGGTCTTTGCGCTTCCATTCTTTCAGCTCTACTCTTCAGTCGGGCTCTTCGACACACATATCGCGGTGGCATTGGCGCATTGCCTCTTCAACATCCCGCTGGCGGTCTGGATCCTCGAGGGTTTCATGCGCGGTGTGCCCAAGGAGATCGACGAGACGGCCTATATCGACGGCTACAGTTTCGGACG
>JBCDBB010000095.1:0-15341 GCA_039184415.1 Pseudomonadota bacterium
CCACGACATCTATTCGATCGAGGATCTGGCGCAGCTGATCTATGACCTCAAGCAGATCAACCCGCGCTGCAAGGTGACAGTGAAGCTGGTCGCCGCCTCGGGCGTCGGCACGATCGCGGCCGGCGTGGCCAAGGCCGAGGCCGACGTCATCCTGATCTCGGGCCACAATGGCGGCACCGGGGCGAGCCCCGCGACCTCGATCAAGTATGCCGGGCTCCCCTGGGAGATGGGGCTGACCGAGGCGCACCAGGTTCTGACGATGAACAAGCTGCGGTCCCGCGTGACGCTCCGGACCGACGGGGGGCTCCGGACGGGACGCGATATCGTCATTGCCGCGCTCATGGGCGCGGAGGAATACGGGATCGGGACCGCGGCGCTCATCGCGATGGGCTGCATCATGGTGCGCCAGTGCCAGTCCAACACCTGCCCGGTGGGGGTCTGCACCCAGGACCAGGCGCTGCGCGACAAGTTCACCGGCACCGCGGACAAGGTGGTGAACCTGATCACCTTCTATGCCCAGGAGGTGCGCGAGGTGCTGGCGTTGATGGGCGTGCGGTCGCTGGGCGAGATCATTGGACGGGTGGACCTCTTGAGCCAGGTCAGCCGGGGATCGGCGCATCTGGACGATCTGGACCTGAACCCGCTGCTCATCGCCGTCGATGGCACGCGCGAGGCAGTCTATGACCGGTCGAAGCCCCGCAACCCGGTCCGCGACACGCTGGATGCGGAGATCGTCAAGGATGCCGAACGGTTCCTGCGCGACGGCGAGAAGATGCAGCTGAGCTATGCGGTGCAGAACACCCAGCGGACGGTGGGCACGCGGACCTCGAGCCATATCGTGCAGAGTTTCGGCATGCGCAACGCGCTGCAGCCGGATCATCTGACGGTGAAGCTGACGGGTTCGGCTGGCCAGTCGCTCGGGGCCTTTGCCGCGCCGGGGCTGAAGCTGGAGGTCTCGGGCGACGCCAACGACTATGTCGGCAAGGGGCTGTCGGGCGGCACCATCGTGGTGCGCCCGCCCATGGGCAGCCCGCTGATCGCGGCTGAAAACGTCATCATCGGCAACACGGTGCTCTATGGCGCGACGGACGGCTATCTGTTCGCGGCGGGGCGCGCGGGCGAACGGTTTGCCGTGCGGAACTCCGGCGCCAGGGTGGTCGTGGAAGGCTGCGGCTCCAACGGCTGCGAATACATGACCGGTGGGGTCGCGGTGATCCTGGGCGATATCGGCGCCAATTTCGGCGCGGGCATGACAGGCGGCATGGCCTATCTGCACGACCCCGCGGGGCGCGCGGCGGATCTGATGAATATGGAGACGCTGGTCACCTGTCCGGTGACGGCGGCCCATTGGGAGGCCGAGCTCAAAGGGCTGGTGGAGCGGCACCGGGCGGAGACGGGATCGCGCCGGGCGGCCGACATCCTGCAGCACTGGGATCTGGAAAGATCCAACTTCCTGCAGGTCTGTCCCAAGGAGATGCTGGTGCATCTGCCCCATCCGCTGGGGATCGAAGAAACGGCGATCCCTGCGGAGTGAGGCTGAGTGTGAGGGGCGCGCTCCCGCCCCCTTCCGGCCTTCGGCCTGCAGGCGTTGGGCCGCGCGCGGCTGACGCCGCGCAGGCCGCTCGCGGTGGCGGCGGGTGCTCTATGAGGCGGTGTCGCTGAGGATGGTCAGGGGCCGGATCGGACGCAGTCCAAGTCGCCGCCGCCCGGGTCCCTGTAGGTCGCGGCGTCGCCCTGGATCCAGATCATGCGCCCGGAGCGGGCCTCGAAACGCGCGCCGGCGGCGGTCGGGACCCGCGCGCCGATCTCGACACTGTCGCCCCGTTCGAACCGGATGCTCTGCAGCTCGGTGTCAAAGAGCATGGTGACGAGCTCGTTCGCCGGATTGCCGTCGCAGGTCCAGCGGATCGTCTCGACGGGCGGGCGCAGCATCCAGCGGGCGACGAGCGCGCCTTCGCGATGGGCGTAGGCCGCGATGAGACAGCCTTTGGGATTTGGCTGGCGCCAGCATTGGTTGCGGCGTCCGATCCAGTCGCTCTGGCGGGCGTTGAGATCGGTCGCGGCGGCCTCGGCCCCGGTCTGGAGAGACTGCACCGCGGCAAGGGCCTCGGCATAGACCCCCGCGACATGCCGGTCACGCGCGGCGAGCCCTGGATCGGCGCAGATGAGTTCCTGCGTCCGGTTTTCGGTCTGATCGCAATCGAAGGAGGGTCCTTCGCTGGCAAGAACCGGTGCGGCGAGAGCGAGCCAGAGCGTCAGCGCAGTGCGAAAGGGCCTCACCGACCGAGCGCGGCCTGCATGCGGGCGGAGCTGCACAGGCAGCGCTTTGCATATTCGCGCTTGCGCGGCTGGGTCATGCCGTAGCCCTGGGCGGTGCCGCAATCCTCCACCGCGGCGCCGGCCATCTGGTAGGCGGCCGGGTTGCCGCCGGAGCCGCGCAGACGGGCCTCGACCGCGACCGCCTCGGCGGTGCGCTGGATCAGATCGTTCTGGAGCAGCTCGTTGACCTGGGCCGGCTCCAGCGGGATCTGGCGGTAGCTGCGGCAGGCCGCGAGCGCCTGGTCCAGCCGCACCGTCACGCGGCGGTTGGCGCGTTCGCGCGTGGCGACCTGCACCAGCAGGTCGCGCTTGCCGCGGCTCTCGACCACGCCGATGCGCGAGACCGGCACGCCGGCGGCCTCGAGCGCGGCAGCGGTGTTGCGCGCCCGGCGCAGTCCCAGATTGTCGTTGTAGGCGAGGCTGCCGACCGCATCGGTATGGCCGACCACGACGGTGGGGCGGTAGCTGGGGGTCTCGCGCAGACGCTCGGCGATGCGGGCGACCTCGGCCAGCGCCTGTGCATCGAGCTGGTCGCTGTCGAAATCGAAATTGATCGTGGCCAGATCCTGCGCCGCGGCAAGGGCCGGGAGCAGTGTCAGCCAGAGCAGGCCGATAAGGCGAAGAAGTCCCTGCATAGTACGAATTCCGCTCGAAAAACTCCGGTGGTGCGGGCGAAGATGACACAGAACCGTGCCCTGTGCCACATTGGAAGCGCGCGGTGCTGGTGTGTCACATATTTGCGCAATATAGATCGTTAAAATGATAATTTCGCGGCGAAGCCCGCGTGAGGAGGGACGATGGCTGCTGTTCGCAGCACGGTGCTCGGCGCCATTCTGGGTGCTGTTCTGACGGTTCCGGCCGAGGCGCTGGATCTGCGCGACGCGCTTTTGTACGTCGTGGAGACCAATCCCGAGATCAAGGCCGCGGAAGCCAACAAGCAGGCGATCGAGTTCGAGCTGGACCAGGGCCGCAGCCTCTATACCCCGCGGGTCAACCTGGAGGCGCGCACCGGCTACAGCTACAATGACGGGGACACGACCTCGGATCTGACGGCGGCGGACGACCCGATTTTCGGCGGTGAGGGCCGGGTGGTCATCAGCCAGATGATCTGGGACGGCTGGGAGACCCGTTCGGAGGTGCAGCGCCAGGCCTACCGCGTCGATGGCGCGGCGCTGCGGGTGCTGGAACGCTCGGAATTCCTGGCGCTGGAGGCCGCGCAATTCTACACCGACGTGCTGCGCGAGCGCGAGGTTCTGGGGCTGTCGCGGGCCAACCTGCAGTATCATGAGCAGGTGCTGGAGCGGATCCGCACCGGGTTCGACACCGGGGTTCTGGGGCTGGGCGATCTGCAGCAGGCCGAGGAGCGGCTGGTGCTGGCGCGCGACATCGTCACCCAGGTGGAGTTCGATCTGGCCTCGGCCGAGCTGGCCTTTCTGGAAGTGGTCGGCGTGCCGCCCAACGGGCTGACCAGCCTGCCGCGCTATGGCGGGCGCCTGCCGGCCAATGCCGACAGCGCCGCGGCCCGCGCCCGGGTCAACAACCCCACCTTGCGCTTTTCCAAGGCCGATGTTGGCGCCGCCGAGGCGCAGTATCGCGCGGTCTCGTCGAACCGCTATCCCGACCTCTTCGCCGAGATCGAAGGACGTCTGGGCGAGGATGTCGACGGGTTCGAGGGACGCCGGGCCGATGCCAGCGCCGAACTGGTGCTGCGCTATGTCTTTCAGGGCAACCAGCTCTCCGCGGACCGGCAGGAGCAGCTTCGCCGGGTGAGCGAGAGCCGCGCGCAGCTGTTGCAGCAGGCGCGGCTGGTGGAGCGCGAGGTACGCCAGACCTGGGCGCGGCTGGGCAATGCGCGCACCCGCGTCGGCATCCTGGACCGGCAGAACGCGCTGAACGAAGAGCTTCTGGTCACCTACCAGCAGGAATTCGAGGTCGGCACACGCTCGCTGCTGGATCTGTTGAACACGCAGAACGCGCTGCTCCAGAACCAGGTGAGCCTCACGGCGGCGCGCTATGCGGCGATCTTCGAGGAATACCGGCTTCTGGCGGCGACGGGCGATTTCCTGGCCGCGGTCGGCATCCAGCCGCCGGAAGACGCCGATCCCTACGCCGCCGTCGGCGTCGGCGCGCCTCCGGTCAGTGCGGCCGAGACCGAGTTCCGCAAGGACAGCGCCATCGCCGATGCGCTGCGGTTCCGCAGGTCCCTTGACGCAGGGCGATAACCCGCAACCCGCCACCGCGCGGGTCACAGCCGGTGAGGCCGGACCGTCCCCAACGGCGCCTGAATGGCGCGGACTGCCCCGCGGACCCGACGATCCGCTGGTGGCCTGCATCGCGCGGGCCCTGTCGCTCCGAGGCCGCGACATGGCGGGGCCAGCGCTCACCGCGGGACTGCCGCTGCCCGCCGACGGGTTGCTGACGCCGGAACTGGCAGTGACCGCCGTCGAGGCCTCGGGCGGGCATGCGCGGCTGGTGCGCCGGCGGCTGGAGGATATCGATGCCGCGGTGCTGCCGGTGGTGTTGTTTCTGTCGGGCCGCGATGCCTGCGTGCTGGAAGGCTGGGGGCCGGACGGGACCGCGCGGCTGAGCTGGCCCGCCCGCGCGACTGATCCGCTGGAGCTGCCGCGTGCCGAACTGGCGGAGGTCTATACCGGCGGCGCGCTGCTGCTGAAGCCGCCCGCCGAGGCGCCGGACGCGCCGGGGGAGACCCGGACGGCGCACTGGTTCTGGGGCAATCTGCGCGGTGTCTGGGGCGACTATGGCCAGGTGGTCCTTGCCTCGGCGCTGATCAACACGCTGGCGCTGGCCACGCCGATCTTTACCATGAATGTCTATGACCGGGTGTTCCCGAACGCCTCGCTGATCACGCTCTGGTCGCTGGTGGCGGGGGTGGGCATCGCGCTGACCTTCGATGCGATCCTGAAATGGCTGCGTGCCACGGTGATCGACGCGGTGGGACGGCGGGTCGATCTGCGCATCTCCTCGACGCTCTTTCGCCATATCGCGGACCTTCAGATGCGGGCGAACCTGATGCCGGCGGGCACGGTGATGAACAGCCTGAAGGATTTCGAGCAGGTGCGCGATTTCTTTGGCAGCCAGACCGTGGCGACGGTGACGGACCTCTGTTTCGCGCTGCTCTTCATCGCGGTGATCTACTATCTAGGCGGGCCGCTCGCGCTGCCCCCGGCGATCGCTTTCGTCGCGGTGCTGGTCTTGGGCCTACTAGTGCTGATCCCGCTGCGCCGCGCCTCCGCCGAAGCGCGTGCGCGGGGCGGGGTCAAGAACGCGGTGGCGGTCGAGGCGATCACCGATCTGGAGACGCTGAAGGCCATTGGCGGGTCGGGGCGGATGCAGGCGCGCTGGGAGCGGCAGGTGGCCGAGAGCGCCGCGGCCAACGAGGTTTCGCGGCGCTGGGCGAACCTGGCCACGACCGGGAGCGGGCTGGCAAGCCAGGCCTCCTCCATCGGGATCGTCATCATCGGGGTCTATCTGTCGCTCGATGGGCAGATCACCATGGGGGCGGTGATCGCGGCGATGATCCTGTCGGGACGCGCGCTCGCGCCCACCGCGGCGCTGACGGGGCTGTTTGTCCGGGGCAGTTTCGCCATCGACGCGATGCGCGGGCTGGAGCAGATCATGGCGCTGCCCACCGACCGGGGCGGCGGGGCGGAGCGTCTGAACGCCGAGATCACCCGCGGCGCGCTGAAGCTGGAGGGCGCGACGCTGCAATATCCCGGCGCGGCGCAGCCCTCGCTGGCGAAGGTGTCGCTCGATGTACCGGCGGGCGCTCGGATCGGGGTGATCGGGGCGGTGGGCTCGGGCAAGACCTCGCTGGTGCGGCTGCTGTCGGGGCTCTATGCGCCGGACGAGGGCGCGGTGCTGCTCGACGGGCTGAACATGGCGCAGGTCGAACCGGCGGTGGTGCGCCGGGCGGTGCAGCTGGTGCCGCAGGACCCGGTGCTGTTCTCCGGAACGCTGGCCGAGAACATCGCCTTTGGCGCGCCCCAGGCAACGGATGCGGAGATCCTGGGCGCGGCGCGGGCCGCCGGCGTCGACGCCATCGCGGCGGGCAGCGAGGAAGGGTTCGGGATGCGCATCGCCGAGCGCGGGCGGAACCTCTCGGGCGGGCAGCGGCAGATGGTGGCGCTGGCGCGCGCACTGGTGGCGCGGCCGCGCGTGCTGGTGCTCGACGAGCCGACCTCGTCCATGGATCAGCAGAACGAGCGGCGCTTCATCGCGCGGCTGGGCGCGGTGCTGACCCATTCGCAGATGACGCTGGTGGTGGCGACGCACCGGATGGGACTGTTGGAGCTGACCGACCGGCTGGTGCTGCTCGACCGCGGCCGCAAGATCGCCGACGGACCCAAGGCTGAGGTGATCGCCGGGCTGGAGGCGCGCACCAAGGCATCCGACAGCAAGACGCCCGTGGTCACGGCGCAGGTGAGACGGCCGCCCGCGGCGGAGGCGCCGGCGAACCAGGCAGCCGCCAGCGCGACGCCCGTGCGCCAGCCACCCGCGAACACGGCGGCGGGCACCGAGGCGCAGGGGAGCGAGGGGCCGGGGAATGAGGCGCAGGGATCCGAGCCATCGCCCCGGGAGGATAGGACGTGAGCGGCACGGAGTGGGACCGCCGCGCCTTTGGCGAAGGGCCCGGGGCCGCGGCGGGCCACGCGCCCCGGCTGCTCGGGTTGCTGTTGTTTCTGCTCTGCGCGCTGGTCGCCTCGGCCGTCATCTGGGCCAGCCAGGCGCCGATCGAGGAAATCACGCGGGCCTCCGGGACCGTCATTCCGTCGGGCCGGGCGCAGACCGTGGAGAGCCTGGAGGGCGGCATCGTCTCGGCCATCGAGGTGCGCGAGGGTGAGGCGGTGGCGGTGGGCCAGACCCTGGTGCGGATCGACGACACGCGGTCCTCGGCGGATCTGGGCGAGCTGTCGGCCCAGCGTCTGGCGCTGACCGCCCGGGCCGAACGGCTGGCCGCCGAGCTTGCCGGGGCGGAGGCGCTGAGTTTCGAGGGCAGCGGGATCGCGGCCGAAAGCCCGCTCGGCTTGCGCGAGGTGGCGCTCTTCGACAGCCGGCTGGCATCGCATTTCGGGCAGCGCGCGGTGCTGGAGGCGCAGATCAGCCAGCGCGCGCAGGAAGTGACGGAGCTGGCGCGCTCCATCGAGCGGATGGATGAGACGCTGGCGCTGCTGGACGAGGAGATCGCGCTCCGCGTGGAATCCGGCGTGGTGGCGCGGGCGCAGATCCTGCCCCTTGAGCGCGAGCGGACCCAGGCGCGTCAGGCCCAGGATGTGATGCGGTCGGACCGCGAGCAGGCCCAGGGTGCGGCGCGCGAGGCCGAGGCGCGGCTGACCGAGCTGGAGCTGCAGCGCCGGGCCGAGATCAGCACCGAACGCGCCGATACGCTCAATGAACTGGCGGTGATCGAGGAGGCGATCCGGCGCGCCTCGGACGTGGTGACGCGGGCCGATCTGCGCGCCCCTGTGGGGGGCATCGTGTCTGCGCTGAACGTCAACACGATCGGCGCGGTGATCACGCCCGGCGAGGAGGTGCTGCGCATCGTGCCCGCCGAGGAGCGGCTGCAGGTCGAGGCGCGGGTGCGGCCCGAGGACATCGCCTTTCTGCGGCCCGATCTGCCGGCGAGCGTGAAGCTGACGGCGTTCGATTTCACCATCTACGGCGCGCTGCCGGGCCATGTCCTGCGGATCGGGGCGGACAGCGAGATCGACGAGCAGACCGGCGAGGTCTATTTCCCGATCATCGTGGAGACGGAGCGGAGCTTTCTGGAGCGGGCGGGCGAACGGCTGGAGATCCGGCCCGGCATGATCGCCCAGGTCGATATCCAGACCGGCGAGCGCACGGTGCTGGATTATCTGCTGAAGCCCTTCCGCAAGGCGAGCGCCGAGGCCCTGCGCGAGCGGTGAGGATCAAAGCCCTGCCCCGGGTCCTCCCGGTTTCTCCGACGGTCCGTGCGTTGTCCTTTGCGCGTCGGGTGCCCAGCTTGTCCGACCTGTCTTCTTCCCGGTCCGCGCCATCACGGTCGCGCCGCGGAACAGCTGGCGTTCGCCATGTGCCCAGACACTGGTCTGATTGAACGTTTCCTGCGCTCTGATGGGCCTTGGCCACGCATGCGCCTGCGGCGTAGAGGCGCAAAGACACAGGGAGGGTCCTGACGCGGAAACCTTCGTGTGGTCAGCAGCCCGTCGATATGCGTAGCCTGACCCAAGGTCATTTTATCAGCACGAACGGCTTTGACGTGACACTTCTGATCCGCACCGCATGGGCGCTCGCCCTTGTCCTCGGCCTCGCGTCCCAACACGCGACGGCGCAGCCGGCCGAGTTGAGCTTTCTCACCGTGGAACGCCCGCCCTTTGCGTTCCTGGAAAACGGCCAGCCCGCGGGCTTCAGCATCGAGCTGATGCAGGCCATCGCGCAGGAGATGGACCGGGGGGTCAGTTTCACCTTCGAAAGCGAGTTCAGCACGATGCTGAGTTCCGTCGAAGAGGCCGCGGTGGACGGGGCCGTCGCCAATATCTCGATCACCTCGGAACGGGAATCCGTTATGGATTTCAGCCGACCGATCTTTGAAAGCGGGTTGCAGATCATGGTGTTCGGACGCACGGCGGAGGCCAGCATCTGGAACATCCTGCTGCGGTGGGAGTTTCTGATACTGGTGTTCGCGGGCTTCGGCGCTCTGTTCGTGCTGGGCCTTCTGATGTGGCTCGTCGAGCGGCGGAAACAGCCCTATTTCGACCGCAAGGCGCGCGATGCGATGTTTCCATCCTTCTGGTGGGCCCTGAACCTGGTGGTCAATGGCGGCTTTGAGCAGCATGTGCCGCAATCGGTCATCGGACGGTTGCTTTCGGTCGTGATGGTGGTGTCGAGCCTGTTCCTGGTCTCTGTCTTCGTCGCCAAGATCACCGCAGCCATGACCATCGAGGCGATTACCGGCTCGATCCAGTCCCCCGAAGATCTGGACGGTCGCCGGGTCGGGACGACCGCAGGTTCCACATCGAACGCATTCCTCCAGGAACGCGATATCTCGCATCGTGAGTACCGCGATTATGCCAGCATGATCAGAGCTTTCGAGGAGGGAGAGCTCGAAGCCGTTGTCTTCGACGGCCCCATCCTCGCCTACTATCTGACCCAGCAAAGTGGTTTGGACGGGCATTTGCTGCCGCGTGTCTTTCGGCCCGAGGATTACGGGATCGCGCTGCCGCAAGGCAGCGAGCTGCGCGAGCCGATCAACCGCGCGCTGCTGCGGCTGACCGAGTCCGGCCAGTATGCGGATATCAGGCGCAAATGGTTCGGCGCCGCGGAATAGATGTTCGGGCGGCCCGTTGGTCGAGCCGCTGGCCGGGATGGGACAAGTGCCGCTCTGGGCGGCAGGCCGGGACACGGGCGCCAAGACCGGGTGGCGCCTCAGGAACGGGTGATCCAGGCGAAGGCGCGGGCGACGGACTCTTTCGCGCCGCCTTGCAGGCAGTGGCCGTGGGATATCACGAGATTGTCGAACTCCCACGCAAGGATTCGCTCAAGGCTCGCCCGCATCGCCGGCTTGTCCCGGACGCTGAGTTTCACATCGAGGGGCACGCCGCCCTCATCGCCCAGGATGCCCGCGAGCCCCTTGACCCCGCGCCAGAGCCAGCGCTCGCCGGCGGGGTCATGTTTCTGGATCAGATCGGTGAGGATGAGCGTGCGCGACGGCCGGTGCAGGAAGGCCACCTCGTCCAGCACGGCGTGTCCCGCGATCACGCAATGGTCGATCTCGTCCCGCCAGGGGGGCACGGCCTCGTCGGTGAGCACGGCGTCGGCGGCGATCTCGGGATGGCGGTCCGGAAAGCCCGGAGACACCCAGACCTCGGCCATCGGGTAGTCCGTCTTCCAGGGCGTGACGCCGAGGCTGTGGATCTTGTTGGGCGCCACCAGCATGGCGACCGGGCCGAGACGGTCGACCGCCTCGCGCCGGTCTGTCGTGGGCGCAACGGGCGAATGCAGCCAGAGCTGGCCGGACGCCAGCCGCACGACGGTCATCCGCGTCGTGAAGGGCAGCATGCCGAACATGCGGACATTGTCGCCCGGCACGGTCCAGATGTTCTTTCCGAAAGCCTCCATCGCGCGCTTCCTATACCCTATTCCGGGCACCCGTCGACAGGCCCCCGCGGGGTCGCGATTTCGCTTGAGCCGCGGCGGGGGAGGGGTCAGAACCGGGGCGATGTTTGAGCTCTTTTTCGCCGCGGCCGCGCTTGCCATCGCAGGGCTGTCGAAAGGGCTGGTCGGTCTCGGCCTGCCGCCCATCGCGATGGGGCTCCTGGTGATCATCATGCCGGCGGTGGATGCGGCGGCGATCATGGTGATCCCGGCGCTGCTCACCAATATCTGGCAGGGACTGCGCGGGCCCGCGCTCGCCGCGTTGCTGGCGCGCTTCTGGCTGATGCTGTTTCTGACCGGGGCCGCGACGCTGGCCTTTGCCGGCGCGCTGGCGCGGTTCGGGGAGGTGGCGATTGCCGTTCTGGGCGCCTTGCTGATCCTGTACGGGGCCTACGGTCTGCGGAGCCCGAAGATTGTGCTGTCCGCGGGCACCGAACGCTGGGCCGGGCCGCTTTCGGGGGCGGCGACGGGCGTGGTGACCGCCTTCACCGGCGTGTCGTCCATGCCGTCGGTGCCCTTCCTGCAGTCGGTGGGGTTGGAGCGTGACGCGTTCGTGCAGGCGATGGGGCTGTCCTTTTCGGTCTCGGCGCTGGGCCTTCTGGCCGCGCTCGGCCTGTCGGGCGGACTGGCCGGCACCTCGGTCAACGTGATTGGCCTCGCGACCTGTTCCGCCTTTGCGGGGATGGCCGTCGGCGCGCGGCTGCGGCAACGGCTGGACGAGGTGCTGTTCCGCAAGCTCATCCTCTGGGTCCTCGTGGCGCTGGGGGCCTATCTTCTGGTCGGCTAGGCGCCCCGACCGGTGCGCTGATTCTGCGCCCGAGGAGGCGGCGGGCCGGGCAGGGCAGTGATCCGGACGCCGTCCTTGCCCGAAACCGGAGGGCGCGGCCCGGCTGACACACCATCCGGGTATCTGGCTGTGATCCCGCGATAATTCTGGTGATTCCCCGCCGACAGCAGCATCCACAAATCAAGGACAATGCGGGCTTTCAGATCCGGATCATACGTATTTCCTTGACAGAATATTTTTTCTGAAGCCTGCTCAATTCAAATAATTGATGCGCGTAGATCTAATCGGGAATTCGGCCCATGGATTTGTACGGAAAGTATCAGTTCAAGTATCGGTTTTCGAAATCACGGCGTTTGAAGCCCCTGTTCCTTTGGATTTTGGTGCTTTTCGCGATGCTCCCCTTTTTGCCCGCGCATGCCCATGAGGCGTGGCTCATTCATCCGTTGAAAATGGTCGGGCTTTTCGACACGCCGCTTTCCGATGTCTGGACCCGCGTGACGGTTCTGTCGATTGCCACGGGCTGCGTGCTGCTGATCGGTCTGGCGGTCGCGGATTATCTGGATCGCCGCTTTCAGCCGCTGGAGCAGAAGCTCGACCGGAAATACAGGGACACCTCGCGGGAATGGGCGCTGCTGATCCTGCGCATGACCCTGGGGCTTCTGATGGTCTCGGCGGCCTTCGGTCTGAACCCGCGGCACGGCACGCCGTACTTCGTCGAACCGACGCTTTTTGTGCCGGACCTCGAGCTCAGCAGTGTGACGAATTTCTACCTGCCCTTCGCGGGGGTGGAGCTTTTGATCGGTGCGGCACTCATCCTTGGGATCTATGTCAATTTCGCGTCGCTTCTGACGATCCTGCTGGTGTTCCTCGGTTTCTACTGGTTCGGGTTCGAGATCATGTTCGCCTATGCCGGCCATATCCTCGCGCCGGCCTTCGTGCTGATCATCGAGGACCGCGACCGGTTCGAGCATGTCACGCCGCGCGACGCCTGGCCCGAGAAATTCGTGCAAAAGCTGCTTCCGTTCATGACGATCGAGCGCAGCCTCATTCTGTTTCGCGTCCTGGTCGGCCTGAATTTCATGTATCTCGCGGTGATGGACAAATATCTCCATTCGCCGCAGCTCGAAACGATCATGCTCGAACATAACATGCCGACATTCGGCATTCCGGCGGCCAATCTGATTTTTGTCATGGCCGCGGTGGAACTGGCCTGCGGCTTTGCGCTCGTGATCGGAATTGCGGAGCGCATTGTGGCCTGCGTCATCATCGGCGCGATGATGTTCTTTGTCGTCACGCTCGGTGAATCGCCGCTCATCCATGCAAACATCTTTGGAATTCTGATTGCGATCATCCTGCTGGGCCCGGGCTATCTCAGTCCCGACAAGGAGGTCGCCCCGGCGGGACAGACACTCCGGCTTGCGGTTGCGCGCGTCAGTGCGGCCGGCGTGATGTGCGTCGCCATCGCCCTGTCGGGGCTCTGGGTGTCGGACCTGCGCGCGATGATGCCGCCGGCGGATGCGCGCCTTGTCCATGCCACGGGGCTGCCGGAGCATCAGCCGATGCTCAACGGCGCGCAGCTGCAGGAGCTGGGCGACGGGTTCTACCGGATCCTGATCGACACCAGCAATTTCCGCTTCACCGGCAATGTCGAGCCCATCGAGACGCTGGAGTTCCAGGGTCATGCCCATGTCTATATCGGCGAGGAGAAACTCGCGACGCTCTACGCGGCCGAGGGGATATTCGGTCCGGTCCCGGAGGATACCCCGTCGGTCACCGTGTCGCTGATGAACCCGCTGCATTGCTTTGTCGCAACCGACGACGGGCTGCTGGCCATGGAGATCCCGCTCGGCGACGAAGCGTTGACACGGGCGCGTCACACCGAACCGGCGGCGCTGCACGCTGAGGTTGTCGCCGAGGAGGGCTAGGCCGGCGGCCGAACCAGAGGCGCGCTTAGGAGGCCGATCGCTCCGCGCGGATCTGGGCGCGGTGGGCGAGAAGCCCTTCGCCCAGTTGCAGCGTATAGGTCTGTAGAGTTGTCAGGATGGCATCGGCGGCGGCGGCGTCGCGGCGCTCCAGCGCGTCGGCGAGGTCGGTATGGAGCGCGACGATGCGCGCGCGGGACCGCGCGGTGTAGGTGATCATGTTCATCAGAGGCTGCATCGCCTCGACCGCGCCCGACAGCTGATAGGACAGGATCGGATTGTCGGCGCTGTCCACGACCGCCCGGTGAAAGGCCACATCCGAGGCGCAGAACGCCTCGTCCGACAGATCCGGCCTGTCCTGACGCGCGATTTCGCGGCGCAGACGGGCGAGGTCCTCGGGCCCGCAGCGCGCCGCGCTCAGGGGCAGGCAGGCCCGCTCCAGCGCGAAGCGTGCCTCGCAGGCGACGTCGAACCGGATCTCGTTCATGGTCAGCAGGAGCGTCGACATGGTGATGTTCTGGCGCCGCGCGTCGTCATAGGAGAGCTGGCGCACGAAGGCGCCGCCGAATGCGCCGCGCTCTGTCCGGATCAGAGACTGGGCGGCCAGCCGCTTGAGCGCTTCGCGCACCGTCGAGCGCGAGACGGCGAATTCCTCGGCCAGTTCGGCCTCCGATGGCAGCCGGTCGTCGGCGAGCAGGTCGCCCGCAAGAATGGCATCGCTGATCGACTTGGCGATGCGGGCGGAAAGATCCGTTTTTTTGGTCATGTCAGATTTCATTTGTCAGGCATTTAATTGTCTGGCAATTGTTTTCGTCAGGCTGGAGTCGCGCAGGGGAGGGCGGGGCTTGTTGGCACTGCGTATCAGGTCCATGGCGCGCATGCATTGGCTGGGGCTCTTCGGCCTTGTGCTGCTGGGCTGGGCTCTGCTCTTTGCGATGGCCATTCCAGCGGACCTGCGCGATCTGGAAACGGTATATGGCGCCGACTTCATCGCCGCGCTCTGCGGGGTCACCCCGGGGGTTGCGGGTCTCTGGCTCGGCATCGCGATGTGGATGCTGATGAGCGGCGCGATGATGCTGCCGACCGCGCTTCCGGCCTTTGCCACCTATGACGATCTCGGCCATGCCACAGAGACCGGATTCTGGCCCCTGGTGGGGGGCTACATGACGGTCTGGATCGGGTTTTCCGTACTTGCCGGGCTGCTGCAGGCCGCGCTCTTTGCGACCGGGTTGATCGGCGCGCTGGGCCAGAGCCTCTCGACCGTCTTCACCGCGGCGCTGCTGGCGGGGGCGGGGGCCTATCAGTTCAGCCCGCTGAAAGAGGCCTGTCTGGCGCGCTGCCGGGCGCCCCTGAGCTTTTTCGTCCAGAACTGGGACGAGGGGCCCTGGCGCAACGGGCTGCGCCTGGGGCTCGATTGCCTGGGATGCTGCTGGGCGCTGATGCTGCTGGCCTTTGTCGGCGGCACGATGAATCTCGGCTTCATGGGGCTCGCGATGCTCGTCATGGCGCTGGAAAAGCTCCCCGATATCGGCCGTCCGCTGACCCGCCCGCTCGGCGCGCTGCTTCTGCTCGCCGCCGCCCTCTGCCTTGCCACCGGTTTTTGACACTCAGCCCCAAGGATATCCGCCATGGCTCTCGACGTCCCCGGAACACCCCCTTGGACCCTGCGGGGGGAACTGATCCTGAATTGCAACTGCACGGTCTTTTGCCCCTGCGTCGTCAGTCTGGGACAACACCCGCCGACCGAGGGCCATTGCCAGGCCTGGTCGGGCGTGCGGATCGACGAAGGAAGCTATGGCGAGGTCGATCTGTCGGGGCTGAATGTCGGGCTGATGCTGGAGATCCCCGGCCTGATGGCGCGGGGCAACTGGAAGGCCGCCGCCTATATCGACGAGCGCGCGAGCGACGAGGCCTATGAGGCTCTGGTGGCGATCTTCAGCGGCCGCGCAAGGGGCACCACGGGGCTTTTCGGCATTCTCGTCAGCGAGTTCCTGGGCGCCGAGCGCGCACCGGTCAGCTATGAGAACGAGGGCGCGACCCGCCGGCTGATGGTCGGCAAGAAGATCCAGGGCGAGGTCGTCCCCGTGCCGGGCCATGGCGGCAAGGATATCGTGGTGACCAACTCCGAATACTGGATGGGCCCCGACATCACCGTTGCCACC
>JBCDBB010000096.1:0-15113 GCA_039184415.1 Pseudomonadota bacterium
AAAAACCACCCGCCTGCGCCCGAAACGGTCGTCCCGGCTGCTCTGGCCTCCGCTATGTGGAGCTTCCGGCCACATCAGCCTTCCGTCGAAAGCGATGCCAAGCTTACATAAAACCTGGCTGCGCCATCGGGGTCTCGTCAGAGAAGCAAGGGCACCGGCTCTCCATTGAGGAGCTTGGCAGCCAGACTGTATTCAGGGGATAATTCTTGCTGACGCTGTATGTTCTCCTCAGGTGTTACCATCGGATCAATGCCTGCTTGGAAATCTAGCTCTGCGAAGAAGTCCTCACCTCCTGCCCCTACTTCATCGATTTCACGACCTTCTCCGGGTTTCAGCCCGAAGCCGCGCAGTATTTCCTCCGCGGCTCGAACTCGCTCTGGTCCGTCTGCGATTTGTCCAGTTCTGATCGCCGTCCACTGTGCATCTTGGCCAAGCGCGTGCTGGTTCGCCAAACTAGCGGCCTCGGACTCATCCCGCGTCTTCAGAGAGAAACGGATGTCACCATTGCGCCCGGGATAGTGCTTCAGGACGTCACTAGGGATGCGTCGGCGAAAGTACCAAATGCCCGACTGTTTCCTGTAGATGTACTTCGCCAAAAGAACGAAGGCCCCAGTCTGGATGAGAGTGACGGACATGAGTGTGACACCATTTGTGTCACCCCTCAAGGCCCAGAGTCTCCTGTATACCCTTGATATTATTGGTATATATGAGAATTATCTGGTGCCCAGGAGAGGACTCGAACCTCCACGTCCGTACGGACACTAGCACCTGAAGCTAGCGCGTCTACCAATTCCGCCACCTGGGCTGTCGCGTGCCGCGGCTGATATCCGGGGTGTGGAGGGGTGTCAACACTGGTTCGAGATCGCGCGCCTGTGCCATGTTTGCCCTCCAAAGCTGCCAAGAGCACGGCGCTAACCTGGACCTCGGTCTTTGCGGATGAGGCAGGCTTTCTCTAGGCACAATACCCTAAAGCGACCGGCGTTTCTGGAAGCATTGAGACACCATTGCGTCCCAGTCCTGCAGCTGTGTGGTGCGCAAGTTTCGCCACAGCAGAGGGGATTGCAGTGCAGCAGAAATCGACCATGGCGATTGCGCCCGAAGCGGTTCCCTTCTGACGATTGACGGGAAGCAGCACAGGCGCGCAGCTAAGGGCGCAGAGTCGCGAGACCGAGATGCGAACGCTTCTCAAAAGCATTGACTATTGCAAATCGTTCGCAATATAAACTGAGGAGAATGCAACCGCAGCAATGGAGTGGAAACCGTCCATGCCGACCAAGAGAACTGTGCTCGCCGCATTTGTGGCCATGAGCCTCGCCCTCCCTGCCGGCATCGCCGCGGCGCAGGAGAGGCTCGACGTCGTGGCCACGACCGGCATGATCGGCGATGCCGCACGTCAAATCGGTGGGGAGTTGGTCGAGGTCCGGGCGCTGATGGGGCCTGGGGTCGATCCCCATGCCTACCGCCAGACGCGCTCCGACATCGTGGCCATGGGACAGGCGGATGTTGTTCTGTGGCACGGACTGTATCTTGAAGCCCAGATGGAGGATTTTCTGCGCGACCTCGAACAGGACGGCAATGTCACTGCAGTCGCCGAAGGGGTGCCGCGTAACCTGCTGATCGGGCACGACGATTACGACGGCAAATACGACCCCCATGTCTGGATGAACCCCAACCTGTGGAGCCGTGTCGTGCTGAATGTCCGCGACGCACTGATCGACGCGGACCCGGAGAACGAAGCGGTCTTCCGTGCCAATGCCGACGCACATTTGGAAGAGCTGCGGGAGCTTGCGAACTACACGACAGAAGTGCTGTCGTCGGTCCCGCCCGAAAGCCGCGTTCTGTTGTCCGCCCATGACGCGTTCAACTATTTTGGCTCGGCCTACGGGTTTGAGGTGATGGGCATTCAGGGGATCTCGACCGAGAGTGAGGCCGGCCTCCAGCGCATTTCAGAACTGGTCGACATGCTGGTGGAGCGCGACATCGGGGCCGTTTTCGTCGAAAGCTCCGTTTCCGACCGCAATATACGCGCTTTGATCGAAGGCGCGGCAGCGGCGGGCCACGAGGTCAGCATCGGAGGCGAGCTGTTCTCCGACGCCATGGGCCCTGAAGGGACCTATGAAGGGACCTATCTGGGTATGATTGATCACAACGCGACCGTGATCGCCGGCGCGCTCGGCGGTGACGTACCCGACCAGGGCATGCAGGGGTTGCTGAACTGATGGCACCCGGCGCGGCACAGGTCGCGGTCGCGGCACAGGACGGCCGGGCGACGCGCCCGGCTGACACGTCGACGGGCGCCCCTCTCGCCGTGCGAGGCGTCACCGTCTCATACGGCGAAAAGCCAGCCGTGTTCTCTGTCGACGCGACATTTCCCGCAGGCGCGATGACCGCGATCATCGGACCCAACGGCGCGGGGAAATCAACCCTGCTGAAAGCCGCTCTGGGGGTGATCCCGCGCCTGTCGGGTGACGTCACCGTCTTTGGCGAGCCGGTCGAGACGGCCCGTGCGCGCATCGCCTATGTTCCCCAACGCGCCAGTGTCGATTGGGACTTTCCGACCACGGTGATCGACGTCGTGCTCATGGGACTCTACCGGCAGGTTGGGCTCCTGGGCCGGCTGGCCGGCACGCATCGCGCAAAGGCACAGGCCTGCCTTGATCGCGTTGGCATGTCCGATTTCGCCGATCGGCAGATCGGGCAGCTCTCGGGCGGCCAGCAGCAGCGCGTCTTCCTCGCCCGGGCCTTGGCACAAGAGGCCGATCTCTACCTGCTTGATGAACCCTTTGCCGGGGTTGATGCCGCGACCGAACGCGCGATTATCGACGTTCTCAAATCGCTCAAATCGGAGGGCAAGGCGGTCGTCTGCGTGCACCATGACCTCGCCACAGTGGCGCGCTACTTCGACCATGTCTTTCTGATCAATGTCCGCAAGATCGCCGAAGGCTCGGTTGCGACGACCTTCACCGGCGCGAACCTGAACGCCACCTATGGCGGTCGTCTGGCAGCGACCCATATCGACCAGCTTGCTCTGGCGGAACCTGTGTGACCGCATTTTTCAACGCGCTGGCGCTCAATGCGGGCTACAACGCCGCGCTGGTGGGGATCGGCGCGGCAATGCTCGGCATTGCGGCCGGCGCGGCAGGGACCTTTCTCTTTCTACGAAAGCGAGCGCTTGTGTCGGACGCCGTGGCCCATGCCACCCTGCCGGGCGTCGGGCTGGCTTTCATCCTTATGGTCAGCCTTGGCGGAGACGGTCGCAGTCTGATCGGGCTCCTATTGGGATCTGCCGTCACCGCCGGGATCGGTCTGGTGCTGGTCGAGTGGATGGCACGGCGCACACGGCTCAGCGAAGACGCCGCCATCGGTGCGGTTCTGTCGGTTTTCTTCGGATTCGGCATCGTGCTGCTGACCGTGATCCAGACCATGAATGCAGGACGCCAGGCAGGGTTGGAAAGCTTCCTGCTCGGCTCGACCGCGGGCATGCTCTTTCAGGACGCAGTCGTCATTGCCCTCGGCGGTGCTCTGGCCGTCTTTGCGACCTGGCTGTTGCGCCGTCCGATGACGCTGGTGGCCTTCGATCCCGAATATGCGGCCGCCGTTGGATACAATGTGCGCCGGATCGATCTGGCGATGATGGCGCTGGTGATGGCCGTCACGGTGATCGGCCTGAAGCTCGTCGGGCTGATCCTGATCGTCGCGATGCTCATCATCCCGCCCGTCACGGCTCGGTTCTGGACCGAAAGCAGTACCCATGTGATCTGGTATGCCGGGCTGATCGGCGCGGTGTCGGGCTATGTCGGCGCGGCGCTGTCGGCCACGGCACCTGCTATGCCGACCGGGCCGATCATCGTGCTGGTTGCCGCGGGGCTCTTTCTTTTGTCGCTGTTTGTCGCGCCGGCCCGCGGTGTCACGGCCGCGGTGATCCGGCACCGCCGCTTCCAGCGTCGCGTGCACCGACGCCAGGGATTACTGGCACTGTCGCGGTCCGAGCCGATCCATGACGATTTCACCCTGCGCACCTTGCGTGGCGAAGGATTGATCCGTCCGGACGGTGTGGCGACAGAGACCGGACGCGCGCTGGCCGCCAAGACCGCCCGGGACGAACACCGATGGGACATCGCGCGCGAGATCCATCAGGATGCTGGGCTGACCGGCCGCTATGATGGGCTCACCCCGATCGAGCAGGTGTTTGCACCTGATGAGATTGCCGAATTCGACCGGCGCATTGGCGGCCCCCGACCCGTGGACGGAGCCGTCTGATGGGGGCCGAGTTCGTCCAGTTTTCCCTCACACCGCTGCTGATCGGTGTTCTAGCCTCCATCGCCTGTGCGTTGCCGGGCAATTTCCTGATCCTGCGCAAGCAGGCACTGATAGGGGATGCGATCAGCCATGTCGTGCTGCCAGGGATCGTGGTGGCCTTCCTGCTGACGGGCGTGGTGGCCGCCATTCCGATGCTCGTTGGCGCTGCCGTGGCCGCCGTGGTGGCAGTGGTCCTGATCGAAGCGATCAAGCGCCTGGGCCGGATCGAACCCGGGGCAGCGATGGGAGTTGTTTTCACCACCCTTTTCGCCGCCGGGGTGCTGTTGCTGGAACAGACGGACACGTCCAGCGTTCACCTCGATGTCGAGCATGCCCTCATGGGAAATCTGGAAAGCCTGATCTGGCTGCGCGCGCGGGATGGCTGGGCCTCGCTCACGGATCCCGTGGCCCTCGCCGCGCTACCGCCCGAACTGGGCCGGATCGCATTGGTCTGCGGCCTCGTGATCGCGCTGACCGTCTTTTTCTGGCGCTGGCTGAAGATCTCCACCTTCGACGAGGGTTTCGCCGAAGCCCTCGGACTGCCCGTTGGCACCATCGGCTTCGGGCTGGTCATTACCGCGGCCATCGCCGCAGTGGCGGCCTTTGATGCCGTGGGCTCGATCATCGTGATCGCCATGTTCATCTGCCCTCCCGCGGCGGCCCGGCTGATGACCAACAGCCTGGAGCGCCAATTAGGTTGGTCAGTCGCATTCGCCGCGCTCTCGGCCGTTCTGGGCTATGTCTTCGCCGGTTATGGGCCGCTGTGGTTCGGAGCACAAAACGCGGTCAGCGCGGCCGGGATGATCGCGACGGTATCCGGGGTTATCCTGGGGCTGGCCTGTCTCTTCGGGCCTCATCGAAGCCGTATGGGCGTTGGCAGGCAAACGGCCACCTAGGCACGCGCTCATTCCGGGTCGTCGAAAAAGGGCGTCATCTGCGCCACGATCACAGCGTTTTCGGCCAGGGCGCGGTCCATCAGGGCACGCTCCTCCTCAGCAATCTCATGGCCTTCGGCCAGACGCTCCTCGCGCGTGCCATAGCCGGTGACGTCGAGCGGCGCGAGATCGGCCTGTTTCAGGATCGCTACCGTCTCCCGCACCGCTTCGGGCTCATCGACGCCGGCAGCATAGATCATGAGGGCCGCGCCAGTCGCGCCCTCGGGCAGGCCGTCGCCCTCCTTGCGCCCGACCTGAACGAGCAGTGTGTAGACCTCTTGCGCCATGGCACGCGGCCTACCCGCCGCCCCCGGCCGGGTCAATGGAGCGCGAAACTCGCGATCCAGCCAGTGTCCAGCGCCCAGACGCAGACGATGGCAAGAACCAGAATGACCGGCTTGAGCATTTTCGCGCTCCTCGAGTGATCTCTCCTTGAGATACGCGCACAGCGCAGCTTTCCGTCGCGGCACGGGACGATGTTTGCGCCCGGTACCGCCAAACGGTACGTTTTGGTTGCACAGAGAGGGGGAGCGCCGGATGAAAACCGTCAAATCCATGGTTCGAGAAGCCAATGCACGCGTCGAGAACGCTCCGGCCAGCGACGTGTTGAGTCTTCACGGCGCCGAGAATGTGACGTTTGTGGATCTGCGTGACCCGCGCGAGCTGGACCGCGACGGCATGATCCCCGGCGCGTTTCACTGTCCGCGCGGAATGCTGGAGTTCTGGATAGACCCGGACAGCCCCTATGCCAAACCGCAATTCGCGAGCGGCAATCGGTTCGTGTTCTACTGCGCCTCGGGCTGGCGCTCGGCCCTGGCCGCCCGCACCGCCCAGGAAATGGGCCTAGCGCGGGTTAGCCATATCAAGGACGGGTTTTCCGGCTGGAAGGCTGCCGGCGGCCCAGTGGCGGACCGACCACGAAAAGGCTGAGCCGGCTCAGTCGCGCAGTAGATCGTTGATCGAGGTCTTTGACCGCGTTTGCGCATCCACGTGTTTTACGATCACCGCACAATAGAGGTTCACGCCGTTCTTGGACGGCATGGAGCCCGCGACCACGACCGACCCGGCGGGCACTTCGCCATACATGACCTCGCCCGTCTCGCGGTTGACGATCTTTGTGGACTGGCCGATGAAGACGCCCATGCCGAGGACCGAGCCCTCGCGTACGATCACGCCCTCGACCACTTCGGAGCGCGCCCCGATGAAACAGTCATCCTCGATGATCGTCGGGCCGGCCTGCATCGGCTCCAGCACGCCGCCGATGCCGACACCGCCTGAAAGATGCACATTCTTGCCGATCTGCGCGCAAGAGCCAACGGTGGCCCAGGTGTCGACCATAGTGCCGCTGTCCACATAGGCGCCCAGATTGACGAAGGAAGGCATCAGCACCACGCCCGGGGCAATATAGGCCGAATGTCGCACGATACAGTTCGGCACCGCCCGAAAGCCCGCCGCACCCCAATCCTCGGAATCCCATCCCTGGAACTTGCTGTCGACCTTGTCCCACCATGTGCCGCCCTGGGGCCCGCCGGACTGGGGCGCCATGTCCTTGAGACGAAATCCGAGCAGAACTGCTTTCTTCGCCCATTGATTGACATGCCAGCTGTCATCGCCCTGCTTTTCGGCGACCCGAAGCGCGCCGCTGTCCAACGCACTGAGGGTCTGCTCGATGGCATCACGCGTCTCGCCCGTCGTGGCCGGTGAGACAGCGTTGCGTGCCTCCCATGCGGCCTCGATTGCGGATTCCAGATGCTCGTTGCCCATGGCTGTCCCCTGTCTCAAGCGTTGTCTCAGACGTCCGGGCTCCCCTACCGGCTGACAGGCGGCGGGGCAATGCGGGAAAGCCTCTGGTCCGTCAGCCGCGGCGCTGCCATTGTGGGTCGAAACCAGAGAAGGGGCCGCCCGAAATGCCGTCTGATGCCGAGATGCTGGAGATCGCCCTTGATGAAGCGCGCGCTGGTGCAGAGGAAGGCGGGATCCCGATCGGTGCAGCGCTTTTCGTGGATGGCGCTTGCGTCGCGCGCGGCCGGAACCAGCGCGTCCAGCAGGGCAGCCAGATCCTGCATGGCGAGATGTCCTGCCTGGCCAATGCCGGACGGCGGGGAGACTTCCATCGCGCCGTGCTAGCCACCACTCTGTCGCCTTGCATGATGTGTTCAGGAACCATCCTGCAGTTTGCGATCCCTCGCGTTATCATCGGCGAGGCAGAGACCTTTGGCGGCAATGAGGCTTTCCTGCGCGAGCGCGGCGTGGCGCTGTCGATCCTGAACGATCCCCGCTGCATTTCTCTGATGCGTAGGTTCATCGAAGCGAACCCGGCGCTTTGGAACGAGGATATCGGCGTGCATGATTGAGAGCTGCAGGTGACTGAGACATGACGCCCCCGACCCGCGCTTGGGACTGGCTTCGCCGTGCCAGTGCCTGTAGGCCGGAAACTCGGAGGAGGCGAGTAAGGCGAGCGTTGTGCGCATGAAAGATCAAAAAGCCCATCCCCTGCCCGATGCCCGAGAGGATATCGCCCGGGCACGGCATATCCCCGACACACCCCAAACGCGTTCTCCGACTCACCGCCTTGCATTCGCCGATGATGAGTTTCTCACGCGCGAGGATCTGCGCCCGGTCCGCCTGCAGCTGGAACTGCTCAAGGCGCAGATGGCGCTGGAGGAACGCGGCATCGTCTCGACGGTGGTGATGTTCGGGGGAGCGCGCATTCCTGCTCCGGACCAGCGCCAGACCGCCCGCACTCCCGAACTGGCCGAGTTGTCGCGCTTCTACGAAGAGGCGCGCCGGTTTGCCCGCATGGTCACCGAACGCAGCGTAGCCAGCGGCAATACCGAGGACGTCATCGTCACTGGTGGTGGCCCAGGCGTCATGGAGGCCGGCAATCTCGGCGCGGCAGAAGCCGGCGGGGTATCGATCGGGCTGAACATCGTGCTGCCCCACGAACAGGCTCCGAACCTCCATGTGACGCCGGACCTGTCCTTCAACTTTCACTACTTCGCGGTGCGGAAGATGCATTTCCTGATGCGCGCCCGCGCGATCACGGTCTTTCCGGGCGGGTTCGGCACGCTCGACGAGCTGTTCGAGGCGCTCACGCTGATTCAGACCAAGCGCATGGATCCGGTGCCGATCCTGTTGTTCGGCGAAGCGTTCTGGCGCCGAATCGTCAACTGGAATGCCCTTGCGGAAGCCGGCACGATTTCCGCCAGTGATCTGGAACTCTTCACCTTTGTGGAAACCGCCGAGGATGCGCTGACGTATCTTAAGTAATCGTCATTTTTCTGTTACTTTTTAGCTGGGTAGTTGACTTGACCCCGCGTGAGGTCCACGTGTGAACAAGACGAGTGTTAATGTCTTGGTAGCTTTAAGGCCTCGGTAAGACTCTTCTGTAATATTATTTCAAAAAGCAGCAGGGAAATGCGCATGCACAGGGTGATCTACCGCAGCAACGCATTGATCGGGGAATACACTCCCGGTGCTCTGGATATCCTTGCCACGTCCGAACGCCGGAACTGCGAGGATGGGATCACGGGATTCCTGCACCGCGAGGCCGACAACTTCGTGCAGGTAATTGAAGGCGAAGGTCCGGCCGTTGCGGATCTGGTGAAGCGATTGCGCGCGGACCGACGCCATGCCGGAATGACGATCCTGTCGGAACAGACCATTAGCGTGCGTGCTTTTGAGAGCTGGGACATGGCTTACGCCAGCAACCATCAGCTCAGCCTTTCCCAAACCGTTCCCGAAATCTGGGGCCGGTCGTCGCTGACGCACAACGCCACAGACAGGCTCATTACGTTCCTGCAAGATCTGGCCGCCCGCAAGCTACGCGCCGCCTGACCGAGCCGCGCTGTAGGTATCTGCTCCCAAAGCCGTTCCCCATTGACTTAGACCAGGTCTGGTCTGTTCTTCTGATCCGGGAGTCAGCGCGGCGCCGTCCGCTTCGTCAGACCCACCAGAGCAACCGCTCGACCGAAGAGGTCAGGTCCTCAAAGCACCACATGCCAGTAGGCACCGGGCCGGCTGGTTACGTCCAACCGGAAACACCAGTCCGCGCTAGGGTTTAGGCCCGAAGCGCAGTGACGGTACCTCCGCCAATGGCGGCGATTGCTGCGTCAGCGATGCCGTCGGCGTTGAGCCCCGCTGCCCGATACATCGCGTCCGGGCTCGCCTGATCGATGAACCGGTCCGGCAGCGTAAGTGTGCGGACTGCAAGCCCTCGGTCAAGCCGGCCGGACGCAGCCAGGTGATGCAGAACCAGCGCACCGAATCCACCTGTCGCCCCCTGTTCGACGCTGATGAGCGCGCCATGCTCGGCCACCAGCCGATCGACCAGGTCTGTGTCCAGAGGCTTGGCAAAACGGGCGTCGGCCACGGTCGCCGTGATCCCGGCGGCCTCCAGCCGGTCCGCCGCGACCAACACCTGATCGAGATGTGCGCCAAAGGAGAGCAGCGCCACCCCTGTGCCTTCGCGCAGGATACGGCCTTTGCCGATCTCCAGCACATCGCCGCTCTCGGGCAGGGACACGCCGGTCCCTGCTCCGCGCGGATAGCGGAAGGCAATCGGTCCCTCATCAAAGAGCGCGGCAGTCGCAACCATATGCTTCAACTCGGCCTCATCGGCTGCGGCCATGACGGTGAATCCTGGCAGGTTGGCCAGATACCCAACGTCGAAACTGCCCGCATGAGTGGGACCGTCCGCGCCCACAAGGCCCGCGCGGTCGATAGCAAAGCGCACCGGCAGACGCTGGATCGCCACATCATGGACGACCTGGTCATAGGCGCGTTGAAGGAAGGTCGAATAGATTGCACAGAAGGGTCGGAGCCCGCTCGCGGCCATGCCCGCTGAGAATGTCACGGCGTGCTGTTCTGCCATACCGACATCAAAGACACGGGCCGGGAACCGTTTTTGCATCCTGTCGACCCCGGTGCCAGACGGCATTGCTGCGGTCACGGCCACAACCCGCGGATCGGCGGCCGCTGCGTCTGTCAGCGCGTCGCCGAAAACCGCCGTATAGGACGGGGCGGCCGGGTTGCTTTTTTTCTGGGTGCCGGAGGCCACGTCGAACTTCGCAACGCCATGATACTTGTCGGCAGAGTTCTCGGCCGGGGCGTAGCCCTTGCCCTTGACCGTGCAGCAATGGATCAGCACCGGACCCGACGCGCGGGAGCGCGCGGCACGGAAGACCTTGAGCAGTTGGCCCATATCATGCCCGTCGATCGGACCCATGTAGGAGAAACCAAGCTCCTCGAAGAGCGTGCCGCCGCCGGGCATGCCGGTCACGAGCTGGCGCGCACGCCGGGCGCCGTCGCGAAGTGGGCCGGGCAGCGTGGACTCCCAGGTCTCGGCCATGTCTTTGAGCGGCCCCAGCGGCGTGTTGCCATAGAGTCCCGAGAGATAGGCCGACATCGCGCCGGTCGGCGGCGCGATCGACATCTCATTGTCGTTTAGGATCACGAAGAGCCGCCGGCCCTCGTGCCCGGCATTGTTCAGCGCCTCGTAGGCCATGCCCGCGCTTATGGCGCCGTCACCGATGACCGCAATCGCGTCGCCGGTCGCCTGGCCCATGTCGTGGCCCACGGTAAAGCCCAACGCGGCGGAGATCGATGTCGAGGAGTGCGCCGCGCCGAACGGGTCGAACTCGCTCTCGACGCGCTTTGTGAAGCCTGAAAGCCCGCCCTCCTGGCGGATTGTGCGGATCCGGTCGCGCCGACCGGTGAGGATTTTGTGCGGATAGCACTGATGACCCACATCCCAGATCAGCTTGTCACGGGGCGTGTCGAACACCGCATGGAGCGCGACGGTCATCTCCACGACACCGAGCGAAGACCCAAGATGCCCGCCGGTCTGACTGACGGCATCGATCAGCTCGGCACGCAACTCACCGGCCAATCGGCCAAGCTCGGCATCGCTCAGACGGCGCAGATCGGCCGGGCCGGCAACGCGGTCGAGCGTCGGGGTATGCAGCGAAGTGGTGGCGAGCGTTTCCATGATCTCCTCCCGAGACAATTGGATCGGCGGTTCTCGTTCCTGCTGGCTTTGGGGAACAGGCGCCGCGGGGATTGCGCCCCGCGGCGCCGATCTCCTGTAGCCAGCAGGAAGGGAACCGGGGCACGTGGCCCCGATGCCAGACCGCCCGGGGGACGGTCCGACCAGGGTGCAGCGGGGGCGGCGGCTTGGACCGCCCGCGCGCTCAGGCGTGGGTCGCGGAATCCTCGGCCGGGATCACATAGGACCACGGCGTCGGATCGGCGGCTTCCTTGCTGTCGGGCGGTAGAACCGACCCGAGCAGGATCAAAAGCCAGATGAAGACCCCGACCCCGACGAAGATGGCAGCGCCCATGGCCGCCCCCTTCCCCATCAGCCAGGCAACCTCCAACTGGCGTCTGGTGAACTCCGGGATCTGGAGATCGTACTTCTTCGAGTCGTCAGACATAGCGTGCCTTCCTCAGATCAGCGGTCCAGCGGGGCGTAGTTGTGATCCTGCGCCCAGGTGTACCAATCGTCGACAACGGTGCCGGTGATCAGGATCCCGATGCCGCCGGTGAGCGTGCAGAGCACGGCAAACCACCAGGCCCAGCGGTGAATCCCTTCCATCGTGGCGTTGAAGCCCATGGTCCAGCGCCAGAAGAGCGCCGCCCGTTCGGATGCCGTCCCGCGATCGGCGATCTGCTCGATCTCCCGATCGCCGCCGAAACGCGATACCGCGAGGATAGTCGCCCCGTGCATCGCAAAGAGCAGCGCAGATCCATAGAGGAACACGATCGAGAGCGCGTGGAACGGATTGTAGAACAGGTTCCCGTAGGTGAGCGAGAAGAGGTTCGTCCAGTCCAAATGGGAGAAGATCCCATAGGGCACAGCCTCGGACCAGGACCCCATGAGGATCGGCCGGATCAGGCCCAGCACGAGGAAGAGCCAAATGGCCGAACCGAAGGCCCAGAAGATGTGCTTGCCCATCTTCATCTGGTCGGCCAGCACCCAGCAGCGCGCCCACCATGCGAGGACCGACACCAGCAGGAAGAAGGACGCGATCAGCCACCCCAGGCCCTCACCGAGGGGCGGGATGCCAAGGCCGTATTCAGGCCCGGGCGGCTCCAGCGAGAAGTAGAACAGATCGCGCAGGAACACCGCCGGGTTGTAGCCCGCCTGGTCCCAGTAGCTGATGCCCACGATGAAGAACCAGATCAGGCCGGTGGCGAGCGACACCACGCCCAAGCCCCCCAAATAGATCGGGCCGAGCTGAGCGTTGCCGAGCCAGCCGATCCAGGTCGAATAGCCCGGCTTGCCCGCGCGTTCCTCGAGATCGACATCCTCGGCCATGCCCATCTCCGGCACGCCCTGGACCTGAACCTGCGTGACGAGGTTCTGGTTCTCGGCGGTGAAGATGCTTTCATACTTAGCCATTGATGCCTCCCTCGATGTTCACCCACCAGGGCAGGTTGATGTACCAATCCCACCAGACGATCCATTGATCGAACCAGACGGTTCCGGAAATCACGATGCAGATCGCCGACCAGAACCCGGCATTCAGCGCCAGCAGCAGGCCGAGGCGGTGGATGCCCAGCGTGCCGACCGAGTAGCCGATATAGTCGCGGAAATAGGTGTCCTCGTGATCGGGGGTCTTCATCTCGGTCCCCTTCTTGGGGTTCACCGCCGACAGGATCAGGCCACCATGGAGCGCAAGCGCGAGCGTCGTGGTAAAGAAGAAGGTGATCGCGATCATATGCGCGGGATTGTAGTGGAAGTTGCCGTAGGCGTAGCCGACATTGCTGACCCAATCGAGATGGCTCCAGATGCCATAAGGGAACCCATGACCCCAAGCGCCCATCAGAACTGGACGGATCACAACCAGCGTGGTGTAGGCGAAGATCGCGACGCTGAAGGCGAATGGCACGTGGTAGCCCATGCCGAGCTTGCGGCAGATCTCGACCTCGCGCAGCGCCCAGCTGATGAAGGCGCCATGGGCGCAGATCGTGATGATCTGCCAGAGCCCGCCTTCGCGGAGCGGCGCCATGCCGAGCCCGTATTCCAGCGGCGGCGGCTCAATGGAGATGAGCCAGGGGTTCCATTCGCCTTGCATCGACGCGCCCCAGAAGATCAGGATCGTGCCGAGTGCGGCGAAAAACAGCGTGGTGACGCCGAAAAATCCGACAAAAAACGGCCCGACCCAGAAATCGAACAGGTCGCCGCCGATGAGCGTGCCCCCCGGCACGCGGTATTTTCGTTCGAAGCTGAGCAGTGCCATACTTCAACCCTCGCTATGGCCCCCCACGCCGTCGTGCATGCGGCGCCGGGGATCGGTGAATAAGAGGATTGCCTCGGGCGACGGCACCGCCGCCCGGGGCGTTGGTGCCGATTACTCTTCCACGACCATTTCTGTGCCGTACTTGGCTTCCGCCACGTCGAACCAGTTGTACCGCTCGGTGCTGAGCAGAACGAGATGGATCATTGCCGCCAGCAGGAAGAGAAAAACCCCCTGTGCCACGAAAACGCGGCGGGGATCGAAGACGAGCCAGATCTTGTAGAATTGTTGCATCTTTCAGATCTCCCTCAGAACCACGGGCGCCAGATCAGCACCGCCAGGTGGGCTACGAGCGCCACGGCCACGAAGAGCCAGAGACCGCTCATATAGACGGCATGCAGTTCTTGCGCCTGCTCGTCGGTTAGGCCTGTGAAGGACAGACCAGAGTTTTCAGCCATTTAACTTTCCTCCGGAAACATGGACTGACGCCGCGGGACCCCCGCGACAGGGCAGACCGGCCGGGCAACAGCCCCACCGGGTATCCGCCCCCTCCGGGGGACGGGACGGATTTCGGTCGGCCGGCACCACCGCGCTCAGGCCGTAAAGATCATCGGCGTGATGATGCGCGCCTGGGACCACGCCTTGCGGATCGGGTCCTTCTCAGGCAGCCGCATCTGACGCGCCGCCGCCAGGATCCACGTCACGAAGGCCAGGGGCAGCGTTGCGATGAAGATGATGGCGAAGTAGGCGTAGAATTCGCGCCGGGGTGGCTTGTGACTTCGTACCGAAGGGGCCGCCTGAAGGTCGTTGAGCATCTCGTCAGAAGTATGATCAGTCATCTGCGTGTGTCTCCCTCGGTGGTCGTTGTTGCGAACTGGGTGATCTGAGCGCGCAAGGTGGTTTCGGTAACGGTCGGATACTGCTGGGTTCGGGCGGCGTTCTCTGCGCGGCGGCGCAGCCGGTGGCCCTGCCGGCCCATCTCGTCTGTGGAAAGACCCGCCAGATAGATCGCCATCAGGTCCCGGGCGTCGTCGGACCAGACGATCGGCGCGGCATGCTCAGGGCGGGCGGCGTTGCTGATGCCATCGAAAAAGAACGGATCGGTCATTGCGGCGATCCTCCTGCGATTGCGCTCGGGCCGTCGAAACGGCTGGAACCGAACCGCCGAACGGCAGGGGAAATCCGGTTTGCAGCCAGCGGTTGGTCGCAGCGATATGCGGCTGTTCCGTGCATCAAGCCTCCACCTCGAAACCTGAGGGTGCAAGTCTGCGCACCGTGTCGATCTGAACGCGCTCCGCGCCGGCCTCGAGCGCACGTTTTTCCGCCTCGTCGCGCAGGGTTTTTGCCGCCGAGATCCGCGTCAGCACAGGATGTTCGGCGACAATCCGGTCGAGCAGGCGTTGCGCGTCGTCGTCCCATGGGAAGTCGCGCCGCAGCGTCGTCGGTGTCGCCTCGGCACTGTCCATTTCGGACCCGAGAGGCAGGATGTGGAATAGCGCGTCGAAGAGCCCGTTGCACACTTCCTGCAGCAGGTAGGTCGCGCCGGCATAGCCCATGAAGGGCGTGCCCGTGGCTCGTCGGATCGCGGCGCCGGGAAAGGACGCGGGGATGAAGGCCGGCTTCGGCCCGTGACCCGCGG
>JBCDBB010000097.1:0-14829 GCA_039184415.1 Pseudomonadota bacterium
CAACACGCGGGGCCGCCGGTCCTGCAGCGCCCAGCGGGCGACCCAGGCGCAGACTGCAAGGGCAATCGCGATCAGAATCCACCTGGTGGCATCCGAGGCGCCGGAGAACAGACCGAAATTGATGCCCTCGTTCCAGCCCATCTGGAACACCAGGTAGGGCGGCAGGACCTCGATTCGGCGCAGCTCGATCAGGTTCAACCCCCAGACCACGCCGTATTTGCTCGCCTGATCGATGGCGAACATCAACACCGCGGGGATCAGAAGCGCCTGCATCTGCTGCCCCTAGTGCCGGAAATGCCGCTGGCCGGTGAAGACCATGGCCAACCCGCGCGCATCAGCGGCGGCAATCACTTCTTCGTCGCGGACCGACCCGCCGGGCTGGATCACGGCAGTCGCACCGGCGTCGGCCGCTGTCTCAAGCCCGTCCGCGAAGGGAAAAAACGCATCCGAAGCCACCACAGAGCCCTCGGTCGGCGGGATGTCGAGGTCGAGAACCTCTGCCATATCCAGCGCCTTGCGGGCGGCAATGCGGGTGCTGTCCACCCGGCTCATCTGACCTGCGCCGACGCCCACGGTCCGCGCGTCACGGGCGTAGACGATGGCGTTGGATTTGACATGCTTGGCGACGGTCCAGGCAAAGAGCAGATCGGCAATCTCTGCCTCGGTGGGCGCCCGCTCGGTCACGACCTTCAAATCATTGGCGCCAATCTGCCCTGCGTCCCGGTCTTGCACCAGCAATCCGCCGGAGACCTGCCGAACAGCGAGTCCCGCGGCCCCCGCATCGGCAAGCCCGCCGGTGGTCAGCAGGCGCAGGTTCTTCTTCGCGGCAAAGACCTCGCGCGCATCTGCATCGGCGTCGGGCGCGATGACCACCTCGGCAAAGATTTCGGCGATGGCGCGGGCCGTCTCTCCATCGAGTGTCTGGTTCAGCGCGATGATGCCCCCGAAGGCAGAGGTGCGGTCGCAATCGAAGGCGCGGCCATAGGCCTCCGCCAGGGTCTCGGCCCGGGCGACGCCGCAGGGATTGGCATGTTTGATGATGGCGCAGGCCGGCCCTGCGGCGGGGTCGAACTCGCTGACCAGTTCGAAGGCGGCATCGGTGTCATTGATATTGTTGTAGGATAGCTCCTTGCCCTGGAGCTGCACCGCTGTGGCCACACCCGGGCGGGTCGATCCGTCGCGATAGAACGCCGCGGACTGGTGCGGGTTCTCGCCATAGCGCAGGGTCTGTGACAGCCGGCCGCCAAAGGCGCGGTGACGCGGGGTGGCGATGCCTGCCGCATCGGCCATCCAGTTGGAGACCGCCGCATCGTAGGCCGCCGTGCGCGCATAGGCGGCCTGCGCGGTCTGCGTCCGATAAGGCATCGAGGTCTGGCCGTAGTGGGCCTCCAACTCGCTCAGCAATCCGGTATAGTCCTCAGGATCGGTGAGCACCGTGACATGGGCGTGGTTCTTGGCCGCCGCGCGGATCATCGCGGGACCACCGATATCGATATTCTCGACGCAACTGTCATAGTCCGCGCCTGCCGCAACGGTCGCCTCGAACGGGTAGAGATTGACCACGAGCAGATCGATCGGATCAATCCCGTGTGCCTGCATGGCCAAGCGATGGGCGGGATCGTCGCGCAGCGCCAGCAGCCCGCCATGGACACGCGGGTGTAACGTCTTGACCCGGCCATCCATCATTTCCGGAAAGCCCGTGACATCTGCCACATCGGTCACCTCCAGCCCCCCGTCGCGCAGCGCCGCAGCAGTGCCGCCGGTGCTGAGCAACCGTACCTCGCGAGCCGCCAGCGCCTGGCCCAGCTCCAGCAGGCCGGTCTTGTCGGAGACGGAAAGCAGCGCGGTCCGGAGCGGCGCGAGGTCAGTCATGGCGGGTCCTCTTGGACGGTGTCGGGTCAGTCGGCGGCGTCGGGGTGAAGATCGCGCAAATGGTCAGGCGTGTCCTGGGCCTTTGCGAGGTTCCATTTCACCGCCGTGACGGGCGACTTCGCCCGCCCGGACAGCACGATCTGCTGGCTCGCCACCGGGGTCGCGCGGGTGTTCTCCAAATAGACGCTGGGGTCAAGACTCATCCGTGCCGCGCTGGAATGGCGGAAGATCCAGACCTCACCGGAAAGCAGGGTCAGCGATACCGCGCGGCCGCCCAGATCGAGCCGTGCGTCGACGTCTGGATGCAGGTGGAAACGAATCGTGTAGCCGACGCCCGGGCTGCCTGATTTCGCGGCGCGGTCCACGGCACGGTTGAACCGGCGCTTTTCTGCATCGCCCTCGGCGGTCAGAACATCCTCGCCCGCAAGCGCGCGGCCATCGACGCCCAGATCCAGCCGACGGACATGGATCAGCCCGTGGCTCTGGGCATAGCCGTCGTGACCTGCGACGAGACTGGCGGGACCGGGCGATAGATCGAGATCGCTCAGCACCTCGCGCGGGCCATCGGTCAGCAGATCGCGCGTGCGCGACTCCGTGCCCAGCCGGGCCGAAGACACCCCGTCGAGGCCCAGCGTACTTTGCGACGCCGTAGCGCGTGCGGCGCGGGCCCATTCTGCTCCGAAACCCGCGCCATCGCCACAGTTCACGATCACCGGTCGGCGGGCCGACGTCATCTCGAAGGCCAGTGTCGCAGCGTGGGCGGTGCGGCTGGCTGGACCGGTCGGTGGCGGCGCGGCGTCGATGATCACGCTGGTGCGGCCGCGCGCGAGCCGGGCGAATCCCATCGCCAGCCCTTCGGCGGGCACCGGACGGATATCGGCCAGCGCCAGCGCGCCTTCCAACGCGCCCATCGTCCCCCGGCCGCCGCCATGGAACCGCGCAAGCCCGCCATCGCTATGGCGCAGGGCGCGAAGGCTCTGGGCCAGCCGTTCGAGCGCGGCCTGCAGCTCTGGCCGCGTGAGCCGGCCCCGATCGCTCAGGGCACGGTCGGTCCAGACCAGCAGTTCGAAAACGGCCAGCAGCTCTTCGGGGTTGCGGCTGACGATCCCGCCATCGGGGCCGATGCCCTCGCGGCAGGCCAGTTCCAGCGCGCGCAACGCGGGCTCGGCGCGAGTCTCATGGCCGCTCAGGGTCAACCCGCCGATGGTCAGCCCGCACAACGCCTCGAAACGTGCGAGGCCACTGCCGCCGGCCAGAGCTCGGCGTGCCAGAAAACGCGTATGGTGGTCCAGCGCGCCTGTCAGCCGGTCACCGGCCTGGCCGGAACCGCTGTCACCGGCCAGCCAGCGTTGGTGATGCAGCCACCGGATCAGCCGGCGCCCCGCGAGCTGGGGTGTCCAGCCCGGTCCGGCGCCGCGGCCGTAGAGGTCGAGCCATCCTTCAGTCCAGGCCCGCGCCCGTGCCTGCGCCGCGGCCGAGCCGAGCGCGGCTAGATCGTCCATCCACCCGAATCCCTGTCGTCCGGCCTCGAACGCGGCATCACCGCCGGTGTCCACCGACCAGAGCCCGGTTTGTCCGGCCTCCACCATGTGACCGCCAAAGTGATAGCGTCCGGCGCAGAGTTCACGCCCGCGGGCGGGATTGCCGATGCTGCGCGGCTCCGCGGTCAGGGTGAAGTCCGGCCGGCCGGTACGCCAGCCGGTGACTCGCGCGGCGAGCCGGTCGCGCAGCGTCGGTCCTGTCCCGCCTTGCCCCCTGTCGCCCGCCAATCCCGATCTCCTGACTATCCTGTCGGAGTGGCGTGTTTCGGGCTGGAGTTCAATGGTCTGAAGCGGCACGGAACGCCGCGATGAAGAATCCGTCCATCCCGCTGATATCCGCCCAAAGGTCCGGACGCAGTCGCATTCCCGGCCCGCTCTTCCAGCTGGCTTCGGTTCCGGGCAGCTCCAGCGCGGCGGGATCAGGCGACAGGTTGACATGCCGGGCGAGGGCGGCTTCGGCTTGGTGTTCGCCCTCGTCGGGCAGAAGCGAGCAGGTGCAGAACACCAACCGCCCGCCAGGGCGCAGCAGCGCGACGGCGCGGTCAATCAGCTCCGCCTGCAGCGTGACCAGCGCAGGCAGATCCTCCTTGCGGCGCAGGTAGGGCAAATCGGGATGGCGACGGATCGTCCCCGTCGCCGTGCAGGGCGCGTCGAGCAGGACGGCGTCGAAAGGCGCTGCGTTATAGCTCAGCGCATCGGCGGCGACGATCTCGGCGCTCAGCCCGGTGCGGGTCAGGTTCGCGTTGAGGCGCTCCAGCCGCCGTTCCGAGATATCGAGAGCAGTGACCTGTGCCCCCGCGGCGGCAAGCTGCAACGTTTTGCCTCCGGGGGCCGCGCAGAGATCGAGCACGCGTTCTTCCGGCGTCACAGCCAGTGCCCGGGCGGGCAGGGCGGCGGCGGCATCCTGCACCCACCACGCGCCGTCAGCATAGCCGGGCAGCGCCGAAATCGCGCCGGCGCCGTCTGCCAGCCGGACCGATCCCGTCGGCAGGATCTGGCCGCCGACCGATGCCGCCAAGGCCGATGCATCCCCGTCTCTCGGTGTCAGGTCCACGGGCGCTCCGCGATCGTGAGCGGCCTCGATCGCGGCCGTGGTTCGGCCACCATAGGCCGACTGCACGCGCCCGCGCAGCCAGTCCGGTAGACGTGCTGGCGCAGTGAGTTGTGCCCAGCGGGCCGGGCCATCCTCAGCCATCCGGCGCAACACCGCGTTGACAAGGCGCGCCTGTCGGGTCGAGCGGGGGTGCTGACGCGCGAGGGTGACTGCAGAATTGACGACGCCATGTGGTTCGCCGTCCGACTGGCAGAGCTCCACCGTGGCAAGGCGGAGGATCAGCTTCGTAGCGGCTGCCGGGGGTTTTTGCAGCAATGGGCGCAGGCAAGCATCGGCGCGGTGCAGATGGCGCAGAGTCTCCGTTGCAAGGCGTTGGGCACGTGCCCGGTCACCGGGCGCGAGCGCTGCCGCATGATCTGAGCGTGATTCCAGCGCATCAGACAGCATTCGGCCACGCTCCAACACGTCCTCGAGCAGATCGAGCGCGAGCCGCCGCGCCGCCGTCCCGGGCGGATCAATCGCCCTCTGCTTTGCGCCCGTCTCCGCGCCCATCGGTCCCATCCTCTTGCCTTGCGACCGCCGGGACGTATCCTCTCGGGCAGTCTATCACAAGGAGACCGGTCATGGCCGAGGATCACAGTACGCCCGAGGACGAGGCCGAGCGTTCCGATCTGCCGCCGGCGGCGCGACGGGCTCTGGCCGAGGCCGCAGCGCGCCGGAAAAAGGCGAGGTCGCTGGAACTCGCGCCGGAACTCGGCGGGCGCGACGGGCCGGAACCAGTTCGCTACGGCGATTGGGAGAAGAAAGGCCTCGCCATAGACTTTTGAGGCAACGACCGGGGAGCGTTACTTCAGCCAGAGGTCCGCATAGATGCCTTGACCGCGGTCCGAGGTGAAGCGGAGAGCAGTGCCCTCCACCTGCACCATCTGGCAGTTATATCCAAGATTGCGCTTGCCCCAGGACAGGTCGCGGCAGAAATAGCCGTTTTCCCAGGTCCAGTCGCCCGTCACCGGACGCCCGAAGGCACGGCCGACGATCTGTCCACCGGGGGTGACCGTCAGTCGAATCCCGGTCCGGGTGAGCTGTTTTCCTTGCACCGCGGCCACGAATTCCTCGGCGCGGTCGATCTTGGTGAAGGCATTTGCGGCCGTGGTCTCGGCAACGCCGATGAAGGCCAGGGCCGCCAGGGCAGTCGTCAGGGCGCGGAGCATCGCTATGTCCTCGTCAAGTTGAAATCTGTACTCACTACGCAGCCAGGGCAGATTTGGATCAATCGAGCCCAAGCACATTGGCCATGGAATAGTGCCCGGGCGCCTTGTCCTGGCCCCAGAGGGCCGCGCGCAGCGCACCGCGGGCAAAGATCTGCCGATCGGTGGCAACATGGCGCAGCGCGATGCGCTCACCTGGACCGGCGAAGATAACGTCATGTTCGCCGACGACATCGCCGCCGCGGATCGCTGCAAAGCCGATATGCCCGGTCTCCCGCGCGCCAGTGATCCCGTCCCGGCCCCGGTCCGACGCCGCTTCAAGATAGATGCCTCTCCCTTCGACCGCAGCCTCCCCCAGCATCAGCGCGGTGCCCGATGGCGCGTCGACCTTGTGACGGTGATGGGACTCGATGATCTCGATATCGAACTCCTCGCCGAGCGCGGCGGCGACCTTGCGCGTCAGCCCGACCATCAGATTGACCCCGAGGCTCATATTGCCCGCGCGCACGATCACCGCGTGACGGGCGGCGGCGTCAATCTTGGTGAGGTCCTCCGCCGTCAAACCGGTGGTGCCGATGACATGGACGGCGCGGGCCTGGGCCGCGAGCGCCGCAAACTCCACCGTCGCGGCGGGCGAAGTGAAATCGATCACCGCCTGGGCCTTGGCGAACGCGTCCAGCGGGTCGTCGGTGACGAAGATGCCGAGGGGCGCGCCGCTGCTGACGCTGCCCACATCCTGTCCGACCCAAGGGTGGCCCGGCCGCTCGATTGCTCCCACAAGGCGGGCGGCATCGCTTTCGGCCACGGCTTTCAGCAGCATTCGCCCCATGCGTCCCGATACGCCTGTGATCACAATTCCCGGTACTCCGGTCATGGCTTGTCTCCTGTCGTCGTCGCGGCCCATCAGATCGCTGCGGCACATCACCAGTTGCGCGCTTGCGGGCAGGGCCCGGTATCGCTTATCTGCCCGACATGGCAAAGAACAGGCATCATGACGGGCCGGGCCCGTCGCAGCGGCAGTTGCGTGTGGGGGAGTTGATCCGACGGACGCTGTCGGACGTGCTGGCGCGCGGGATGGTGCATGACCCGGACCTGAACGCCCTCTCAATCACCGTGGGTGAGGTGCGGACGTCACCGGATTTGCGCGTGGCGACGGCCTTTGTTCTGCCGCTCGGTGGCGATGGCGCACCGGAGGCGCTGGAGGCTCTGCGGCGCAACCGACATGAGCTGCGCCGCGCTGTATCCAAGGCGGTGAAACTGAAGTTCTCGCCCGAATTGCGCTTTGTCCTCGACGACACATTCGACCGAATGGATGAAACCCGCAGGCTTTTCGCGCAAGACAGCGTCCGGCGCGATCTCGAAGACTGAAGGCACGGATCATGGGACGACGACGCAAGGGTCGGGACATCTCCGGGTGGCTGGTCGTGGACAAGCCCGTCGGGCCGACCTCGACCGCGGTGGTCAACAAGGTCCGTTGGGCGTTGGGCGCGGCCAAGGCGGGCCATGCCGGCACGCTTGATCCTGCAGCAACCGGTGTGCTGGCCGTGGCTCTGGGCGAGGCGACGAAAACGGTGCCATTCATCACCGATGCGCTGAAATGCTACCATTTCGCGGTGCGCTGGGGCGCGGCCACAAATACCGACGATGCCGAGGGCGAGGTGATCGCGCACGCTGAGACCCGCCCGGACCGGGCCTCCATCGAGGCCGCCCTGCCGGCTTTTCGGGGGCAGATCGAGCAGATCCCGCCTCAGTTCTCGGCCGTCAAGATCGATGGAGAGCGGGCCTATGCCAGAGCCCGCGAGGGCGAACGTTCCGAGATCGCTGCCCGTCCGCTCTGGGTCGAAAGCCTCGATCTGGTGGAGCAGCCTGGTCCGGACAGCGCGGTGTTCGAGATGGTGTGCGGCAAGGGCGGCTACGTTCGTGCAATCGGACGGGATCTGGGTGCTGCGCTCGGCTGCCACGGCCATGTGCTCTGGCTACGCCGCCTCTGGTCAGGGCCTTTCGATGTGCAGGACGGGATCGGCATGGAGACGGTGGAGGCCGAGGCGCAGACCCAAGCGCTCCAAGACCGGCTTCTGCCGGTCCAGACCGGCCTTGCGGACCTGCCGGAATTACCTTGCGTGGCAGAGGCGGCAGCACGATTGCGCCATGGCAATCCCGCCCCCGTGTTGGGAAGCGCAAACTATGGCGATCCCGCTTGGGCATCCCATGACGGCCAGCCGGTGGCGGTGGGGGTCTACCGCGCCGGGACGCTGCACCCGAACCGGGTGTTCAACCTGTGATCACAAAGAGCCATAGCGATCAGACGCGACGCTCCGACGCCCTCTACTCCGATTGTGAGCGCTACCGCTATGCGCTGACACGCGTCTGGGACGAGGCCGGGGAGAGGGTGCTGTTCGTGATGCTCAACCCCTCCACCGCGACGGAGCTTGCCAACGATCCGACGGTGGAGCGTTGCGAGCGTCGTGCGCGGGCCCTTGGCTTTGGAGCATTCCGGGTCTGCAACATCTTTGCCTGGCGCGAGACCGACCCGAGGCTCATGCGGGCGCGGGCCGATCCGGTTGGACCCGGCAATGATACCGCGATCCGCGAAGGCTGCTCTTGGGCTGACCGGGTCATCTGTGCCTGGGGCGCCCATGGCGCCCATCTGGAGAGAGGCCCCACGGTCGAGGCCCTGATCCGTGAAACCGGGGTTGTCGCCTACCATCTCGGGCTCACCAAGCACGGCCATCCGCGCCACCCGCTCTATCTCGGCTATACTGTGCAGCCCGAACCCTGGACGTAAGCGCACCCTTCGCGATCACCCGGACTTGAGATCCTCCGAGAGCGCCCATTCGCTGCTCTCGCCGCTCAACCGTGCACGGTAGGGCGCGAGGCTCTCCATCACCCGCATCACGTAGTTCCGGGTCTCGCGAAACGGGATCTGCTCGATCCAATCCACCGGATCAATGTCGCCGCTCCGCGGGTCACCAAACCGTTCGACCCATTGCGGCGGCCGGCTGGGTCCGGCGTTGTAGCCCGCCGCCACGAAAATCGTCGCATCGCCGAACCGGCGGCGCAGCTTGACCAGATAGGCCGTGCCGAGCCGGGCGTTGTACGCGGGATCGCTGGTCAGGCGGCCGAGCGAGTAGGGCAGGCCGAGCGTCCCCGCGGTCTCCTCGGCCGTTCCCGGCATCAGTTGCATCAGGCCCCGCGCACCGGCCGGGCTGATGACGACGGGGTTGAACTCGCTCTCGCGCCGGGCAATTGCCAGAGCGAGCGCCTGGCTGACGCCCTCCCGGTCCTGGACTGAAATCGGCAGAACCGGGAAGAGCGCGCGATGGAGCGATTCGCCATATCGTTGGGCGCGTTTACCGATGCGCAGCTGGATATAAGGGCTGTTCAACTCCTCCAGCGACGCGGCCATCTGACCGATCTCCGCGCGGCTCATGGATTCGGCCATATGGGCAAAGAAACGGGCCGCCAGGACCTTTTCGCCGGCCTCGTTAAGACGCCGGCCCGCGTCGTAGACATCCGAGCGGAGGAAAGCCGCATTGGCTGGTATAGGGAAATCCTCTCCGCCGGCGAGCCTTGGATCCATCGGCAGGCCTGCCCTCTCAGCGGCGAGCTGGCCATAGAATGTGGTCTGAAACTCCGCGCCGAAGGCATAGGCCGCTTCGGCCTGCACCGGCTGGCCAAGCGCCTCGTAGGCCCGGCCCTCCCAGTAGCCTGCGCGCCCGAGGCTGATCGTACTGGCCACGTTGGCGCGGAAACGCTGGAAATGGTCCAGCGCCGCGGCAGGCTCGTTCAGCTTGCGCAGCGCGATGTAACCGGACAGCCATTCGAGATCGGCGAAATCCACCCCGCTGGTCAGGTGGTGCTGGCTGGCCAGCAGATAGGCCTCGCGGGCCTGGCCGTCGCGCATCAGTTGGCGCGCGAGCGGGCGGCGGCGTTTGGCCCAGGCCTCGGGGCGGCCGAGCCGGTCGGCGCTGGCCGAGGAGGCGAGCATGATTTCGGTCACGCCGTCGACGCGGCGTTTGCGCGCCCGCCACTCCATTCGCTCGAACGCCAAACCCGGATCGTCGGCCAGCGCGTCGGGGACGGCAGCGATGCGCGTATCGACACCGGGTTGGTCCCGGCGCAGGGCAATCCGCGCATCCATTAGCTTCCGCCACCCCTCGGGCACGCGTCCGCGCATCCGCTCGGCCTCGCCGAACCGGTGCAGCCAGAGCAGATTATCAAGGCGCGCGACATGGTGGTCACTCAGCGCTTGGCCGTACTCGGCCAGTACCGTGCTTTCCTGCGTGGGCGTCAGGCTCATGGTCGTCCAGGCGCGGATAGCCTCCGCATTGGCCGCTTCGCTCTCACCGAGCGCCTTGAAGGCCGCGGCGAGTCGCATCGCCCCGGTGCCCGTCTGCGGCTGGGTCTGCAGGAAATAGTCGAGAACCTCGCGGGGATCGGCGCTGGCGGGAATCCTGTCTTCTCCCCGTCGGCGCAGCAGGGCAAGACCCGGCCAGTCGGGATGGCGCTGCAAAAAGCTCCGGTACTCCTGAAAACTGCCCTCACCGGCCCGCAACCGGTGCCAGTCCACCACGGCGACCGCAATCTCGCCGTCATTGCGGGCGAGCCGTTCTGCCGTGGCCCAGTCTTCGGCCCGGGCCGCATCGAGCGCTTCATCGAGCCGCGCCGCATCGCCTGGTAGTGCGAGCGACAGGGTGACTGCGATTGCGACGAAAACCGTGGTGAAAGTCCTGCCCATTCCTGCCTCAAATACTGCCGCGGATGAGACCCTAGACAGCCCCCCGCCCGGCGTAACTCACAAACTTGGCAATCCCGCGGCCCGGCTGTAGGGTCCGCGCGCGCTGCCCGGCCCCCGCCGGAGATAGCGGAGCTGACCAAAGGAGCGTGCCATGATCAAAGGGTCCCTGCCAGCTTTGGTAACACCGTTCAAGGATGGTGCGCTGGATCTCGATACGCTGCGGGCGCTGGTCGACTGGCACATCGCCGAGGGCAGCCACGGGCTGGTCCCTGTCGGCACCACCGGGGAGAGCCCGACGCTGTCCCATGACGAGCATGAGACGGTGATCGAAGAGGTCGTGCGCGCCGCCGAGGGCCGCGTGCCCGTTGTCGCGGGCGCGGGGTCCAACAACACCGCCGAAGGGATCCGGCTGATCCGGCATGCCGAGCGCGTCGGCGCCGATGCTGCGCTGGTCGTCACGCCCTACTACAACAAGCCTACTCAGGCGGGACTGATCGCTCATTTCAGCGCGCTGCATGACTGCTGCACGCTGCCGATCATCATCTACAACATTCCCGGCCGTTCCGTCGTCGATATGAGCCCGGCGACCATGGGCGAACTGGCCAAGCTGGATCGGATCATTGGCGTTAAGGATGCCACCGGAGACATCACGCGTGTCAGCCAGCAGCGCGCGAGCTGCGGTGCCGGATTCATTCAGGTCTCGGGCGAGGATGCCAGTGCGCTCGGCTTCAATGCCCATGGCGGAACGGGCTGCATTTCGGTCACTGCCAATGTCGCGCCGCGGCTCTGCGCGGAGTTCCAGGAGGCGACACTGGCGGGTGACTACGCCGCGGCGCTTGCGCTGCAGGACCGTCTGATGCCGCTCCATGAGGCGATTTTTGTCGAACCGGGACTGACAGGGGCGAAGTACGCGCTGTCGCGCCTGGGCAAATGCGATCCGGAGGTGCGCTTGCCGCTCGTCGGGCTGACGAACGGAACCATGGCGCAGATCGATGCCGCCATGCGCCATGCGGGTCTGCTGAACTGATGGGCGAGCCGCGCCCCGGCGAGGTGCTGCTGCCGTTCGATCCCGGCGCGCGAGCGGACGGGTCGGTGAGCTTCATCGGTACCATCCGTTCGCCTTGGGGTCCCGACGATTGCCCCAAGAATATCGGCCGGGCGCGCGAGACCGGGAAAGGGGCGCATATCGAGCTCGCCGATGGCTATGGCGAGGGCTTGCTTGGCCTGGCGGTCGGACAGCCCGTGATCCTGCTCTACTGGATGAACCGCTCGCGGCGGGACATCGTGGTGCAGCGACCCGGCCATGCGGATGGCCCGCGCGGGGTTTTTGCCCTGCGCTCGCCTGCCCGCCCGAACCCGGTGGCCATGGCGACGGTGCGGATCACCTCGCTCGACCCGGTCGCTGGACGGATCGGGATCGACGCGATCGATGTATTCGACGGCACGCCGCTGATCGATCTCAAGCCCTGGCTGGAGACGGTGGATCTCCCTCCGGCCCCCTGAACGGCTGGCGATTTCACGCCGCGGCGCGCAGCTTTAACGCTGCGCGGGACCGGCGCATGCGCTAGAGCAACCCCGCCGCGCGCAAGGTGAGTCGCGGCCCGGATCCTCATGGGATCGGCGCGCGCCCCAGAGGCACGCACAGAACGGGGGTACATCATGATCACGCTTGATCCGCCATTTCGCGTGGCGACTGAATCCGATGCCGCAGCTCTGGCGGAGCTCGTGAACTTCGCCGGCGAAGGCTTGCCGGTTCACCTCTGGACGGACCTGGCCGAGGACGGTGAGGATCCCTGGGAGGTTGGCCGGCTGCGTCAGGCCGAAAAGGCGACGGAGGGCCAAATCGTCGTCGCCGACTACGGTCAGGGAGCCGTGGCGAGCCTGACGGGCTATACTATCGGATCGGAACCGATACCTATTGGGCCGGATTTCCCGCCGCTTTTCAGGCCCTTGCAGGAGCTCGAGAACCAGGCGCTCGACAGTTGGTATGTCAATGTGCTCGCCTGCTATCCGGAGAACCGAGGCCAGGGTCTGGGCACGGCTCTGCTCGGGATCGCCGAACGTATTGCCGCAGAGGCGGGCCTTGACCGGGCGAGCGTCATTGTTGCGGACACCAATCTCGGCGCACGGCGGCTCTATGAACGTCAAGGCTATCGAGAGACCGCCGCGACGCCTTGCGTCAAAGATGGCTGGGATACCGCAACCGAGAACTGGGTGCTTGTTATCAAGACGCTCTAGTAGGCGGTCCGTACGTCCGCGGGCGTCATGCTCTTGGCGCCCGCAACGCGCGCGGTTATATCGCTGCGATGGCCAAGCCCAAGGACAATCCCAACTACAAGGTCGTCGCCGAGAACCGGCGCGCGCGCTACGACTATGCCATTGAGGAGGATCTCGAATGCGGGATTGTCCTGACGGGGTCGGAGGTCAAGGCGATGCGCACGGGCGGCGTGTCCATTGCCGACAGCTACGCGAGTGTCGAAGAGGGCGAGCTGTGGCTGATCAATGGCTATATCCCGCCCTACAATCAGGCGAAAATCTGGGGGCACGAGGAGCGCAGGAAGCGCAAGCTCCTGGTGAACAAACGGCAGCTCTCCAAACTCTGGTCGGCCCGCCAGCGCGAAGGCATGACGCTCGTGCCGCTGGTCATGTATTTCAACGACAAGGGCCGGGCGAAGATCAAGATCGGCATCGCCAAGGGCAAGAAAACGCAGGACAAACGCGCCACCGAGGCCAAGCGAGACTGGCAGCGTCAGAAAGCGCGACTCATGCGTGAGCGAGGCTAAGCCGGTCCGTCGACCGCCGAGATAGGCGACCGACCAAAGCCCGAATGACCGAACAGACTGGTGTTTACCGATCAGGCAGACGCCGCTAGTGGCCGCTCTTGGCCACTAGTCGAAGTCTTGCTTGAAACCTGTATTTGCCTGACTAAAGTCAGCTAAATGGAGCAGGATCAGATCTCCCGAGTTCGAAACTTCGGCCGCACGGTTGCTGTCGAAGTCGGAGCGCTCGAGGACTCCTTTCTCAATCGTGGGAGACCACTTGGCGCCGCACGTGTGCTGAACGCCATCGGCCTTGGTTATGAAAATGTCTCGGAGCTGCGGGCCCTTCTGAAGCTGGACACCGGGCTTCTGAGTAGACTGCTCCGCGGGCTCGAAGCCGAAGGCCTGATCGAAACGACGCGAAACCCAGGCGATCGCCGCACCCGCAGGACAAGGCTTACGGCGCAGGGCGAGCAGGAGTTCGACATTTACGAAACCCTGTCAAACGAACGAGCCGCTGGCATTTTGGCCCGGCACAAGGACGCGCGCAGGCTGCTCGATGCAATGGACGTTGTTACGATAGCGCTGTCGCGCGAGAACATTGTCTTCGAAGAAGCAGACTATGCGTCAGATATCGCCACCAAGTGCCTGAATGCGTTTGCCGCAGAACTCAGCAAGCGATTGGGCCGAGACTTCGATCTTGAGAATTCTGGTGTCTCGGAACTGACGCAGATGAAGCCACCTCTCGGAAGCTTTGTCGTTGCGAGGCTGGGGGACATGCCGGTGGGCTGTGTTGGCATTAAGGGAAATGGCGGCACTCTGGCCGAGGTAAAGCGCATGTGGATCGCACCCGCAGCCCGAGGGTTGGGATTGGCGCGTCGCCTAATGACGACCGCTGAAGATGCGGCGCGCGACCTGGGCATCGAGACGCTTCGTCTGGATACCAATAGCGCCTTGTTCGAAGCTCTCGGGCTTTATCAAAGCATGGGTTGGACGGAGATCGACAGATTCAACGATGACCCCTATCCTGACCTCTTCTTTGAAAAACAGCTTTAGCCCGTCCAGAACGGGGAGGCGGCCAAAAGCTCAGATTTAGCAGGGACTTGTATTGCCTTGCTAGCAGACACCTACTCGTCGCCACTCGCGTTCGTACGTCCCGTTAGTTCCGCCCAAAAAGTGAATTCAGGAACCGTCCGACCGGGTTTTGTGCGGCGGTGGGCATCGGCGCAGGGTCGCCGGCCCTGTGAACAGGTGGCGCGGCTACGCCGGGCAGATCCGTTCGGGCGATCTGAGGGGCATCCTGCGGATCGATCATCGGCAGCGTGCGCACCGGCAGGCCTTCATGAACCCGCAGCATCGTCTCGCGCCAGATCTCGGCGGGCAGCCCTCCTCCCGTGACCCCATTGAGCGGCGTGTTATCGTCATAGCCCATCCAGACCCCGGCGACATAGTCCGCGGTGAAGCCAACGAACCAAGCATCGCGCAAGGCTTGTGTTGTGCCCGACTTGCCCGCCGCGGGCCGGTCGCCGAGCTTTGCGCGCTGGCCGGTTCCAGCCTCGATCACCTGGTGCATCATGTAAACAAGCTGGCGGTCCGCGCCGGGAGAGATCACTCGCTCGATGATCCCGCCATCCTGGCCCAAGAGCGGCTCGTCTTC
>JBCDBB010000098.1:0-14730 GCA_039184415.1 Pseudomonadota bacterium
CGCGGCCCTCGGGTCGAGGAAAGTCCGGACTCCACGAAGCGACGGTGCCGGGTAACGCCCGGCCGGGGCAACCCGAGGGAAAGCGCCACAGAGAACAGACCGCCCGTCATCAGACGGGTAAGGGTGAAACGGTGGGGTAAGAGCCCACCGCGGGACTGGCAACAGGACCGGCATGGCAAGCCCCACCGGGAGCAATGCCGAATAGGGATCCCGCGCGTTCGCGCAGGCCGCTTCAGCCCAGGGATCCGGGTTGGCAGCTAGAGCGCGCCGGTAACGGCGTGCCCAGAGGAATGGTCATCCAGGGGGCGCATGTCCCCGGACAGAATCCGGCTTACAGGTCATCCGCGCGCGCCTGCCTGGCTCCAAAAAAACCCGAGACCCGCTGCCGGAACGTCAGCTACAAAGGCGCGTGATAAGCCGCTGTCACGGAAATGGCATAGCTTATCTAGGTCGCAACCTGACCGAAGGAGGTTTCAGATGACCATCGCAAGACAGTTTCTTTATTCCACAGTCACGAGTTTCGCCCTGGTCAGCGGCGCGTGGGCCCAGGGCGCCCCCGCACCGGAAGGCATGGTGGTTCTGACGGTGAGCGGTGAGACGACCGAGGCAAATCGCGCTGCGGCGCTCGAAGACGGCCGCGACATGATGAGCAAGTACGGCATCGCCTTCGACAAGGCCGTCGAGTTCGATCTTGCCGGTTTGGCGTCCCTTGAACAGGGCGAGGTCGAGCGAACGATTTATGCAGGAGAGTTCGAGGGCACCTTTTCCGGTCCGAAGCTTGCTGCTGTGCTCGATGCGGCGGGCTTCCCGGTGTCGACGGTCTGGGCCATGGCGCTCGACGGCTATTCGGCCGAAATCCCGGGCGAGTTCATCGAAGAGTATGACCCGATCCTTGCGACGCATCTGGACGGCAAACCGCTCGGCATCGGGCGCTATGGTCCCACCACCGTCGTTTTCCCGGAGACCGACGATGCGGAGGTCAATGAGCAAACCGACGGCATGCTGCCCTGGGCCACATTCTACATCGAGGTGGAGTAGCGCGGGGAGGCCCTTGACAGGGCCGGCTGCATCCCTGATAGACCGCGTTCATCGAATTTCCGGGCCGGTCTGACCGGCACGTGTCAGGAGTGACCCATGGCGAAGCCGACCACGATCAAGATCCGCCTGAACTCGACTGCGGACACCGGTCATTTCTACGTGACCAAGAAAAATGCTCTCACCATGACCGAAAAGATGGTGGTCAAGAAATACGACCCCGTCGCGCGCAAGCATGTCGAATACAAGGAAGGCAAGATCAAGTAATCTGCCATCCGTGCTTTGACGACCAGGGGCCACGCCGTCTGCGTGGCCTTTTGCATTTCATGGACCGGGAACACGGGCGGCATACCCATTGTCAGCTCTGTTGGGTGTGCCTTGCGTTGTTCGGGGCGGCGGTCCCTTTCAGTGGAAGGACAGCTTGTGTCGGGCGCCGCGCTTGAATCCGCGCGCGTTAGGCGTAGGTTTAACCCGACCCGGTCAGACCCTTGGTCCGACTTGCACTTTCGGCAGCGCAAACAGCACGAGTGTGCAGCAGGCAATCACAGTCATTACAAAACCGGCACAGGGCGACGATGATATCTGTTGAGTTCTACTTCGGCACGGAAAGCGGCACGGCGGAGATTCTGTGCGAGGATATGGAGGCATCGATTACGGATCGTGCCACCACCGAGATTTCCAGCCTCGACACCGTGGACCCTCTTACGCTGAGCGATGGCCCGCTCTACGTATTGGTCTGCTCGACATTTGGAACCGGCGATGTGCCGGCGTCCGCGGAGGATTTCTACCAGGAGCTGACCCGCAAGAAACCCGATCTGGCGCATATCAGATTTGCGATTTTCGGCCTTGGCGACCGGTCGTTCAAGGACACGTTCGCTCAGGGCTCGGAAAAGCTGATGAACGCCTTGCTCGCGTGCAATGCCCGGATGATTGGGGAACGGGGTATCGCTGATGCGTCGGCGGCGGAGCTGCCCGAGGACATTGCGGTGCCATGGCTTCAGACTATCCTGGATATTGAGGCTGGATCCCGGAAGGCGACCGCCAGCGGTTAGGCGATGCGATACACCGGGTCGAACGCGAGGAGATTGCGGCGCGATCGTGCCGCCTAGGGATGAGACGCACGATCGACATCGTCGGCTACAGGATCAGGCTCGCGGTGGCGCGGGACATCGCGGACGTCGATGCGCTTCTGGCGCGGGCCTATCCAAAGCTTCTAAAAGCCGACTACCCGCCATCGGTGATGGTAACGGCTCTGCCTCTGATCAGCCGGGCGCAACCAGGGCTTGTGACCGGAGGGAGCTACTTCGTCGCCGAGACCGACGCCGAAGAGATCGTCGGCGCCGGCGGCTGGACCCGGCGACGCGCTGCGCCAGGCTTGGGCGATGTGCGCCATCTGGTGACTGATGACCGGCATCTGCGAAAGGGGATCGGGCGCGCGATCATGGCTGCGGCTCATGATCAGGCGCGGGCGGCTGGCGTCCGTGTGATGGATTGCAATGCGACGCGCACGGCAGAGCCATTCTATGCCGCCATGGGCTACCGCAGGCTGGGCGAGATCACCGTGGAGCTGCGCCCCGGGATCAGCTTTCCCGCGGTTCAGATGCAACGCAGGCTTTGACTGACGCGCGTGTACGGCCGGCACAACGGACACTGTGATACGCAACGAAAAAGGCCGGCGTCTCCGCCGGCCCTTCCGATCATGTCTGTCGCTCAGGTCACTCGCGCTGACCGAACAGCGACAGCAGCAACATGAACATGTTGATGAAGTTCAGATAGAGGCTCAGTGCGCCCATGATGGCGGCCTTGCCAAGCCATTCCTGATCGCCTGCTGTGGCCATCTGGATGTAGGTGTTCTTGATGTTTTGCGTATCGAAAGCCGTCAGGCCCGCGAAGACCAAAACACCGATCACGGAGATCGCGAAGGCGAGAGCTGACGATGCGATGAAAAGGTTGATGACCATCGCTACGATCACGCCAATCAGGCCCATCATCAGGAAAGTCCCCCAGGCGGAGAGATCTTTCTTGGTCGTGTAGCCGTAGAGGCTGAGCCCTGCGAAGGCGATCGATGTCACCAGGAACACCTGTGCGATCGAGATGCCGGTGAAAGCCGCGAAGATCCACGAAATCGACAGTCCCATGACTGCGGCGAAGGCGTAGAACACGGTCTGAGCCGTTGCTGCAGACATCTTGTTGATGCCCGCCATGAAGCCGAACACGAAGAGCAGCGGCGCGAACATGATGATCCAGCCAAGCAGATTCGGCTGCAATGTCATCGGATCGCGGAAAACCGAGAGAAGCGCCGGCGATGTGCCAACGGCCCATGCCACAGCAAATGTCAGCAGCATGCCTACGGACATGGTGCTGTAGACTTTGTTCATATGGGCGCGAAGGCCCTCGTCGATCTCTGCCGTCCGGACGCCGGCCCCGGCACGGATCGTCTGATAGTCAGCCATAGGTTGCCTCCAAACAAGGATTGCGGCGGAGCCTGGGGGACCGCCGCCGTTAGTATGAATATCGGCAAACATTGGCCGCATTTCAAGCGAAGGAACCAGCAGTTTTTGTCGGTTTTGCGGGCTCAGAGGCGCCAATGGCCCGGAACATCCCAGATTGGGCGGGCTGACTCGCGCTTTGCGGCCTCTTTGGTGAGCCCGATATCCCGCAGCTGGTGAGGGCTGAGATCGGCCAGTGTCCGACGCTGACGCCACAGATCGAGATAGTCCAGAAGGCCCCGTGCGCGGGTCCGGGGGCGGCCGAACGCTGCGGAGGGTGCGCGTCTGACGGGCAGGTCATAGACAGGCATGGCAAATCCTTTCCCATTCTTGATGAATTTTTCCGATGCGATCGCTTTGCTTGATGTGTATGCCGGGAGATGATAGATTTTTAAAACGAATGTTTTTGAACTGAAACATCAGGAGAGCTGATGCGAACTCTTGATCTGACAGCGCTACGCGCTTTGGTTGCCGTGGCCGATTCCGGTGGCGTGACGCGCGCGGCCAATCTGCTGAATCTCACCCAGTCGGCGGTGTCGATGCAGATGAAGCGGCTGGAGCAGGCCGTCGGTCTGCCGCTTCTGGAAAAGTCCGGGCGCCGGGTCGTGCTCACCTCAGCCGGGGACCAGCTTCTGGGTTACGCGCGCCGGATGCTGGCGCTGAATGACGAGGCGATCACCCGCCTGACCGCACCGGCCTATGAGGGCACGCTCACGCTCGGCGTGCCCCATGACATCGTGTTTCCGCATATCCCGGGCGTGTTGAAACGTTTCGCGGCAGAATTTCCGCGTGTCGAGGTGCGGCTGATCTCGACCTATACGACCGATCTCAAGGACCGCTATGACAAGGGGACCTGCGATCTCATCCTGACCACGGAACGGACGGAGATGCCAGGGGCCGAGACCCTGGTAAGCCTCCCCTTGGTCTGGGTCGGCGCGATCAACGGCAACGCGTGGCGCGGACGGCCGCTGCCGCTCGCCTTTGAGCGCGAATGCATCTTCCGGCCGCTGACGACGGCGGCCCTGGACAGCGCGGGCATCCCCTGGGACCTCGTGGTGGAAACCGAGAAGTCCCGGTCGGTGGCAGCGACGGTGAGCGCGGATCTGGCGGTCCATGTCGATCTGGGTGGGCAGGACGGCAAGTACCTGCAACCGGTCGATCATAGCGGGAGCCTGCCCGAGGTCGGTCACGTCTCGATCAATCTCTACTGCCGCACGCCTTTGCCCGGCACGCGCGGGGCGCCGGGCGCAGAGGAGATGGCCGAGATGATCCGCACCTCCTACCGGGCCGCCCATCCCAGCCAGGCGCGGATCGCTTCGCACCTGACCCAGGTCGCGAGCTAGGGCGTCACCACCACCTTGCCGGTGGATGTCCGGCTGCGGATCAGGTCCAGGGCCTCGTCCGCGCGGGATAGCGGCAGGCTGTGGCTGATATGAGGGCGGATGCGGCCCTCCTCGAACCAGGTCAGCAGCTCCTGCAGGCTGCCGGTCAGAATCCCGGGGGCGAACTTCAGATAGCCCCCCCACCAGAACCCGATCACGTCGATGTTCTTGACCAGCAGAATGTTGGCCGGGACCTGGGGCACCTCCCCGCCGGCAAAGCCGATGGGAAGGTAGCGGCCCTCCGGTGCGCAGGCCCGCAGGGCGGGGGTGAAGAGCGGCTCGCCGATCGTGTCATAGACGACGTCGAGGCCGCCAAACCCCTTGAACGCGGCCTTGAGCGCATCGGGGTCCTGGTCGCTGTCGATCAAATGATCTGCGCCAGCGGCCTCTGCGACGCCAAGTTTGTCAGGTCCGCGCGCGCTCGCGATCACAGTCGCGCCGCAGGCTTTCGCGACCTCCACGGCGGTGAGCCCCGCGCCGCCAGCCGCGCCCAGAACCAGAACGGTTTCGCCCGCGGCGAGCCGCGCGCGGTGCACGAGCGCCAGATGGGCGCTGCCATAGGTGATCTGAAAGGCGGCCGCCTGTTCGAAACTCATCGAGGGCGGGATCTGCAGACAGCGGGATGCGGGGACGCTGGCGATCTCGGCCATGCCGCCATGGCCTGCATAGGCGGCCACGCGGTCGCCCTGGGCAAACCCGGCGACGTCCTCCCCCACAGCGGTGACCGTTCCCGCCACCTCCATGCCCAGGGTCATCGGAGGGTCCGGCATGTCCTGATACTTGCCGCGGATCATGAGCGTGTCGGCGAAGTTGAGCCCGCAGGCGCCGACGGCGATCTGCACCTCCCCGGTCGCCGGGGCGGGCACCGGGCAGTCGGTCAGAGCGGGCGGTGTGTCGAGGCTCTGCAACCTGTAGGCCAGCATTGGCGCGCTCCTGTTCCCCATGATGCCGCGTGGTTATGGGCATGCTGCAGGGCGGCGTAAACATCCTTCATCTTTGCAAAATGCAAATCGGCGTGCAAAATGAACTTGGCAAAATGCAAATATCCGTCCGCGAACACGTTACGGGATATGTTGCAGCTGCAGAATGTGTCATAAGTCTTACCGAGACGCGTCACCGAGCCCGGTTTTTTTATAAGTGTTACCAGAGTATTAATAGATTGGGGAAAATATCGGATGGAGAAAATCCCCGATCTGTCGAGCTTGGCACGGTTATTGCTTCTCTCAACCGTAAGATAGAACGGAGTCCGACCATGAAACATCCCGTCGATATCCATGTCGGCAAGAAAGTCCGGCATCGCCGCTGGATGGTCGGAATGACCCAGCAGCAGCTGGCCGATCAGGTCGGCATCAAGTTCCAGCAGATCCAGAAGTATGAGACGGGCATGAACCGCATCAGCGCCTCGCGGCTCTGGGACATCGCCGAGACGCTAGACGTGCCGGTCAGCTATTTCTTTGACGGTCTCGACCAGAAACAGGTCAGCCATTCCGCGGGCGACCCGATGCCGGGTGATCTGCTGGCGGACAAGGAAGCGCTGGAACTTGTCCGGTCCTATTACGCGATCCCCGAAAACCAGCGCCGCCGGTTGTTCGAACTGGCACGGGTCTTAAGCGACGCGGCGTGACGGCCTCCGACCGGACCGGGTGACAGGGGCGCACGGCCCTCCTATCGTCCCGGCCATGACTCACGCCTCCCCGACCCGCGAGGGTATGACAGACCTCGCCTCCGACATCCCGCCCATTGCCCATCGCCTGGCAGACGCCGCGCGCCGCGTCACGCTGGAGCGCTTCCGCGATCTTGGCCTGAGTGCGGACAACAAGGCCGACGCCGGGTTCGACCCGGTGACTGAGGCAGACCGTGCCAGCGAACGGGTGATGCGTGACATTCTGGAGCAAAACCGCCCCGAGGACGGTATCCTGGGCGAGGAGTTTGGGCCCAAAGCCTCCAGGTCCGGAATGACCTGGGTGCTCGATCCGATCGACGGCACCCGCGCCTATCTGGCCGGCGCACCGACCTGGGGCGTGCTGGTTGCCCTGCGCGATCGGGATGGACCGCTTTACGGCATCATCGACCAGCCCCATATCGGCGAGCGGTTCGAGGGCGGGCTGGGCCGGGCGCAGCTGACGGGCCCCCGTGGGGTGGACCCGCTCCGAAGCCGCCCGGCGCGGCCGCTCGCTGAGGCGATCCTGTTTTCGACCTTTCCCGAGATCGGCAGCCCCGAGGAGCGCGCGGGCTTCGAGAGGGTCGCGGGTCAGGTGCGCCTGACGCGCTACGGCATGGATTGCTATGCCTACGGTCTACTGGCCCTCGGTCAGATCGATCTGGTGATCGAGGCGGGGTTGCAGCCTTACGACATTCTGGCGCCCATAGCCGTGGTCGAGGCGGCGGGCGGCATCGTGACCGGGTGGGATGGCGGTCCGGCGCTGGAGGGCGGGGCCGTCGTCGCCGCGGCGAACCCCGAGATTCATGCGGCGGCCCTCAGCCTGCTGCGCGCGGATGGCTGAAACGCTGATCCGCCGCGCGGATGTGCTGGTTACCATGGACGGTGCGCGGCGCGAGCTTGCCGGCGCGGATATGCGGCTCCGAGACGGGGTGATTGCCGAGATCGGGACCAGCCTGGCGCCGGGCGATGCGCAGATCCTGGACGCGTCCGGCTGCGTCGTGACGCCGGGCCTGGTCAACACGCACCACCATCTCTTTCAGTCGCTCACCCGTGCGGTGCCCGGCGGACAGGATGCGCTGCTCTTCGGCTGGCTCCAGACGCTCTACCCGGTCTGGGCGCGTTTCGGACCCGAGGAGGTACGGGTTTCCGCCGCCCTGGGGCTGGCCGAGCTCGCGCTCTCGGGATGCAGTCTAACCTCTGACCATCTCTACCTTTTTCCGAACGGGGCACGGCTGGATGACAGTATAGACGGGGCACATGACATCGGTGTCCGGCTGCTGGCCACCCGCGGGTCGATGAGCATCGGCGAAAGCGCTGGCGGCCTGCCCCCGGACAGTCTGGTGGAGCCGGAGCCGGCGATCCTGGAAGATTGCATCCGGGTGATAGACGCCCATCACGACCCCGCGCCGGGGGCGATGATCCAGATCGCCGTCGCGCCCTGTTCGCCCTTTTCGGTCAGCCGGGACTTGATGCGCGACGCGGCGCTTTTGGCCCGCGACAAGGGCGTGCGGCTCCATACCCATCTGGCCGAGAATGACGAGGACGTTACCTATTCTCACGCCCGGTTCGGCTGCCGACCGGGGCAGTATGCCGAAGATCTCGGCTGGACCGGCGATGATGTCTGGCACGCCCATTGCGTGAAGCTCGACGGGGCCGAGATCGATCTGTTCGCCCGCACGAAAACCGGCGTAAGCCATTGCCCCTGCTCCAATTGCCGGTTGGGATCGGGCATCGCGCCGGTGCGGGCAATGCGCGATGCGGGCGTGCGCGTCGGTGTGGGCGTGGACGGCTCGGCCAGCAATGACGCAGGCAATCTGTTGCTGGAGGCGCGTCAGGCGCTGCTGCTGCAGCGGGTCGCGCAGGGGGCGGACGCGATGTCGGCACGGGAGGCGCTTGAGATCGCCACGCGCGGCGGGGCCGAGGTCCTTGGGCGGTCAGGGGATCTGGGCAGTCTGGAGGTAGGCAAGCGCGCCGATATCGCCATCTGGGACGTCTCGGGCGCCGAGGGAACGGGCGCGTGGGACCCGGTTGCGGCGCTCCTGCTCTGTGGTCCGACCGAGGTGCGGGATCTGTTTGTGGAAGGTAGGCCGGTCGTTTCGGATGGCCGGCTGGTGACCGCGGATCTGGGCGCGCTGCTGCACGAAGCCCGGAGGCTCACCGCCAGTCTGGTGGAAGGGTAACGATCCGGTCAGGAATGTACGAAACGTCCAAATGGACATTTCGTACATCCATGTTCGCGGTTTGGCCTGTTCCGGGACCGGCGCGTCGGCGCTACATCATCGCCGCCGGGGAGAGCGCGGTGAAGACGCGGATATAGTCGCCGGGCGAGGAGCCCGCCCAGTAGACCCAGAGCCGATGGGAGTCGTCCTCGTCGATCCAGACGCGGTCGCCGCGTTCGAGCCCGCGGAGTTCCTCGCTGATGTAAGTGACATCGGTGTTGGCGAGGAAATCCGTCGCCGCCATCGTCTGCTGGAACGCGGCAATCCCCAGGATCGGGGCATCGAACATCACATAGCCGTACTGGACCCCGTTATAGCTGTCGAAGAAGACATAGTGGGAGGCCACGATCGAGCCTGCCGGGATCATCGGCTGGACCCCGATATCGACCCGGATCGGCTCAATGAGCTCGATATTCTGGTCCTCGTCGAACGCATAGAGATGGTCGGTGTTGAACGTGTCGTATCCTACCGAGAAGGGCGGATCGGTGTTGAGTTTTACAAACTCTCCGTTTCCGGTCTGGCGCAGGATCTTGCCGTCGATCACGGTCGCGGCGGCGGGGCTGTGCACCATGCCGAGGGTGGCCAGGAACAGGATCATGCGCCGCATCCGTGAACTCCTCTCTGTCGGGTTGCCGGCAGCCTAGCGCGATGCGGCGGCCAATGGGTGGCGAAGGGGTGGGGATGACGCAGTCGTGACCCAGGGGCAGCTGCGCCCGGGGCGAGCGACCGGTGCTAGGGAAGCATTAAGCCGTCTGGCCTATAGCGATGTTGCGCCAACAGGTCCGGACCGGGCCGAAGGGAGTGTGCATGACGTTCACGCCGTTGATCACCGGAGGAGGCCTGGCCGGCTACAGGCTCTTGCAGAGCACGCAGGACGCGCAGATGCAGGCCCTCGCCCGGTCGCCGCAGACGGCGCGGGACACCGCGCATTTCCAGCAGAAGATCGCCGGTGTTCAGACAGTCGACCAGTTGATGGACGACCGCACCCTCTTGCGGGTGGCGCTGGGAGCCTTTGGTCTGGACGAGGATATCAACAACAGAGCGTTCATCCGCAATGTGCTGATGTCGGACCTGAACGATCCGGGATCGACGGCCAACCGGCTGAGCGACAAGCGCTATCTCGCGCTGGCGCAGACCTTCAATTTCGCCGGAAGCGAGGGCGCGAACCTGCCCGGCGCGCAGGCCGCCGACACGATCCGCGGAGAGCTGAGCCAGGTCGACAGCGTGGAGACGCTGCTGAGAAGCTCCAACCTGCTCGACCGTGCGCTCGATGCCTTTGATCTCGGCCGCTACAGATCCCAACCGGTTCTGCTGGAACGGGTCCTGACCTCGGATCTGAACGACCCTGAGTCGCTGGCCAACCGGCTCGGCGATCCCGGGGTCGTCGATTTCGCGCGCGCGTTCCAGGGCGGGGAGAGCCACCTGTCGGCGTCGCTGATCTCGCGCGTGAGCCGGGATGTCGCCGCCCAGCTCCAGGCGTTGCAGAGTTCGGACGATCTGATGGGTGACCGGCGCCTGCTGGAGAGCGTGCTGAGCGTCTTCGGGCTCGAAGGGGACCTGGACAACCGCTGGATGATCCAGCGGGTTCTGGACAGCGATCTGTCCGACCCGACCTCGCTGGCGCGTGCCCTGCCGGATGCGCGCTATGCCGAATTGTCGGATGCGCTGGGCTTCCAGCGGCTGGCGGCCGAGCAGAGCTCGGTCTTCGGGTTCGCCGACAGGTTTGCCGGCAGGCTGGAGGGGCTGCAGAGCTCCGACGATCTGCTGGACGATTCCGGGCTGCTGCAGTCGACGCTGGATGTCTTCGGGCTGCAGACCGAGGACCGGGCGTTTCTCAAGGCGGTGCTCGACTCCGACCTGAGCGACGAGGCCTCGGTGGCCAACAGCCAGTCCGACCCGCGCTACCGTGCGATGGCCGAGGCCTTCGGGTTCGGCGCGATGCTGACGGGAACCGAGCGGGAGGAGGCCCAGAGCCAGCTGTCTGCCGTGATCGACGCGGCCCAGGCCCGCCGCGGCCCTGTCACAGATGTGACCGATTTCTTCAACGACATCCCGCTGATGCTGGCCACGACGGCGTTTTTCGACATCCCGCTGGGGGAAGAGGAGGCGCGCTTTACGGGCCGTGTGCTCGACGCCTACAACACCGATCCGGACTCCGCGCTGCTGGTGCTGAGCGACGCGCGCTATGAGGCGCTCTACAACGCGCTGAACTTCCAGCCCGAGAGCGACCAGCGCACCTATCCGTCGGGATTTGCGGAGGCCGTGACCGAGCGCTATCTCGAGCGCCAGTTCGAGATCCGCGTCGGCGATATCGATCCCAATCTGCGGATCGCGCTGTCCTTTGAGCGCGAGTTGGGGGACGCGGTGGCCAGCGCGACGAGCAACGATGCGCAATGGTTCAAGGTGATGGCCTCGCCGCAATTGCGGACGGTGTTCGAGACGGCCTTCAACCTGCCCGCATCCTTTGCGACGCTCGATCTCGACCGGCAGCTGGGCGATTTCAAGAGCCGGTCCCAGAGCATGTTCGGCACATCCGAACTCGCCGAGCTTCTGACGCCCGACCGGATCGAGCAGATGCGCGAGCGCTATCTGACCGTCGCCACGATCAACTCGACCGCCAGCACCTCGCCGCTGGCGCTGCTGGCCGGCAGCACGAGTCCGAACTCGCCGGTTCTGAACCTGTTGCTCTGAGCGGCGGCGCCTGACAGGGCCGATCAGCTTTGGCGCTCCATCTGGTCGCGGATCTGGGCGGTGAAGCGCGCGATGTCCTCGCCCGCCGCGTCGGGCGCCCGGTAGAGCGACAGTGCCACGCTTTTTAGTTTCGGAAGCCCCGCGTCGGCGCCCAGGATCCGGAGCGGCGGCTCGATGGTGATCCGCGGCATGACCGAGAGCGCCAGCCCGGCCTGCAGGATCGATCGGACCCCGATCGGATGGGGGCTGAGATGGGCGAGGTAGCCCCGCCGCCCGGCCCGGTCGAGCGCGTCGAACGCGTAGCCCCTCAGATCGCGCCCGTCGGTCAGAAAGACGAGCGGCAGGTCGCCCCGGAGCGCCTGAGGGTCGAGCCCGGGGCCCGCGACCCAGACAAGCTCCGTGCTTTCGACGAACTCGCGTCCCGGTCGCCGGCCCTGGTCCATCATGAAGGCGAGGTCGATCTCGCCGGCGTCCAGGAGCGCAGGGAGCGCGTCGCTCCGGTCGCACTGGATCTGGATCTGCACGTCAGGGGCGTCCGCGGCATAGCGGCCGAGCGCGCGGGCGACGACGGACATGGCCAGCGTCACGGTGGTTCCGAGCCGGATCGCCCGCCGGCCGCGCGCGCCGCGGATGGCCTTCACCGCCTCGTCGGACAGGCCCAGGATGCGGCGCGCGTAGTGGGTGAAGGCGGCGCCTTCGGGGGTGAGCGCCATGGGCCGTCCCCGGCCGCGGGTGAAAAGCGGGCAGCCCAGTTCCTGTTCCAGCTTGCGGATATGCGCGCTGACCGCCGACTGGACGGTGTTGCGCCGCTCCGCCGCGACGGAGAAGTTCAGCGTTTCCGCCGCAATCACGAAGCTTTCGAGCGCGTTGAGGTCCCGCATCTGAAATCTCGTTTGTAGATTTATAAAGCCGTTATAAATCGCTTCACTGATACATACCAGCGCGATAGATCCGGCCCGGCGTATTGCTGGGACATGCCATGGATCTGACGATTTCCTTTTTTCTGGTCGCGGCCTGCGCGGTGCTGGTGACCGGGATCTCCAAAAGCGGCTTCGGCGGCGGGCTCGGCGTGATGTCGGTGCCGCTGATGAGCCTTTACATCGCGCCGCAGCTGGCCGTCGCGATCCTGATGCCGATCCTCTTGGCGATGGATCTGCTGATCGTCTGGCAATATCGCTACCGCTGGAGCCGGCCGGTCGTCGCGGCGCTGCTGCCCGGTGCGGCGGCGGGTCTGACCCTCGGCGCGGTGGCGTTTCAGTGGATGAGCGCGGATCTGATCCGGTTTTGTGTGGGGCTGCTGGCGCTCTTTTTCGTGGCGCAGTATCTGCGCGGCCTCCGTCGGGTCGAGAGCGCGCCGGCCCCGCGCCGCGGGGTGGTGTTCCTGCTGGGCGGGCTGTCGGGCTTCGCGAGCTTCGTCGCCCATGCCGGCGGCCCGCCGGTCAAGGGCATCCTGCTGCGCGAGGGGCTGGAGAAGTCGGTCTTCGTCGGGACCAACACGATGTTCTTCTTTGCCCTGAACGCGACCAAATCCGTGGCCTACAGCGCCATGGGCCAGCTGACGCCGGAAAGCCTGCGGATCAGCCTGCTGCTTGCACCGCTGCTCTTCGTCGGGATCGGGCTGGGGCTGGTGCTGCACAAGACGGTCTCGCAGGCGATCTTCACGCGGATCGTTTACGGGTTCCTGTTTCTGGCGGGTCTGAAGCTGCTCTGGGACGGGCGCGGGGTGCTGCTCGGTTAGGGCGCGGCGTTGGGGACTTGGGCGCGGGCGGCGCGTGCCCCGGGGACAGCCTTGCGCTGCGGCAGGTTGACCTCGCGGATTGGAGGCAATTTTCCCCGCTGCGTCCGGTTGACACAGGATTTGCTGTTCCTTATCTGCGGCTCGTTGGCACTCATTATAGCTGAGTGACAACACAGGGATAACCTACAGAGCCAAGGAGACTCTGAGATGGCATTCAAACCGCTCCAAGATCGTGTACTGGTTCGCCGCGTTGAAGGCGAAGAAAAGACCAAGGGTGGTCTGATCATCCCCGACAACGCCAAGGAGAAGCCCGCCGAGGGCCTCGTGGTATCCTGCGGCGACGGCGCCCGCAAGGACAGCGGCGAGCTGATCGAGATGTCGGTCAAGCCCGGCGACAAGATCCTGTTCGGCAAATGGTCGGGTACTGAAGTGTCGATCAATGGCGAAGAGCTGCTGATCATGAAGGAAAGCGACATCCTCGGCATCATCGAGGACGACGCGGCGGCCGCGGCCGCCTGAAGGCCGGCCCAGGTCATTCCTTTTCCCAAACCCAAATCCTGAGGGAGTACGCCACGATGGCGGCGAAAGACGTCAAATTCGAAACCGACGCCCGCAACAAGATGCTCAAGGGCGTCAATGTCCTCGCCGATGCGGTGAAGGTGACGCTCGGCCCCAAGGGCCGCAACGTGATCCTCGACAAGTCCTTCGGCGCGCCGCGCATCACCAAGGACGGCGTGTCGGTCGCCAAGGAGATCGAGCTCGAAGACAAGTTCGAGAACATGGGTGCCCAGATGGTCCGCGAGGTGGCCAGCCGCACCAACGACGAGGCCGGCGACGGCACCACCACCGCAACGGTTCTGGCCCAGTCCATCGTCAAGGAAGGCATGAAGTCGGTCGCGGCCGGCATGAACCCGATGGACCTCAAGCGCGGCATCGATCTGGCCACCAAGGCCGTGGTCGAATCGATCAAGTCCGCCTCGCGCGAGGTCAAGGACAGCGACGAGGTCGCCCAGGTCGGCACCATCTCCGCCAATGGCGAGCCGGAAATCGGCCAGCAGATCGCGGACGCGATGCAGAAGGTCGGCAATGAAGGCGTCATCACGGTCGAAGAGAACAAGGGTCTCGACACCGAAACCGACGTCGTCGAGGGCATGCAGTTCGACCGCGGCTACCTGAGCCCCTACTTCGTCACCAACCCCGACAAGATGATCGCCGAGCTCGAAGACGGCCTGATCCTGCTGCACGAGAAGAAGCTCTCGAGCCTGCAGCCGATGGTGCCGCTCCTCGAAGCCGTCATCCAGTCCGGCAAGCCGCTTCTGATCATCGCGGAAGATGTCGAAGGCGAAGCGCTCGCGACCCTCGTCGTGAACAAGCTGCGCGGCGGCCTCAAGATCGCAGCCGTCAAGGCACCGGGCTTCGGCGACCGCCGTAAGGCCATGCTGCAGGACATCGCGATCCTGACCGGCGGCCAGGTCATCTCTGAAGATCTCGGCATGAAGCTCGAGAATGTCAC
>JBCDBB010000099.1:0-14680 GCA_039184415.1 Pseudomonadota bacterium
AGATGAATGATGTTCTCGCTCAGGTCATGCTCTCCGGCCGAGATCCAGATCTTGGAGCCGGTGATCTTGTAGCTGCCGTCGTCCTGGGGCTCGGCCTTGGTGCGGATCAGGCCCAGATCGGTGCCGCATTGCGGTTCCGTCAGGTTCATGGTGCCCGACCAGCGACCCTCGACCAGGTTTGGCAGGTAGGTGGCCTTTTGCGCATCCGAGCCATGGGTGAGGATCGTGGCATAGGCGCCGTGGGTCAGGCCATAATACATGTTGAAGGCCATGTTGGCGGAGACGAACATCTCGCCCGTGGCGCAGTTCATCACATAGGGCATGCCCTGGCCGCCAAACTCCGGATCGGCGTCGAGCCCCATCCACCCGCCGGCGCGCATCTGGTCATAGGCGTCCTTGAAGCCGTCGGGCGTGCGCACCACGCCGTTTTCCAGGCTGCAGCCCTGTTCGTCGCCCACCTGGTTCAGGGGCGCCAGCACCTGTTCCGAGATCTTCCCGGCCTCTTCCAGAACGGCCGAGGTCATGTCGCGATCAAGTTCGTCATAGCCGGGGATGTCGGACGCAGAGACGCCCAGCACATCATGCAGAATGAATTGCAGATCCTTGGTCGGGGCGGTGTAGCTGGGCATGGGTGCGGTCCTGTTCGGTCTCGGGGTGGGTCACGGCACGGGGGCGTGATGCCGTCGCGGTGGGGTCAGTGGCTTTCGGGGGCCTTGCGGTCGAGCCAGCGGGTGGCGGCCGCCAGATCGTCGCTCAGATCGTCGATGGCTGCCGTAAGCTCGCGCTCGCGGCGCCTGAGCAGGTCGAGCTGCTGTTTGCCCTTTGCCTGCACCAGGTCGGGCTGCGCGAAGCGGCCCGTTTCGGCGTCGAACTGCTGTATCAGCATGCGGATCTCCTGGACCGGCAGGCCATATCGTCTGCATCGCAGGATCAGGTCGAGCCGGGCGCGGTCGGCCGGCCCGTACCAGCGCGCGGTGCCCCTGCGAACCGGCGAGAGCAGCCCTTCGTCCTCGTAAAACCGCAAGGCGCGCGGGGTCACGTCATAGGCTCCGCACATCTTGCGGACCGGGATCAGATCATCGCTCAAGATTTGTCTCCATTCGGCGTCCCGCGGCTGACGGGCGCGGGGCAGGGCTCTGGAACCAATTTACGCGAGGCCGCGGGATGGCGGTATCGGAACGCCACGTCAGAGCAATGTTGCAACGTAACGGAATTTGTCGTGAATTTCGCGGCGCGCGCCCCCGGGTGGGCCAGACCGCGCGGGCTTTCGGGCTTCAGGCGTTCTGGCGGAGCGCTTTGGTCGTGTCGTCGCGCAGTTTGCGCAGCTCCTCGATGGTCTGGTCGAGCTGGGCGCGCTGCTCGTGAAGGCTGTCGAGCTGACGCGTGGCGAGCTCCACCCAGGCCTCCATCTGGGCCGCGGTGCCCTTTTCCTCATAGATCAGCAGCCACTGCCGGATCTCTTCAAGGGCAAAGCCGAAACGGCGCCCGCGCAGGATCAGGGTCATGCGCGCAATCTCGCGCGGGCCATAGAACCGTGCGCGGCCCTCTTTGTCGGGCTGGAGCAGTTCGATGTATTCGTAGTAGCGCAGGGTGCGCGGCGTGACGTCGAACTTCGCGCACATTTCCTTGAAGCTCAGCGGCGACTCGGACATTGCGGTACCTCCCCGTGCCGCAAGGTTAGGCAGGGCGGCGGCGCGACGCAATTGCCCACTCGTGCGACCGGATCGGCGCTGGACGGCGCATGGCTGGCGCCCGATAAGTCAGCACAGCGGCGCGAGCCGGACAGCGGAATGGAACCCATGGCAGACAGGACGGATCTGGTGCGCGCCTTCATCACCGAGCTGCCTTTTTCACGGGCGCTCGGGCTGGAGCTGGAGGATCTGGGCGCGGGCTGGGCGGTCCTGGCGCTGCCCTGGGCCGAGGCGCTGGTGGGCGATCCCGAAAGCGGCGTGATCCATGGCGGCGCGGTGTCGGCGCTGATCGACACAGCCTGCGGCGCCGCCGCGCTGAGCCATCCCAAGGCCGGCGTGTCGAGCGCGACGCTGGACCTGCGGATCGACTATATGCGCCCCGCCGCGGCGGGCGCCCGGCTGCTGGCGCGGGCGGACTGCCATCACATCACCCGGTCTGTGGCTTTCGTGCGCGCGGTCGCCCATGACGGCGATGCGGAACGCCCGGTGGTCCATGCCGCCGGCGCCTTCACGGTGGATACGCCATGAGCCGCAAACCGACCGACGTGGGCGCGCCGGACACGCAATCACGCAAGACCCGGCGCCCCGAACCGATGCCCGTGGTCAAGCGCCGGCGCGATGCGGCGCTCGCCGCGCTGACCGAACGCGTGCCCTATATCGGCTTTCTCGGCATCCGCTTTCAGCGCCATGGCGATGAGCTGACCGCCGTCATGACCTATGATGACAAGCTCATCGGCAACCCGATGCTGCCGGCCCTCCATGGCGGAGCGATCGCAGGCTTCCTGGAGGTTGCGGCGATCATCGAACTGGCCTGGACCGAGCTTTGGGAGGATATCGAGTCCGGTGCCATCTCCGTGGACGAGCTGGAAGGCGGCGCAGCCCCCCGCATGCCCAAGACCATCGACATGACAGTGGATTTCCTGCGCTCCGGTCTCCCGCGCGAGGCCTATGCACGGGCGCGGGTGAATCGCTCGGGCCGGCGCTATGCGAGCGTCCATGTCGAGGCCTGGCAGGATAACCGTGCCCGCCTCTTCGCCCAGGCCACGGGGCATTTCGTGATGCCGCAGGCCGATGACTGACGCCGCCGAGGGCACGCGTCAGACCGGGGCGGCGGGCAGTATGACCCATGGCCGGGTGCTGCGGCTGGCCTGGCCCGTGGTGCTGTCCAACGCCACCATACCGATCCTCGGCATCGTGGATACCGGCGTCGTGGGCCAGCTGGGGCAGGCGACCCCCATCGGGGCTGTGGGGATCGGCGCGGTCGTGCTCTCGGCGATCTACTGGGTGTTCGGCTTTCTGCGGATGGGCACCACCGGCTTCACCGCCCAGGCCCGCGGTGCGGGCGACCGGGGCGAGGTCGTGGCGCTGCTGACCCGCGCGCTGCTGATCGCCGGTGCGGGCGGGGTCTTGCTGATCGCACTGCAATGGCCGCTCTTTACCGGCGCCTTCGCGCTCGCCCCGGCCAGCACCGAGGTTGAGGCGCTGGCCCGCGACTATATGGCGATCCGGATCTGGTCGGCCCCGGCGGCGATCGCGCTCTACGGCGTCACCGGCTGGCTGATCGCGCAGGAACGGACCCGCGCGGTGCTCGGAATGCAGCTCTGGATGAACGGGCTGAACATCCTGCTCAACCTGTGGTTCGTGCTCGGCCTCGGCTGGGGCGTGGAAGGTGTCGCTTGGGCCACCTTCATCGCCGAATTCTCGGGGCTCGCTCTGGGCCTCTGGTTCTGCCGCGACGCTTTCGCCGATGCGCGCTGGCGCGACTGGGGCCGTGTGGCGGATCGGGTCCGGCTGATCCGCATGGCCCGGGTCAATGGCGACATCCTGATCCGGTCGGTGCTGATCCAGACGATCACGGTCTCTTTCCTGTTCTTCGGATCGGGGCTCGGCGACGTGCCGCTCGCGGCCAACCAGATCCTGATCCAGTTTCTCTATGTCACGATCTACGCCATGGACGGGTTCGCCTTTGCCGCCGAGGCGCTCGTGGGGCAGGCGATGGGCGCGCGGGCCCGCGGGTTGCTGCGCCGGGCGGCGGCCTTGTGCAGCCTCTGGGGGCTGGTCAGCGCCGGGGCGCTGGCGGCGCTCTTTGCGCTTGCGGGCGGGCCGGTCATCGAGCTCATGACGACATCGCCGGAGGTCCGGTCCGAGGCGCATGCCTATCTGCCCTGGATGGTACTCGCCCCGCTGGTGGGCTGCGCGGCCTGGATGCTCGACGGGATCTTCATCGGCGCCACCCGCTCGCGCGACATGCGCAACATGATGATTATCAGCGTGCTGGTCTATTTCGCGGCCTGTGCGCTGCTGGTGCCCAGCTTCGGAAATCACGGGCTCTGGATGGCGCTGCTGGTGGCCTTTGCCGCCCGGGGGATCACGCTGGCGCTGCGCTATCCGGCGTTGGAGCGGAGTGTCGAGGCCGCGCCGGCATTGCCCTGACGGCAGGGCGCGCGCGGTGCGCCCGGCGGCGGGGTGGTGGCGTCTGCTTGCGGGACGGTCGCGGCGGAGCCGCGCCCGGCCCAACGCCTGGAGGCCGCAAGGCCGGAAGGGGGCGGGAGCGCCCCCGGCTCAAATCACGGGCCGTGAGATCCCGCAAGAACGGCGCCGCCCACCGCCAGGATACAGAGCCAACCGGCGGTAAAGATCAGCGGCCGCACCGGCAGCCGCGCGGCGCCCGAGATCATCCCCGCCGCATGGGCCACCCTGAGCCAGAAGAACAGCGCCGTGGCCCAGACCGTCACCGGCGTCGAGACACCCGCCATATGGGCGACCAGCACCACGACCGCGAACGGCAGGAACTGCTCCACCAGGTTCAGATGCGCCCGGTGCGCCCGGTGCACCCAGGCCGGCATCCGGCCGAGGTCCGGCGGCCGGCTCAGATCGCCGACAACAGCCCGCGCCGGGGTTGCGTTCACCCCGACGATGAACGGGATCCAGAGCGAGCCCGCGAGCAGCGCCGTCAGCGTCAGCCAGAACAGCTCCGGCGTCATGCCATCTCATCCTGCGGCATCGGGAAATGTGCGTCCTGCCCGGTCTCCAGCCAGGTCTTGAGCCCGTCGATCGTCCGCGACCAGCCATTGGCCACCCCGTCGGGCCCGTAGGTCAGATCGAAATGCTCCACCGTCAGACGGCAGTGCGGCCCTTCCTCGTCGATCATCATCACCACGCGCGACGGCTTCACGTTCGGATCGCCCTGGGGCAAGAACTGCTGCACCATCCGGGCCTTGGGGTCCAGTTCCAGGTCCTCGCAGACCAGCATCGCCTCGCCAGTCTCATGGAAATAGGTGATCTTTGGTCCATCGCGTTCGGCGCGGGCGGCGATGAAATGATAGTGGGGCACCGCATCTGCATCCCGCAGCGCGTCCCACAGCGCATCGCGCGTGCAGCGGATATAGGTCTGCATCACGAATTCCGGTTTCTTGTCGGTCATGCTGTCTGTCCTTTCGAGCCGGCCCTTCAGATCGATCAGGCCGCGCGCTGCAGGCTTGGCCAGCAGCGGCTCGATCCAGCGGTCGATCACTTCCTGAAGGGGCAGGGCGTTGAGATGGTGATGTTTGAACCGTCCCTGCCTGCGCGGGACCACAAGGGACGCATCTTCAAGCACCCGCAGGTGTTTCATCACCCCGAAACGGGTCATCTCGAAGCGGGCTTCGAGCTCCTGCAGGGTCTGGCCGTCCTTTTCGCGCAGGCAATCGAGGATCGCCCGGCGCACCGGATCGTTGAGGGCTTTGAAGATCGCGTCCATGGGATCCTTATAGGTGATTCGATAGTCACGTGACAATAGAGTCACTTATAAAACCTCAAAAGACGCCCCGAGAGCTGCCCTTAAGTAAAGAAGTGCTTGGCCCTCCGGGGACCCTATGCAATTCAAGGCCAGGGGTTTTGCGAGGGACTGTCGGGATGGCCGGACCGTCGTTTCTGGACACGCCGGAGGGGCGCCGTCTTGCCTATCACCGGACCGACGGGTCAACCGATGACGGGGCGCCGGGCCTGGTGTTTCTCGGCGGGTTCATGTCCGACATGGAGGGCACCAAGGCCACCTATCTGGAAGAGTGGGCCCGGGCGGAAGGGCGCGCCTTTCTGCGCTTCGACTATTCCGGCCATGGCCAGTCCGAGGGCGCTTTCACCGATGGCACCATCGGTGACTGGGCCGCCGACGCACAGGCGGCGATCGCAGCGCTCACCGAGGGGCCACAGCTGCTGATAGGCTCCTCCATGGGTGGCTGGATCTCCCTGCTGATCGCGCGCAGCCGGCCGGCGCAGGTGGCCGGGCTCGTCACAGTCGCCGCCGCACCCGATTTCACCGAGGACAGCTTCTGGTTCGGCTTCGACGATGCGCAGCGCGCGGCTCTTGTCCAGCATGGCAGGGTGGAGGTCCCGTCGGACTATGACACGCCCTACACGATCACGCGGCGCCTGATCGAGGAGGGGCGCGACAATCTGGTGCTGCGCGCCCCGTTGCCGCTGCCCATGCCGGTGCGCTTTCTCCAGGGCACGGACGATGCCGATGTCGACCAGTCCGTTGCGCTCCGCCTTCTGGCGCACGCCACGGGCGACGATATCCGCCTGACGCTGGTCAAGGGCGCAGACCACCGGTTTTCCGATCCCGCCTGCCTGACCCTGATCACGGCGGCGGTGACGGAGGTGACCGACAGGCTCCGTGCGCGGGCCTGATGCGATGGCGGTCGGCCTGGATCTCGGGAACCGGCGGGCACATTGACCGCCGCGGACCGGATCGTTCCGGCGCCAACCGCTTTGGAATCCACGGCTTGACGCCGACGCCCCGATAGCGCCGTGTTGGTCGATGCGACAGACCCTCTTCAAGACAAAAGGTGACATCTATGCATGGACGATTCATCCGCTGGTTCGGCGCCCTCCTGCTGATCCTGGCCGCACTGGCCTGGCTCCTGCTGCCGGAAGCGGAGGTGGAGATGGAGACCGGGTTTGACGCAGGCGCTGTCGGCACGGACCCGGAGAGCTATCTGGCCGCGCGCGAGGGGGACGTGCCGGACCTGCGCGACGGGGCCCGGAAGAGCATCCTCTGGGCCGCGGCCCCGGGCGAGCAGACGGCGCTGTCGATCGTCTATGTCCACGGATTCTCGGCCAGCGCCGAAGAGCTGCGCCCGGTCCCGGACCGAGTCGCGGCGGATCTCAGCGCTAACCTTTATTTCGCGCGGCTTGCCGGCCATGGCCGGACCGGTGCCGCCATGGCCGAGCCCACCCTGGGCGACTGGATGTACGATATGGCCGAGGCGATGGAGATTGGGCGGCGCATCGGCGAGCAGGTCATTCTGATCGGCACCTCGGCGGGCGGGGCTCTGGCTGCGCTGACCGCGATCAACCCGGCGATGTCGCAGGACCTTGCCGGGGTCGTGCTGGTCTCGCCGAGCTTCAAACTTCGCGCTCCGGGCGCGGCGCTGCTGACCCTGCCCGGGGCGCGGACCCTTCTGCCCTGGGCGGTCGGCGAAACCCGCGGCTTCACGCCGGTGAACGAGGCCCACGCGCGGGCCTGGACGACCGAATACCCGACCGAAGCCCTTCTGCCGCTGGGCGCGCTGGTCAAGGCCGCAAACAGCGCCGACTACGCCGACGTGACGGTGCCGGCGCTCTTCATCCTCTCGGATGCCGACACGGTCGTCGACCCCACCGCGACGCGTAACATCGCCGCCCGCTGGGGCGGGCCGCGCCAGATCGTGCCGGTGGCCATGGGCCCTGAGGACGATCCCAGCCACCATGTGATCGCCGGCGATATCCTCAGCCCCGGCCAGACCGATAATGTCACCCGCCGGATCACGACCTGGGCGCGCGAGCTCTGATCCGGTGGCCCGTCGCCGGGCCGCTGGCGCACGATTGGCACTGTTTCGGTCGGTGACACTGGCGACGGCGCCGCCGCACCCCGTCCGACCGGCAGCATTTCGCCCGGCCTTACGTTTGGTCAAGTTATTGTAACATCCAGCAAAATATCGGAGTTTTAACGCTTTGCGCGAAACTGTGCTCACGGGCACGGCGACTCGCCTTGGCAGCGTGGCATCCCGTTCCCAGATCGTCGAAGAACGCACAGCCGCGGTTTTTGACGGCGCCGTGTAAAGGTTTGACGATACGTACCCCCGGAGGTCGTGCGATATCCGGGTCGTTTCCGACAGGAGGCCGCTGAGATGAAGAGCACGCTGAAATCCCTGACTGTCGTCGAGCTGCGGCTGACATACATGGCGATCCTGCTGGCCCCGTTCGCGCTGGCGCTGCTCTTGCTGATCTATGGAGAGATCGGGCTGGGGATCGTAATCCTCGGGCTCGGACTGCTCCAGGCTATGATTCTGGTGATGCTGTGGTCGTCCCGGCGCCGCGACAGCAGATCCCCGCGTTTTCCACTTTGGCCAGCCGAATGACGCTCTGGCCTGGCGCGCGGGCCCGCTCCGGCGGTGCGGTTCAGCCCTTGCCGATCCGCGGTTCGGTGCCCGCCAGAAGCCGCGCGATATTGGGCCGGTGACGCAGCACGACCAGAACCGCCAAAGCGGCGCAGAGCGCCGCGGTACTCCCATATCCGAGGAGCAACGCCCAGACCGGTGACGTCGCCGCGGCGACGAGGGCCGCAAGGGACGAGATCCGCAGCAGCGCGGCCACGGTCAGCCAGGTGGCGCAGGCCGCCAGCCCGACCGGCCAGGCCAGCGCGATGAGCGTGCCCAGAAAGGTCGCAACCCCCTTGCCGCCCTTGAAGCCGAGCCAGACCGGAAAGCAGTGCCCCAGAAAGGCGGCGAACCCCGCGATCTGCGACGCATCCTCGCCGAGTGCGGCGCGCGCGATCAGCACGGCGACGCCTCCCTTGGCGGCATCGAGCACCAGGGTCAGGGCGGCGGCGGGCTTGTTGCCGGTGCGCAGCACGTTGGTCGCGCCGATATTGCCCGACCCGATCTTCCGCAGATCGCCGAGGCCGAACAGCCGCGCGATCACGATCCCGAAAGGCACGGAACCCAGCAAATAGGCCAGCAGGGCGGTGACCAGAAGCGCGACAGGCGCGGAGGTGAGCTCTGCGATCACGGGCCGAAGACGCGGGTGCCGCCGACCCAGGTGCCGCGCACGCGCCCCTGCATCCGCTGCCCGTCAAAGGGCGTGTTCTTGGATTTCGACTGGAGCGCGAACCGGTCCAGCACGAAGGGCGCGTCGGGATCGAAAAGCACCAGATCCGCCGGGGCGCCGGCTGCCAGCCGCCCGCCCGGAAGCCCGAGGCGCCGGGCCGGGTTCAGCGACAGCGCGCGAAAGATCGCCGCGAGCGAGAGCTGCCCGGAATGGTAGAGCCGGAGCGTGGCCGGCAGCAGCGTCTCCAGCCCGACCGCACCCGAGGCGGCCTCCTCAAAGGGCAGACGCTTGCTTTCCTCGTCCTGGGGCGTGTGCATCGAACTGATCACGTCGATCGTGCCGTCGGCCACCGCCTCTACCATCGCCAGCCGGTCGTCCTCAGATCTGAGCGGCGGCTTGATCTTGAAGAAGGTCCGGTAGTCGCCGACGTCGAACTCGTTCAGCGTCAGATGGTGCACCGATACGCCCGCCGTGACATCGAGCCCGGCCTCGCGGGCCCGGCGCAGCGCGGGAAGGGCGCGAGCGGTGCTGATCTGGTCGGCATGGTAGCGCGCGCCGGTCATCTCCACGAGCGCGAGGTCACGCTCCAGCCCGATCCGCTCGGCCATGGGAGAGACCGCCGGCACGCCGCGGAGCGACGCGAACTTGCCGCTGGTCATCGCAGCCCCCCGCGACAGCGACGGGTCCTGCACATGGGCGATCACCAGCGCGCCGAGGCTGCGGGCATAGGTCAGGCAGCGCGAAAAGACCCGCGCATCCGTCAGCACCTGATCGCCATCGGAAAAGGCCACGGCGCCCGCGTCGCGCAGAAACCCGATCTCGACCATCTCGCGGCCTTCGCGCCCCCGTGTCAGCGCGGCCATCGGTGCGATGCGCACCTGGCCCGCATCGGCGGCGCGGCGGGTGACATATTCCAGCGTCTCGGGCGTGTCGATGGCGGGTTTGGTGTCGGGGCGGGTGACCATCGTCGTCACGCCGCCCGCGGCCGCCGCACGGCCCGCGGTCTTGAAGCTTTCCTTGTGGCGCTCGCCGGGCTCGCCCGCCTTCACGCCCAGATCCACGATCCCGGGCGCGAGGCAGGCGCCGCCGCCGTCGATCCGCACCGCGCCCTCGGGCAGGGCCGGGGCCGCGCCCGTCATCAGATCGGCAATGGTTTCGCCGCGGATCAGCAGTGCGCCAGGGGCTTCCAGGCCGCTCTCTGGATCGATCAGGCGGACGTTGTCGATAACGGTCTGCATCGGGCTCCGTTCTGCACCCGCCAGAGCAGTGTGAGAATCTCCTGCCGCGCGGGTAGCCTTTCCAGGAGCAGGCCATAGCCCTCCGGCGCCGTCAGCAAAAGCCCCCCCTGCGGACCGCCGGTCTCGGAGATCTCGGTTGTGCGCGACAGCGGGAACTCCAGCAGCCGGCGGCGGCCAAAGAGATCACGCGCCACGAACACACGTTTGCTGGTGATCGAATACCAGCTGTGGCCGAGCCGGTAGCTCCGCCAGAGCGCCTTGCCGACCAGAAGCCAGAGCCCGACCAGCACCAGCGGCAGAAAGACCAGCACCTTGTACCCGATGAGCGGCGCAAGCATGCCCATCGGCGCCAGCGGCCCGCCCGTGAGCGTCATGCCGAAGCCAAGCTCGACCGGCCCTTCGCCCCAGAAATCGAAGGACGCATCCGGACGGCCCTGCCAAAGCAGGTCTTCACCCTCGCTCAGAATATCGTCCCAGCCGTCGCCGCTAGTCCGCTTCATCGAAGCCTCCCCGCTGCACGCGGCGCATCAGGTCGTAGATCTCGCCGGCGTCGTGGAGCCGATCGAACCCGATCCGTCGCCGGCGGCTGCCCTGCTTGGTCTTTTGGTAAACCGTGGCGAACAGGATGTTGCCCGGACTGCCCCGGACGAGGGTCACCGCGGTTTCGGGCTCGATCGGGTAGCTTTCCAGCTTCTTCCGGCCGGCCATGTCGGTGGCGATCATCGCGCGCCGGTTGGTCAGCGTGTACCAGGTGCGCCGCCGCCGGTAGGCATCCCAGATCAGGTGGCCGCCGGCATGGCGCAGCCCGATGCCGAGCAGCAACAGACCCGCCGTGCAGAGGATCAGGCGCGGCAGGCCGCTGGGCGCCGTCGAGAGTGCGGCGGAGGTCCAGAAGGCAGCAAAGGCCATGATGGCAAAGCCGAATGCAGCCCGCCGCAGATCAATGCCCGAGAGCTCCAGCGTCCCGTCCGGCCGGCCCTGCCAGAGAATGCGCTCGCCGGGGTCGAGGATGCCCTCCCAGCCCGCGGGCACCATGTTGGGTCTCGTGCCGTCCACCCGTCAGCCCGCAATCAGCACCATCAGCAGAACCAACGCCCCGGCCACCAGCAGCGCCACAAGCGCCACCATCCCGCTCACGCGCCCCTTGCTCATCGGGGCTTTCGCGGTCTCCGGGGCGGCCACGGGGCCGGGGACGGCTTCATCGGCCGGCATCGGCGTGGCGGTCGGCGGATCGCGCAGCAGCGATGCCGCGGCCAGACCGGTCAGCCCCGAGGAGGGCGTGAGAGTCGCGGGACGGCTCAGAAAGGCCCGCGACAGCACCAAAAGCAGGTGGCGCGGCGCATTCTCCAGCCCCGGGCGCAGCAGGTCGAGCGCAGCCTCGGGGGGATCGTAGCCGGCCTTCAGATAGGCCTCCATCCCGCCCATGGTCTCCACATCCTTGCGGTTGACCAGTTCAAGCCAGGCGGAATCGAGCGCGGGCACGCCGAGATACTTCGCTGCCGCATCGGCGAGCGCCATGCCGCCCTCGGCCGCCGCCTTGCCGAGCGCCGCCTCCTCCGGGCTGGCCGGGGCCACGGAAAAGACGCGCAGCACCTGGGCTTCCTCTGCGCTCACCTCCAGCAGGGAGGGTTCATCGAAAACGGTCATGCCATCACCTCGCGTGGGCGCGCGCGCCGGTTGCGCGCCAACAGATCCATTGCGGCCATGCGGACGGCAACGCCCATCTCGACCTGTTCCTGGATGACGGAGCGGTTGATATCATCGGCAATGGTGCCGTCGATCTCCACCCCGCGATTCATCGGGCCGGGATGCATGACAATCGCATCGTCATGTGCGTGGGACAGTTTATCGGCATCCAGTCCAAAACGGTGGTAATACTCCCGCACCGAAGGCACGAACCCGCCATCCATCCGTTCCCGCTGGAGCCGCAGCATCATCACCACGTCGCAGCCCTCGAGCCCTTCGCGCATATCGTCGAACACCTCCACGCCCCAGTCGGCGACGCCCGCAGGCATGAGCGTCGGCGGCCCGATCAGGCGGACGCGGTTCTCCAGCTTGTGCAGCAGCAGGATGTTCGACCGCGCCACCCGGCTGTGGGCAATGTCGCCGCAAATCGCCACGGTCAGCCGGTGCAGCCGCCCCTTGGCGCGGCGGATCGTCAGCGCATCAAGCAGCGCCTGGGTCGGGTGTTCGTGCCGGCCGTCGCCCGCATTGAGCACCGCGCAGGTCACCTTCTGCGCCAGCAACGCCACGGCGCCGGAATGGGGGTGACGCACGATCAGCAGGTCGGGATGCATCGCATTGAGCGTCAGCGCGGTGTCGATCAGCGTCTCGCCCTTGTTGATGGAGCTGGCCTGCATCGACATGTTCATCACATCCGCGCCCAGCCGCTTGCCGGCGAGCTCGAAACTCGCCTGGGTCCGGGTCGAGTTCTCGAAGAACATGTTGATCTGGGTGAGCCCCGCAAGCGCTTCGCCATGCTTGTGCGCCCGGCGGTTGAGATCGACATAGCTGTCGGCGAGGTCGAGCAGCGCGGTGATTTCCGGCGGGGCGAGCGGCTCGATGCCCAGCAGATGGTGTGCGCGGAATGTCACGGATGGGCTCTCCGGGCCTTGTGTCGGGGATGTTCTACGGCGCGCGCGCGCCCGTCTCAAGTAATGTCTCGGGCCATCTTCCGGGCCGTGTCCGATGTATCCCGGGGCATGGCCAAGAATTGCGCGCTGCGCCATAGTCGGCGCCGGAGGTCGAACCGAGGTGGATGATGGCAGAGCTTTCGCGCGACGAGATGATGGCGGCCCTGGCCTGGCAGCTCGAACTGGGGGCCGACGAGGCCATCGGCGAGACACCGGTCAACCGGTTCGAGCTGCCCCAAAGCAAACCGCAAAGCAAATCGCCGAACGAATCGACGTCCCGGCCGGGGGCGGAGGCGCGCGCTCTCCAGGCCCCGCCGCAGGCCGCACCGGCCGCCCGCAACGGCATGCCGGACAGCGCCTCGGATGCGGTGGCCGAGGCCGAGGCTGCCGCCGCCGCTGCCGACACGCTGGAGGCGCTCCAAGCGGCCCTTGCCGCCTATCCCCATTGCGAGCTGCGCCACGGCGCCCGCTCGCTCGTCTTCGCCGACGGCAATCCCGGGTCCCGGGTGATGATCATCGGCGAGGCGCCGGGGCGCGACGAGGATATCCAGGGCAAACCCTTCGTCGGCCGCGCCGGGGGGCTGCTCGACCGGATGCTCGCCGCCATCGGGCTCGACCGCGCCGCGCCGGCACCCGAAAGCGCGGTCTACATCACCAATGTCCTGCCCTGGCGCCCGCCCCAGAACCGCGACCCGAAACCTGACGAGATCGCCATGCTGATGCCATTCCTGCGCCGCCACGTGGCGCTGGCGAACCCGGACGTGATCGTGGCGATGGGCAACATCTCCTGCCAGGCGCTGCTCGGAAAACGCGGGATCACCCGGCTCCGCGGGACCTGGGCCCAGGCGCTCGGGCTGCCCTGCCTGCCGATGTTCCATCCCGCCTATCTGCTCCGGACGCCGAGCGCCAAGCGCGAGAGCTGGGCCGATCTGCTCAGCCTCAAGGCGCATCTGCTTGAAACAGGGGGTCCGGGCGGCTAGCTGCTGAGGACCGCGAAAGGAACCCCGCCATGAGCCGCATCGACGAAAGCCTGCCGTTCGAGCCTGTGCGTATCGCCGTGCTGACCGTCTCCGACAGCCGCGCGCTGGAGGACGATCGCTCCGGCGCGGTGCTCGTGGAGCGGCTGGAAGGCGCGGGCCACACGCTCGCTGCCCGCGAGATCCTGCGCGACGAACGGTCCGAGATCGCCGATCGGCTCCGCGCCTGGTGCGCCGACCCCGAAATCGACGTGGTGATCTCCACCGGCGGCACAGGTCTCACCGGGCGCGACGTGACGGTCGAGGCCCACCGCGATGTCTACGAGAAAGAGATCGACGCTTTCGGCACGGTTTTCACCTGGGTGTCGATGCAGAAGATCGGCACCTCGGCGGTCCAGAGCCGGGCGACCGGCGGCGTGGCCAACGGCACCTATCTCTTTGCGCTGCCCGGCAGCCCCGGCGCCTGCAAGGACGCGTGGGACGAGATTCTCCACCGCCAACTGGACTACCGGCACATGATCAAAGCCATGATCCAAGCGGCCAAAGCAGACGGCGAGATCGACGATGCCGAACGCGAAAAGATCCTCGAACATCTGGGCGAGATGGATGCCGAAGAGGTCGAGTTTGTGCGGGCCGAATTGTCGTCGCCGGTGGATGTCGCCGGTCTGGCAGCAGAGACTTCCCAAGCGATGGCTTCGCAGGTCTATGCCGTGAGCCTGATGGCGATCAAAGTCGATGATGTGAGCGAAGTGCAGTATCTCGGGGCTTTGGCCGATGCGCTTGGGCTGTCTGCGGATGCACGGAACCAAGTTCATCGGTCCATGGGGCTTGGCTAGGTCCGGGGTCTTGCGGCAATGCATCCCGTGGCGTTGAAAATTTGATCAGCATTCGAGTTCTAATCGTCTGAAACGCCACATCTGCGCCTTGCTGGCGTCCTGGCCCGGTCTGTTTGCTCCGCAATAGCCACGGGATGACCTATGGACCGACGATCGTAACCCTGTGCGCTGCCCTGTGTTTAGGAGCAACGCATGCGGCGGCGGACGGTGCCAAAACCTGGACGCTCCATTGCAAAG
>JBCDBB010000100.1:0-14438 GCA_039184415.1 Pseudomonadota bacterium
ATATTGGCATGGAGTGCCGAGAGCTCGCGGCGCATGGCCACGCGCAGTTCGGCATCGAGGTTCGACAGCGGCTCATCGAAGAGAAACGCCTTGGGGTCGCGCACAATGGCCCGCCCGATGGCGACCCGCTGACGCTGGCCGCCCGATAGGGCCTTGGGCTTGCGGCTCAGATAGTCGGTGATCTGGAGCATCTCGGCGGCGCGGCGCACGCGTTCGTCGATCTCGGTGCGCGGAAGCTTCGCGTTTTCCAGCCCGAAGGCCATGTTGTCGTAAACGCTCATATGAGGATAGAGCGCGTAGGACTGGAACACCATGGCGAGTCCACGGTCCGCTGCAGGGATGCCGTTTACCGTCTCGCCGTCGATTTCGACCGCACCGCCGGTGACGTCCTCCAGCCCCGCGATGATCCTGAGCAGGGTGGATTTCCCGCAGCCCGAGGGGCCGACAAAGACGCAAAACTCGCCCGAAGCCACGGCGAGGTCGATACCGTGGATGACGTCCGTGGCGCCAAAGGATTTGCGCACCTCGCGCAGGCGGATTTCCGTCATCGGCTGCGCATCCTTGCGGCGAGTTCGGGATCGGCGCGCTGCATCCGGCAGGGCGGCAGGCCGCGCAGGATCTGAGAGATATCGTCGAGCATCATGGCGCGAATGCGAGCATAGCTGGCCTCCAACCCCCCGGCGAGATGGGCCGTGAAGAGGATGTTGGGCACGGACCGGATCGGGTCATCCGTTGCCACCGGTTCATCGGGATAGACATCAATGGCGGCGCGAAACGCACCTGTACCCGCGAGATCCACGAAGGCCTGGAAATCCACGATCTCGGCTCGCGACGCAAGGATGACTGCGGCATCGGGGCGAATGGTCTCTAGCTTCGCGCGATCCAGCGCCCCCTCATTTTCATCCGTGACACCGGCGAGGAAAAACAGGACATCCGCGCCCGTGAGCGCTGTCTCGAGCGAAACCGGCTCTAACCCCTCGGCGCGCAGATATCCCTCCGTCAGCCAGGGGTCGTGGACCCGCAACCGCACGCCGAAGGGCCGCAGGAGCGGGGCCAGGGCGCGACCGAGATTGCCATAGCCGATCAAGGCGACCTCAGTGCCATAGAGGCTGCGGGCAGTCTGGTTGCCTGCGATGCCATAGGCTTCGTGCCCCGCCCGGAAGGTGGCATTTGCCACCGGGAACCCGCGCAGCAGCGCGATGGCCTGACCGAGGCAGTACTCCGCTACGGCGGGCGCCATGGCGGGGGCGGCACTCAACACATGAATGCCCCGCGCGGCGCAACCCGCATAGTCTATGTTGGGCTCCCAGTTCGCCTTGACGTTCAGAATCGCGCGGAGCTTTGGCGCGCAGGCGAGTCGCTTGGCGGGCATCGCAGTCTGGCCGACCAGCACCGCCATCTCACCCAGATGCGCCTCGACCAGATCATCCGGTGCCCGGCTGTCCCAATGGGCGACGACCTGACCCATCCCGGCCAGCGCCTCGGCGCAGTCGGGCGTGTAGACCATCGCCTCGGTCCGCGGATGGGGATCGAGGAAGATCAGCGGCGCGCTCATTTCATGCCCGTATTGGCAATGCCGGTCGTGATGAAGCGCTGCAGGAAGGCGAAGACCACGACCACCGGAATCAGCGTCACCACGGTCATCGCGAGGATATAGTGCCACTGTACGTCGAGCTCGCCCTGGAAGGCGTTGAGCCCGACCTGGAGCGTGTAGACCTCTGACCGGTTCAGCACGATCAGAGGCCAGAGAAATTCGTTCCAGCGCCACATGATCGAAAAGATCGCAAGCACCGCAATCGCAGGCATGGCCAGCGGCATGACCACCCGCCAATAGATCGTCCATTCCGAGGCCTTGTCCATCCGTGCGGCCTCGATCAGATCGCGGGGGATCGTGAGCATGTATTGGCGGAGCAGGAAGACGCCCGTGGGTGTTGCCGCGCCAGGCAGAATGACGGCCCAGAGCGTGTTAACCATGCCCAGTTGCGTCACCACAAGATACACGGGGACAAGGATCACCGTGATGGGGATCATCAGCGTGCCGATGACGAAAAGCATGATCGCGTTCCGGCCGCGGAACTCGTAGATCGCAAGTCCGTAGGCCGCCATGGAATTGATCAGCAGCGTGATCAGCGTCGCCCCGGTCGTGACCAGAACGGAGTTCCAAAGGTAGCGCAGAAAGTCGAACTCCTCGAGCGGGTCGCGGTAATTGTCCCAAGCCATACGGAATTCGCGGATCTCCTCGCGCGCGTCGATCGGGACACGCAGCGTCTGGGATGGATTGGCGGGATCGACCATCTGGCTGATGATGCCGATGCGCCGGACCTGCGCCAATTCGCGGGTGCTGCCGTCCTCCATCGTCACGCGAAAGAGCGGGAGTGGATCGTCATAGCCCTCCACCGTCACCTCGATCTGTCCGAGCGGCAGGAAGGTGGGCGGAAACTCGACCAGACCGGCCGGGGTCTTGAAGGAAGACAGGACAAGCCAGACCACGGGGCCGAACATCAGAAGCACGCCGAACGCGAGATAGGCGTAGGAGAAAACATCCGTCCAATGCAGCCGTCCCCGCCCACGGGTGGCGGTCATCAGGCGTCCAGGCGCCATCGTCGGACCGGCGGCCTCAGCCATCCGACCCGCCCGCATCGCGTCGGCGCGCGGCGGCCAGTTGCAGCATCGTCAGCACGAAGAGCACGATGCCGAGGACGACCGAGGCCGCGGCAGCGAGACCGAAGTTCTGCACCTGCTGCGTGAAGGCGGTGTTGTAGATGTACTGCACGATGAACTGCGTCGCAGTGCCCGGTCCGCCGCCGGTCAGCACATAGACCTCATCGAAGATCTGCACGCCCTTAATCAGTGCCAGCACGATCACCACCAGCATGGTCGGCCAGAGAAGCGGCAATGTGATCCGGCGAAAAACCCGCATGGGCCGCGTCCCGTCCATCTCCGCGGCCTCATAGAGGTCCGGCGGGATTGCCTGGAGCCCGGCCAGCAGGATCAGCGTGTAAAACCCCATATGGGCCCAGATCGAGACGAAGATCGCCCAGAACATCGCCCATTCAGGCGAGACGAAGAAAAGGATCTTGTCGAGCCCTATCGACACAAGTGCCGCGTTCAGCAGCCCGTCGCGAAGCAGGATCCATTTCCAGATCAGCGCCACGACCACCGGCGACAGCAGCACCGGAAAGAAAAAGACCGCCCGAAAAAATCCCCGCGCGCGGATCTCTCGGTTCAGCACCAGCGCAGTGACGAGCGAAAAGAGGACGAGGAATGCGACCTGAAAGACGATGAAGAAGCCTGTATTGTAGATCCCCCGCCAGAACCGGTCCTCCCGACAGGTCAGCGGATCGCCGAAACTCTCGCAATCGAGCAGGAAGGCGTACTGCTCGGTTCCGGTATAGATCCGTTCCCCCAGGAAAAGCTCCGTGCCGCCGGTCAGCGAGAAAGCGAAATTGATGAAGACCGGGATGACGACGAAGATCCCGAAGAAGGCGAGGTTTGGCAGCAGAAAGATCCAGGGCATGCCACGGATCCCGACAAGCCGCTGAACGGTCTTGAGCGGGCCGTCGAGCACACGAAAGCACAGGCGAACCGGCCAGCCGGCGACCCCGGCCAACCGGGTGCCGAACCCGGCGGGTGCCTCGTTTTGCGATGCCATCGCTGTCCCCCTGCCCCGGGGCGCCGAACAGGTTTGCCCGGCGCTTCCTTGCGCCTTACTGGCGCTCTTGTTCGGCGATCTGTTTGGCGACGTCGTCGCTCATGCGTTCAAAAGCCTGGTCCAGCGTCATCTCGCCCACGATCGCCTCGCCAAGGCGCGAGATCAGCGCATTGAACATGATCCGGTTGTTGGCATAGCCTTGCAGATCGAAAGCCACCGGAGAGATCCCCGGCACCGCTCCGGCAAAGGTCTGCAGAGCGTGGTTGGCGCGCGGATCATCGGTCGCGAACTCGACGCCACCTTCGGCAAGCCCGAGATGGCCGGGGATGAAGAGCGTCTTGCCGTAGAATTCTGCGAGCACCTCCTCGGAAGAGAGATATTCCATCAGCGTCGCGACCTCTTCGGGATGCTCCGTGTCCCCGATGGCGACCAGCGCAGCGCCGCCCGGCATGCCAGTGCAGGCCGCGGGTCCGCAGGGCGCAGGCACCGCCCACCAGTCGAATGCATCACCGATGGTCTCGGCAAATTGCGGCACTTGCCAGGAGCCCGACATGTACATCACCACCTGGGCGTTGGCGAAATCCTCGTTTGCACCGAGATAGGTGGAGCCCGAGACCGAGCCCCAGAGCTCTTTCGACATGGTGCCGTCCTGGTGCCAGTCATAGAGCGAGCTCGCCATGGATTTCAGCCCGTCATCGACGAGCATCGGCGCGCCCGCGGGGTCAAACATCTCTGCGCCCATGGAGATTGCGGGCCCCGCCACTCGGTGACCCGAGCGGTCCCAGGCCATGGGGATCGGAATGTCGAGCGCACTGGCCACCTCGCGCGAGGCCGCGGCCCAGTCGTCCCATGTCGCGCCCTCGCCCGGCATCTCGACGCCCGCTTGTTCGAAGAGCGTCTTGTTCACATACGGTCCGGTGACGGTCAGCTGGGTCATGAAGCCGGAAATCGCATCGCCATCGGGGTCGAGCCAGGTCAGGAACGGCCCGAAATTCTCACGCCAGTAGTCGGGGTCGGAGAGATACTCGGTAAGGTCGAGATAGTGTTCCGACAGCCCGCCCAGATCGGTGACGCGGGCAAGATCCGGCCCTTCGCCCGCAGCGAGCTGGATCGGAAGAGACTCCAGTACCGCCTTGTACGGCACCACGTCGAGTTCCACGGAGATGTCGGGATGCTCGGCCTCAAAACGGGCGAGGATCTCTTCCATTACCTCGCCTTCGATGCCGTCATTGTACCACATCATCCGCAGTTCGGTTTCGCCCGTCGCGGCCGATGCAGCCAGAGCCAGTGCGCTGGCGCCGATAAGGCCCCTGAAATGTCCGGTCATAGTCGTCCTCCCCATTAAACCGTTAGTCTCATGCCGCGCGGCGCTGCGGATGCGCCTGAAACGCCGCTGTCACACCGCGCAACTCGGCCAGGCCATTGAGATGTCCGACCGCCGGATAGCCCGGCTGCGCGCCGGCCGTCAGCTCGCTCAGGATCTCTCGTCCGTGATCCAGGCGCCCAGGGATCCCGGCGTCCTTGCGGCCTTCAGTGCGGTGGAGCGTCTCCTCCTCCAACTTCACCGCAATGACGGCAACCATTTCGGTCTGTCCATCCAGATGCGCGAAGTGAATCCTGGAGCCGAAACGGCGAACAATTTCGACCGGGTTATCGTCCGCGGGCGCGCCGAGCGAACCGGTGCAGAGCGTCGTGCCGACCGCCGGGTTGTCCACGGCATCGCGCAGCCTGGCGTAGTCTTCAGCTCTAGACATCGCACGCGGCAGCCCCGACAGCGCAACGGGCGGATCATCCGGATGACAGCAGAGGCGCAGACCCAACTCCTCAGCGAGCGGTGCCGCCTCGGACAGGAAATCGACATGGGCCTGACGCAGCCGCGCCGCATCGACCCCGCCATAGGTAACGAGTGCCAGCAGGCGGAGCCCCTCGAGTGTGCGACGTTTGGCTAAGCTCGGCAGACCTGTGCCGGCGGTGTGGACCAGTTCCTCAATCTCGGCGTCGTTCATCCCGCGAACCGCACAGTCCGCCACCGCCGCCTCATCTTCGCCGCAGCTTTCCGACGCCTCGGCCCGGCCCAGGATATGGTCGTCGAAAACCACCAGCCGGGTCAGGTCGAACCGCATCGCCCGGCCGCCATGATCCAGAGGCGCGCAAAGATCGGTGTGGGCCCAGACGAGCGCCGGCATGACATTGGAGCAGATCACCTGCAGCCCGGCGGCGGCAAGTGCCTCCTGCGTGGCCTGATAGGCTGCGATGTCGGCGGCCATGCTCGGTCCCAGACGCTCGGTCTCTTCGGGGACCGGCAGACTTTCGACCACCTGCCAACGGATCGCCCCGTCGAACCCTTCGGCAATCCGCGCTTGCCCGTATGCGGTCTCAGACTCCGTCCAGGGTGCCCCAGGCGACAGAGGATGGAGCACCGTGACAATACCGGCGGCACCCGCCTGCCGGATATCGGCTAGGCTGACCTTGTCATCCGGTCCGAACCAGCGCCATGTCTGCTCCACGTCCTGCGCCTCCCCGCGCGTTTCGGCACACCTTACAAGCTTGAGAGGGGTTTCAAAGCCCTTGCCTGACCTGACACCGGAATTGCTGCGCGAAATGCTGGGGATGCGAGCCCCCGAAACCGGTACAGTATCCCTCCGGGTGACGGACATATCCCGTCGGCGTGGCGTGCGTTACAACGAGATGCTGTTGGGTGAACGGGGCCTTCCTGCGATTTGCCTGACGCCCGATGAGCCCGTGCCGAGTGGTCTCGGCATCCTCTACTGCCACGCCCACGGCAATCGTCCCGAGATCGGCAAGACGGAGGTGACACTGGGCCGTCCTGCGCTCTGCGACCCGCCGCTCGGGCTCGCCTTGGCAGAGGCAGGGGCGACGGTGCTTTGCGTCGACATGCCGGGTTTCGGGGCGCGGCAGGGCGAGGGGCGCGAGGAGGCGCTGGCCAAAGCCGCGCTCTGGCAGGGGCAGACACTGTTGGGGGAGATGCTCACCGATCTGGACTTGGCGCGCCGCGCGCTGACCTCGCGGCCGGGCGTGGATCCGGGGCAGATCGCGGTCCTCGGGATCTCCATGGGCGGCACGCTTGCCTATGTCCATGCTGCCCTTTCGCCGGAGATTGCCGCCTGCGCGCAGCTTTGCGTGATGGCCGATATCGGCGCGCTGATCGCCACTGGCGCCCATGACCTGCACGGACCTTACATGACGATCCCGGGTCTTCTGCCCGACCACGACATGGGTGACATCGCCGGGCTGATCGCGCCACGGCCGCTACTCATCGCCACGGGCGCGCGCGACCCGCTGACCCCGGATGATGCATACCGTTCAGCATCGGACCGGGTCCGTCGCGCCTATGCCGAGATGCCAGAACGCCTGAGCCTGCTCCGCGTCCCGCACTCGGGTCATGCCGAAACACCCGACATGCGACAGGCACTCTTTGCCTTTCTTGGACTGCCCTTTCCGGGTCGCTGAATTGTTTCAAGCCTGTTGCGCAGCTGTGACGGGTGACGCACTGCTTGTGTAATGCGTGAAACATATCCGGCGTCTACGATCAAAAAAAACGAAGGGGGACAGCCATGACACCACAGCCCGTCGCCAGCTGGGAAACGCTCGCGGACCGCGCGCCCGCCTATGCTCTCGTGCACGAGGTCGATCTCGTGGTCGTCCGATGGGATGACGATGTTTCGGTTTTTTATGGCCGGTGCCTTCATCGAGGCGCACTCATGTCGGACGGGTTTGTGCGCGGGCGTAACCTGATCTGCGGGGTCCATGACTGGGACTATCGGCTGGACAGCGGCGTCAGCGAGTACGCCAATGAAGAGGTATTGCCGAAGTTCAAATCCTGGGTCGAAGACGGCCAGGTCTGGGTCGATGGCGACGAGATTGCCGACTGGGGCAACGAGAACCCCCAACCCTTCAACCGGGACGCTTATCTCGGGCTCTATGCCGACACATCCCACGGCACGACCGAGGAACCCTACACCGGTCTGATCCAGAGCTACGCCCGCGACGGGCTGAGCAAGACCGGCCACCACGGCGTGATGGACGCGATGGGCGTGCCCCGTACCGAGCTGCCCGATTGGGACGACATCCAGATCCTGACCGCGCAGCTCCACCGCGCGCCGCTGCTGGACGAAGAGGAGGTCGGCACCGACGTCGTCATCGGTCCGAATTGTCAGAAGCCGCTCAAGCTGAAGATCCCGCTGATGGTGTCGGACATGAGCTTTGGGGCGCTGTCAGAGCCCGCGAAACTGGCGCTGTCCCGCGGCGCGGAGCTGGCGGGCACCGGTATCTGTTCCGGAGAGGGCGGGATGCTGCCCGAAGAGCAGGAAGCCAACAGCCGCTATTTCTATGAGTTGGCCTCGGCGCGTTTCGGCTTTGACTGGGACAAGCTGGCCAAAGTGCAGGCGTTTCATTTCAAGGGCGGCCAGGGGGCCAAGACCGGCACCGGCGGCCACCTGCCCGGCGCCAAGGTTCAGGGTCGCATCGCCGAGGTGCGCGGGCTGGCGGAGGGCGAGGATGCAATCTCGCCCCCGCGCTTTCCAGACTGGACGAACCCGGGGGACATCCGCAGCTTCGCGGACGAGGTCCGGACCCGGACGGGAGGCATCCCGATCGGCTACAAGCTCTCGGCGCAGCATATCGAAAAGGACATCGACGCGGCGCTGGAAATCGGGGTCGACTATATCATTCTCGATGGACGCGGCGGCGGAACCGGGGCGGCGCCGATCATCTTCCGTGACAATATCAGCGTGCCGACGATCCCGGCGCTCGCCCGGGCCCGGCGGCATCTCGACCGGATGCGGCGGGACGACGTCACGCTGGTGATCACGGGCGGGCTGCGCAAACCGGCCGATTTCATCAAGGCCCTGGCGCTCGGCGCCGATGCGATTGCGGTCTCCAATGCGGCGATGCAGGCGGTCGGCTGTATCGCCATGCGGGCCTGTCACACCAACAATTGCCCGGTCGGGATCGCGACGCAGAAACCCCATCTGGTGAACCGGCTCGTCGTGGAGAAATCCGCGCATCAGCTGGCCAATTTCTTCGAGGCCTCCACGCATCTGATCCAGGTGATGGCGCGGGCCTGCGGACATCGCCATGTCAGCGCCTTCAACCCCGACGATCTGACGACCTGGAAGCGCGAGATGGCCGATCTGACCGGCATCCCCTTCGGCGGCGTGCATTGAGGAGACACACCATGCTCGATGACCAAAACCTGGATTGGGTGCGCGTGGCCCATCTCGACGACCTGCCCGAGGGCCGTGTCAAGACCGTCACAGCCCGCACAACGACGCTCTGCCTGTCCCATTTCGACGGGCAATGGGCCGCGATGGACAACCGCTGCCCACATCAGGGCGGACCGCTGGGCGAGGGCTCCATCGAAACCGGAGTGGATGGCAAATGCTGGATCCGCTGTCCCTGGCACGGCTGGGATTTCGACCCGCTGAGCGGCGCCCCTCCAGGTGGGCATGAGGATACCGGCCAAAAGCTCTATCCGGTCGAACTGCGCGGGGACGAAGTCTATGTCGGCCTTGAGCCCGAGCCGACCCACACGCGCACCGTGACCGACGAGATGGTCGAGACCATGGTGAACTGGGGCGTCACGAGCGTTTTCGGCATGGTCGGACATTCCAATCTGGGTCTGGCCGATGCGATCCGGCGCGCCGCAGGCCGCGGCGATCTGCACTATTACGGGATCCGCCACGAAGGTGCGGCCGCCTTTGCGGCCTCGGCCTATGGCAAGCTCACGGGCAAGCCCGCCGCCTGCCTGACTATCGCGGGGCCCGGCGCCACGAACCTTTTGACGGGCATGTGGGACGCCAAGGTCGACCGCGCGCCGGTGCTGGCCCTAACCGGTCAGGTCCAGACCCAGGTCTTTGGCCCCGGCGCCTTTCAGGACATCGATCTTGGCCAGGCCTTCCGCGGCGTGGCGCGCTTCAGCCAGACGGTGCTGTCCTCGTCGCGGCACGCGGAGCTCATGTCGCTTGCCTGCAAGACCGCGATCGTGGAGCGCGACGTTTCCCATCTGATCTTTCCAGACGACATGCAGACGCTGCCCAACGAAAACCCGCCCGCGGCGCCGAAGGGTCGTCTTGGGCGCGCGGATATCCGGCCGTCGGATGCGGATATGGAAGCCGTGCGCGGCATGCTCGCCGGAGCGCGCCGCCCGATCATCGTCATGGGCCACGGGGCGCTGGAGGCCCGCGATCAGGTGATCGCCCTGGCTGAGGCGCTCGGCGCGCCGGTTCTGACGACCTTCAAGGGCAAGGGGCTGATCCCGGACAGCCACCCCAATGCCGCAGGGGTTTTGGGCCGGTCAGGGACCCCGATTGCGAGCTGGTTCATGAACGAGGCCGACCTAATCCTGGCGCTCGGGTCGTCCTTTTCGAACCACACGGGTATCGAGCCCTCCAAACCGATCATCCAGGTCGATTTCGAGCGGATGCAGCTTGGAAAATTTCATCCCGTTGCCCTCCCCGTCTGGGCCGAGCTTGGCGCGTTCTGCGACGCCCTCCTGCCCGGACCACCTCGCCCGGCCGACGCGGCAGATCAGGTGGCGGAACTGGTCGAGCGCTGGCAGATCTGGCGAGATGAAAAGTCCAGCCGCATGTCCGAGGGCGGCGGCAAGGGCGTGCATTCGGCCGTCGTCTTCGATGCGCTCACCCGGCTTTGTCCCAAGGATGCGATCATCGCCGTGGATGTGGGCAACAACACCTACTCCTTCGGGCGCTATTTCGAACCTCACGGGCAACGGGTGCTGATGTCGGGCTATCTCGGGTCCATCGGCTTCGGACTGCCGGCCGCCCTTGGCGCCTGGGCCGCGACACAGGACCAGGAGGCCTATCGCGGCCGCAAGGTGATCTCGATCTCCGGCGATGGCGGCTTCGGGCAATACGCGATGGAGTTCACGACGGCTGTCAAATACGGCATGGATTTGACCCATATCCTGCTCAACAATGGGGAGCTGGGAAAAATCAGCAAAGAACAGCGCGCCGGGGACTGGCCCGTCTGGGAGACCCAGTTGACCAACCCGTCCTTTGCCGCATTTGCGCGGCTCTGCGGCGGGCATGGGCTCAAGGTGACCAAGGCGGGCGAGCTCGATACCGCGATGACCGAGGCACTCACCAGTACCGGACCCGCGCTGCTCGAAATCATGACCGATCCCGACCTTGTTTGACCCCTGCCGCGGTGCGCCAACCTGGCGCGCCGGCGCCGGGCCCCTTGATCCAGAGGACTGACCCATGACGCCTGAGCTTGGTCTTATCGTGTTTCTCGGTCTCGTGCTGGCCTACGCTCTGGTGGGGCGGCGTCTTGCCGAAAGCGTGCTCACCGCACCGATGATCTTTCTCGTCGGCGGCTATGTCTGCGCGGTGACGGGCCTGGTTGGTTTCCAAAGCGCCGATCACGGCCTCCAGATACTGGCCGAGGTTGCGCTCGTGGTGCTTCTTTTCGCCGATGCTGCGATGATCGATCCCCGGGCGCTCTGGCGTGGCGCTGGCAATCCGGCGCGGATGCTTCTGATCGGCCTGCCTCTGGTAATTGCCATGGGGTTCGTGGTGGGCGTACTGCTGCTGCCCGGTTGGCCGCTTTGGGAAATAGCCCTGCTTGCCGCGTTGCTCGCGCCCACGGACGCGGCCCTCGGGCAGTCCGTGATCACGAACCCCCGTATTCCGGAACGCATGCGCCGCGCGCTATCGGCAGAAAGCGGGTTGAATGACGGACTGGCCCTACCCTTCGTGGTCTTTTTCGGCTGCTTTGCCGTCGGTGGGATTCACGATCAGGTCCCGACCAGTTGGTGGGTATTCGTGGGCGAACAGGTCGGGTTCGGGGCGCTGGCGGGTGCGGCGGTCGGCTGGGCAGGCGCGTGGCTGCTCAGACTCGCGCAGGGACGCGGACTGTCATCGGACAGTCTCGGAGGGTTGGCAGTGCTGGCGCTGGCCGGTCTTGCCTACATGCTGGCCCATGAGATCCATGGCAACGGGTTCATCGCCGCGTTTGTGGCCGGTCTGATGTTCGGCGAGGTTTTGCGCGGACGTTGCGACTTCGTCTTCGAATTCATCGAAACCGAAGGGCAGCTGCTTTCGGTCTTTGCATTCTTTGCAATCGGGGCACTGTTGCTGCCGACAGGCTTTGACCATGTCACCCTCGCGCTCGCCGTCTTTGTCGGGCTCAGCCTCTTTCTTCTGCGACCTGCCGCGATCTGGTTATCGCTTGCCGGCACCCGAACCCCGCCACGTGAACGCGCCTTTTACGGCTGGTTCGGTCCGCGGGGGCTGGCAACCGCGCTCTTCGCTCTGCTGGTGCTTGACTCGTTCGAGAATCTCCAGATGCGCGAGGGCATCCTGGCGACGGCGGCGCTTGCTGTTACAGCAAGCGCATTTCTGCACGGTGCCACAGCGGCGCCGGCCGGACGTTTCTTTGCCCAGCAATCGGGCTCAAAATCCGCCGGCGACGCAACCGTCTGAGGTGTTGCTGGTCACCTCTGCCACGTGCGCGCACCATCAGCCGATCAAAGGCTGTTGGCCTTTCAGGGTCTCACTGTAGTACCGGCTCAGCCGCTGCAGGGCGATCCGCAAGACAATCTTGCCCGAGCGAGCGGACCAGCCCATCTGCCGTTCAACCGCTTCCATGCCTTCCAGATAGCAGCAGCAGCGCAAGACAACATCGCCCAAACCCGGACCCAGATCGCCCAGAGCCGCGGTCACCCGATCGCGCGCGGCAGTCGGCCCCGATGCGACCCTGTCGCGCCCGACGCCGCCCGAGCTTGCACCCGCCGTCATGAACCGGTCCCAGTCCTGCGTAACACGCGGACCCATTTGCGCCAGCTCGAAATCTTCGCGCAAACGCTCTCCAGCCGACACCAGATCTGCGCCTAGAAAAGGCGTACCGTCCTTGTCGCGCCGTCTGGCCAGTGCAGCTAAAGGCGATTCAGCGAGGTTCATCCGTGGCCGCCCACGGGCGTTTGACGAGCCGTCGCGCACGGGACGCTCCCATTCTCCATGTTGGGCGCGGAAGGGAGACACCGCTTCGGCAAACCCGTCTTCGCCGACCCGGCGCTCAGCATCGCGCTTGAGCGCGGACCGGCCGGCCGGCGTGATCTCGTAGCGGCTGATCCGGCCCTGGGTGACGCAGCCGATCCAGTCGCGCAACGCCATCGTTTCGGCAACTTCGCGCGACACAACTGCGGTGCGTGTCGATTCGCCACCCGCGACGCTGCGCATGATCACACCCTTTTCCATCTCGGCAGCGACGGCGAGCACAGCCCCGGTTTCCGCCATGCGGCGCAACGCGAGCCGGATTTCATCTTGAAGCAACGCGCTGTCGCTACTCTCGCTGTCCTCTGCAATCTCAATTCGTGACATGGCAGTCATCGGCAATTCATCCTTTCTGATGAGGTTGACCGGATCGGTCGGGAAATGGCGCGTGCCAAGCCGCATCAATCCCGTATCAACAAGCGGGTCGTCTCGGCGACTCTCAACCTTGCGTACCTGTCGAGAAATCGTCGAAGCATGGCAGCCCGCATCGCGCGCAATAGCACGGATCGATCTTCCCATCTCAATATGCAGAAGATAATGCCGCGCAGCTTCCGGTAGCCATTCAGGCGGCTCGGATCCAGCTGCGCAAACTGGCGATCGAACGAAATCCCCGGTCATGTCCGGGCATGTCCAACGCTCCTGAGAGCATGCAGTCATCTGGTGTCCCCTTTGCAGCTTTCGCTCGAGCAACCTTCTGATCATTTTCCTTTTCGTTGACTTAATCGTTGTTTGTTAAAGATAAAATTTTCAACAATCTGCGTACGGTTGAACTCATAACCATGCAACACACGCTAAGGTTGTGCTTCAGTCTCCCGATCTTAGTTCGGTGAAAGGTCGGATAAAATGTCAGATTTTCAAGAACTTCTGGGCTCTTTGAAGCGTCCAGGTCTGCTGGTTCGGGCAGCGCGACACGGTCTAAATGACTATGATCGCGACCGGCATCTGCGCCGGATCCTGCGCGCGGATCAAACGCCGACGCCCGTCGCGGCAACACGACAGTTAATCGATTTGGAACAATCCCACGAAGATCGGCGCCGTTCTGCAGACGCCAGCTACAGCGTCCAGCGCCATATCGAGGCGCTCTGCGCCCTGATGGGAGAAGCCAGGCTGCTTCGTGCGACTTTGACGCGCAAGACTTCAGCCCAACCATGCCGTCAACTCAGTGCATCTGCCATGCCGGCTTTCTTGCGCGCAGTGTAATCTTCCAGCGCTTCGAGAATTCCGGCATCGAGCGACGGCGGCTCGAAACTGTCCAGCATCGTCTGCGCCCGTGCCGCCGCAAAGGCACGGGTATCGCGGCCACCGTCGCTCTCCCATGTCTCGAAGGGACGGTAATCCAAAACATCGCTGCGCCAGAATGCATCCCGAAAATGCGCCTGTGTATGGTCGCAGCCTAGGTAATGGCCTCCCGGGCCGACCTCGCGGATTGCATCCATGGCAAGTGAGTCCTCGGTCACAACAATCCCTGACGCGAGCCGCTGCAAGGCGCCTAACTGGTCTGCATCCATGACAAATTTCTCAAACGACGCGACCAGTCCGCCCTCAAGCCAGCCACAGGAATGGAGCATGAAGTTCACGCCCCCAAGGAGTGCTGCATTCAGCGAGTTCGCGCTTTCGTAGCCTGCCTGAGCGTCGGCGATCTTGGACCCGCAGAAGCCCCCGCCCGACCGGTAGGGAAGCCCGAGCCGCCTGGCCAGCTGGCCGGCTCCCCAGATCACCTGGCTCGCTTCGGGCGTGCCAAAGGTCGGGGC
>JBCDBB010000101.1:0-13948 GCA_039184415.1 Pseudomonadota bacterium
GATCGAAGCTTGCGATCGCTGTATTGCCGCTCGGACGGCGTGCGTGGTCGTGGCGCTCCCGTGACGAACCTGTCCCATAGTGCCTCCTTCCATTCCAACGAATGGATCACACCATCAAACCGTGGGATCAAACAGCTAGGCTCGCAGAACGCAACTTGAGACGACCCATGGCCAACGCGCAGTATATTGAATGGCTCTGCGAAGGCGTCGAGTCGTGGAACGCGCGGCGGGAGCGGGAAATCTCCAAACCGGATCTGGTACGAGTAGCGAATCCATCGTGCACGAACCGGCGAAGGACTCCGAAGCGCCCATTCCGCCAGTTGCCAGGCGGTGAGCACGACCGTAGCTGTGGGTTATGGATTTTAAACTGGAGTTTCCTGTCGCAGAGCAGTCCAAGCAAATTTGCGCCATCTGGGAAGCCGGATGGCACGAAGCGCACGACGACATTCTTCCAGCCAGCCTGCGCGAGCTGCGCACTACCAGCAGTTTCTCTGACCGCACCATTGAAAACCTCGCAAACACGCGGATAGCACGTGACGGCACCGAAGTGCTTGGGTTCTCCATGGTCAAAAAAAACGAGCTTTATCAGCTGTATGTATCAGGGCACGCGAGGGGATCCGGTGTGGCCCAGTCGTTGATTGCAGACGCGGAAGACCGTATCCGACTTGCAGGTTACCGTATGGCTTGGCTTGCTTGCGCTATTGGAAATGACCGAGCAGGCCAAGCCATACGGTAACCTGCAAGTCGGATACGGTCTTCCGCGTCTGCAATCAACGACTGGGCAGGCCGTTTCTATGCAAAGTCCGGATGGACCAACACAGGTCCTCGGATTGTGGATCTCAGCACCTCAAACGGGACGTACCCCCTGGAGGTGTCAAGATTTGAGAAGCTTCTGGACGGTAGCAAACTCGGCTGATTCCCGCAAAGCCGCGCGTCCCGTGCGCATTCCACCGACATAATTCCGACGTCATGCCGACGCGTTGCAGACAGGCAGTTTCGGCGCGGATTGCGGCCCCGATCCACCGCCGCTATATCGCGCCCATGCTCGACCGACGCGCCAACGCCCCCGACCTGCCGCCCGAGATCGCCCGGCGCCGGACCTTTGCCATCATCTCGCATCCGGATGCGGGAAAGACGACGCTGACGGAGAAATTCCTGCTCTATGGCGGCGCGATCCAGATGGCCGGACAGGTGCGCGCAAAGGGCGAGGCGCGGCGCACCCGGTCGGACTTCATGCAGATGGAGAAGGATCGCGGCATCTCGGTTTCAGCCTCGGCTATGTCTTTTGATTACAGTGGCTTCCGCTTCAACCTTGTGGACACGCCAGGCCACTCGGACTTCTCCGAGGATACCTACCGCACGCTCACGGCGGTGGACGCGGCGGTCATGGTCATCGATGGCGCCAAGGGGGTCGAGAGCCAGACCCGCAAGCTCTTTGAGGTCTGCCGGCTGCGCGATCTGCCGATCCTGACATTCTGCAACAAGATGGACCGCGAGAGCCGCGATACGTTTGAGATCATTGATGAAATTCAGGAAAATCTCGCCATCGACGTGACGCCGGCGAGCTGGCCCATCGGCCATGGGCGCGACTTTCTGGGCTGCTACGATCTGCTCCGCGACCGGTTGGAGCTGATGGATCGTGGCGATCGCAACATCGTTGCAGAAACCATTGAAATCAATGGACTTGATGATCCCAAACTGGCAGAGCACATCCCGGCGGAGCTGCTCGATCAGTTGCGCGAAGAGGCGGAGATGGCGCGCGAACTGATGCCTGCCCTGGACCCCCAAGCAGTCATGGACGGCACCATTACCCCGATCTGGTTCGGCAGCGCCATCAACAGTTTCGGCGTCAAGGAGCTCATGGACGGCATCGGCGCCTATAGCCCGGAGCCACAGCCGCAATCGGCAGAACCGCGCCAGGTTTCCCCTGATGAATCAAAGGTTTCCGGGTTCGTCTTCAAGGTGCAGGCAAACATGGACCCCAAGCACCGTGACCGTGTCGCCTTCCTGCGCATGGCCAGCGGACATTTCAGGCGCGGCATGAAACTGACCCATGTGCGGTCCAAGAAACCCATGGCGATCTCCAACCCCGTCCTCTTCCTCGCCTCCGACCGCGAACTCGCCGAGGAAGCCTGGGCCGGCGACATCATCGGCATCCCGAACCACGGTCAGTTGCGCATCGGTGACACGCTGACCGAGGGCGAGGCCCTGCGGGTCACCGGCATCCCGAGCTTCGCGCCGGAGCTGCTACAGAACTGTCGCGCGGGCGATCCGATGAAGGCCAAGCATCTCGACAAGGCCCTGTTGCAGTTCGCCGAGGAAGGCGCGGCAAAAGTCTTCAAACCGATGATCGGGTCGGGATTTGTCGTAGGTGTCGTTGGCGCCCTGCAGTTCGAGGTCCTCGCCAGCCGGATCGAACAGGAATACGGCCTGCCCGTCCGATTCGAGCCGTCGCAGTTCACGTCAGCCCGCTGGGTCAGCGGCCCGAAGGACAAGCTGGACGCGTTCGTCAATGCCAACAAAGGCCATATCGCCTATGACAATGATGGAGACACTGTCTACCTCACGCGGCTGCAATGGGACATCGACCGGATCGAGCGCGACCACCCTGACCTGACGCTCAGCGCGACGAAGGAAATGCAAGTGTGACTTGTCATCCGACCGTTACTGTTACCTTATTACGGCAAGGCGACGCGACCGGGAGGGACCATGCAACGCGCTTTGATCATCTTCATGCTGTTTGCCGCTGCGGGGCTCGGCCAGGCCGACCACCCCGGCCATGGTGACGAGGGACATCACGACCACGCGCACCATACCGAGGGCGATGACCACGCGCATGACGAACATGATCACGCGCATGGCGATGACGATCACCACGAGGACGCGTTTGCGGATCACAAGGCGGAGCTCGAAGGCGTGACGATCCTCCATGCCTGGGCACAGGCGACCGAGGGCGACAGTGCACGTGTGTTCATGGAGATCGAGAATAGCGGCGACGTTGCGGTCGCGCTGCATGGCGCCGATGCCCACGAGATGGCAGAAAGCGTGACGCTGATGGCGTCGCCGATCAAGGCCGGCGCCGCGCCGGAGACCATCGGTGAGATCGAGATTGCCCCCGGAACGGAGATGGAACTCGTACCGACGGGGCTCTACCTCGCGCTGGATGGGTTGACTGAGCCGCTCCATCAGGGCGACAGCTTTGAGATGCATGTGGAGATCGAGCCCCTCGGCGAGATCGAGATCGTCGTGGAGGTTGAAGCCGCGAATGCGAAGCAGCATTCTCACGCTGGCCACGCTCACTAGCCTGAGTGTCTTCCCGGTCTGGGCCGAACCGGACAACTGGGATCTTCTGGCCGGGATCGAGATCACCGAGACCGAAGAGGCCGGGCAGTGGCAGGTTGAAAAGACTATTCCCCCTGCCCTCAGCGCCTCCGCGGATGCGTTCACGATCTCGGGCTACGCGGTCCCGATTGAGGCACAGGCCTATATCGGAAGCTTCCTGTTGGTGCCCGACCCAGACAATTGCCCATTTTGCGGCAACTCCGGCTACGGCCCCTCGCTCGAGGTGACCCTGAAACGTCCGCTGCTGGCGCTGGCGGAAGGAACCGCGGTCAGTGTAACCGGCCGTCTGGAATTCGATCTCAGCCCCGAGACCTACCAGACCGTGCGTCTGCGCGACGCGCTGCTGATGGACCACGCGGCTCAGCCGTAGCGCAGGTCCGCCATCTCCGCGATGATCTGCGGATCGATGTCGAGCGGCTCCTCGGCATTCCGCGCCAGGAAATGGTCGCGCACCCGCTTGTTCTTGAGAATGGTCTTTTTCAGGAACGGGAAGTTCATCCGGCGGATGCCCTCATAGGCCATCAGATCGGAAGGATTGACCACCCGGACGACGTCCCAGATCAGGTGATGAAGCTGCTCGCGCGTCACGCTGCTGTCGGCGATGGCCGTGTTCACCGCATCGAGCTCATCCTTGTACATGCTCAGCACGATGGAGAGCTGACCCAGCAGCGCGATCAGCCCGTCGCGGTCGAGCCCGTCGACATGGGCGAGCAGATCCTCTTTCTTGATCAGGGCGTCATAGGTGAATCCGGCCTCTTTCATCGCGGTAAAAAAGCCCACCTCGCCATGGCGCACCACATAGCGCTTGCGCGAGTCGAGCGGATAACTCGGCCACCAGTTGCGGAACGCCTCCGAACTCAGCATGGGATCCTTGATCCAGAAGAAAAAGGAGGTGACGTGGATTAGCCCGGGACGCCCTTTGTCAGCATGGTTTTTGCCTCCATAGTCAAAGTTGTAGGCGTCCGTTAGCCCCAGGTAAGGCGCATCGAGCGCCCGCAGACGACCGAATACATCGGCCGAAGGCGATACCGGGAACCAAATCGTGTCATTAACGAAGAGCAGGCTTTTCGGCGCGATCTCGAGATGATCGAGCAGCCAGACCCCGTCGCGGTAACCGCCGAAATCATACCCCAGATTGGGCCTTTCCACGACTTTCCAGGCAAGACTCTTGAGGCGGTCCAGATCCCGTTCAGAAAGCGGCAGGTTCGAGACGACGAGGGGCGAGAAACCCTCGTCAACCAGGTATTGCAGCGAAGTAAAGAGACTCTCGGGGCACCGGTTCGGCTGGTACACGAGAAAGATGGCGACATCGTCACGGAGTGGCACCGCACCATCCACGGGCTTGAGGCGCAGTGGTCTGCGGGCGTCCCAGATCTCGCGATTGATCGGGTCCGTGATCCGGTAGCGCAGATTCTTGGCCTGCCGTTTCAGACGCATCAGTTCGCGATGCACCTTCCAGCGCGGGGGGAGTTCCATGGCGTGTTCCGACCTGAGTGACGCGCCGCCTGATGCCCGAGGCCGTTGGGTGGAGTCAATTCGGTCCGGACGCGCAATCCCGCCGCTGTGGCCTCATGCATTCACATCAGAGTCATCGAAGCGTCACGGCAACATCACCATTTGTTGCCACAGCAGTCCGCACCTCTATCCAACCTATGGAGATCTCGATGCTGTTTCGCTCTGCCGCGCTTCTGGCCGCGCTTGCCACTATGTCCCACGCTCAGGAGATGGTGCCTGCGACCCTTGCAGGCCATGCCGTCATTCCGGCAAACACCATGTCGGCGCCGCCGGCAGACGCGCCGCGGGCCATGTGGATCAGCGGCAAGTTCACCGGCGACGCGCGCAACGAACAGCCAATGTCGCACATGCGCCCCTCGGGTCTGGCGCTGCCGTTCCTCGGCCAGCCTTTCCAGGGCATTTCGGGCTATGCAGCCGAGCGCACGCCGGACGGCGATCTTGTGGCGCTGATCGACAATGGCTTCGGTTCCAAGCTGAACAGCCCGGACGCGATGCTGGGCTACACCATTCTCCGCCCGGATTTCGACGCCGGTCATGTCGAGATTGTCGAGCGGATCTGGTTGCACGATCCAGACCGCGTGGTTCCTTTCGTCATCGCCAACGAAGCCAGCGAGAGCCGCTACCTGACCGGCGGCGACTTCGATCTGGAGAGCATTCAGGTCGTGGGTGATGAGCTCTGGATCGGTGAGGAATTCGGTCCCTATCTGATCCGCGCGACGCTGGACGGCCGGGTTACCGGTGTCTTCCCGACCCTGCTCGACGGCGCCGAGCAGCGCTCGCCAGACCATCCGGCCCTGCGCATCCCCGCGGTCGCCGGCACGGATTTCACCGTCCCGCGCTCGGGCGGATATGAGGGCATGGCGCTCGGCCCCGACGGCACGCTCTGGGCGATGCTGGAGAAGCCCCTGATCGCGGAGGGCGGCGAGAGCGAGGGAGATTTCCTGCGCGTCATCGCCTTCGATCCGGCCGCGGGCGACTGGACCGGCGGGAGCTTCAAGTTCGCGCTAACGGATGGTGCCGTGGCGATCGGCGACTTCAACTTCATCGACGACACCCGCGCCCTGGTGATCGAGCGCGACGGCGGCCAAGGCGACCCGAGCTTGGCCTGCGCCGAAGGGCAAACGGAGGGCTGTTTCGAACGCCCCGCGCAGGTCAAGCGCATCACGCTGATCGACACCGCTCAGATCGACGACGATGGCTTCGTCGCGCGGCTCCGTCAGATCGACCTGATGGACATCGCCGATCCCGATGGGATGAACCGGATGGAGACCTCGGCAGACCGCGATCTGTCCGGTGTCTTCACATTTCCCTTCGTCACGATCGAGAGCGTGATCCGTGACGGGGACGAGCACATCATCGTCGGCAATGACAACAACCTGCCCTTCTCGATCGGGCGCAAGCTCGGCACGGCGGACGCCAACGAGACCATCCGGCTCCACGTGCCGGCATTGCTCGCCGCAGAGTGACCGCCGACAGGCGCCCGCCGGGACCAAAATGCGGGTTCCGGCGGGCGCGCCTTCCCCAAAATCCTGCTGGAGTATCCGTTATTTGACCGTGCCGTTAATATCCTGTACAAGCCGCGCCAAATGACGAGGGCGCGTTGACCCTGCGCCCATAACCCACGCGGTCCGATGCCGCGCGATGAACTGGACGCACATGACGAGCTTCTCCGACCTCAACCTTGATCCCAAGGTTCTCAAAGCCGTATCCGAAGCCGGGTACGAAACTCCGACACCCATTCAGGCTGGCGCCATCCCTCCCGCGTTGAACGGGCGTGATGTGTTGGGGATCGCGCAGACCGGCACAGGCAAGACCGCGAGTTTTGTGCTGCCGATGATCTCGCTTCTGTCAAAGGGCCGTGCGCGGGCGCGGATGCCTCGAAGCCTGGTTCTGGCGCCGACACGGGAACTGGCCGCGCAGGTGGCTGAAAACTTCGATACCTACACGAAGTATCTGAAGCTGACCAAGGCGCTGCTGATCGGCGGGGTCAGCTTCAAGGAACAGGACGCGCTCATCGACCGCGGCGTCGACGTGCTGATCGCCACACCGGGGCGCCTTCTGGACCATTTCGAGCGCGGCAAGCTCTTGCTGACCGGCGTGCAGATCATGGTCGTCGATGAGGCCGACCGGATGCTCGACATGGGCTTCATCCCCGATATCGAGCGGATCTTCAGCCTGACCCCGTTCACGCGCCAAACACTGTTCTTTTCGGCCACCATGGCGCCCGAGATCGAGCGGCTCACCAATACCTTCCTGTCGAGCCCCGAAAAGATCGAGGTGGCCCGCCAGGCGACGGCCTCAGAGACGATCGAACAGGGTGTGGTGATCTACAAGCCCAGCCGCCGCGACCGCGCTGCCAAGGAAAAGCGCAATCTGCTGCGCGCCCTGATCGACGGCGAAGGCGAGGCCTGCACCAATGCCATCGTCTTCTGCAATCGAAAGACGGAAGTCGATATCGTCGCCAAGTCGCTGGCAAAGCACGGCTACAACGCGGCGCCGATCCACGGGGACCTCGACCAGTCCCAGCGGATGAAGACCCTCGACGGGTTCCGGTCGGGCGAGATCCGGTTCCTCTGTGCCTCCGACGTCGCCGCCCGGGGCCTCGACATTCCCAATGTAAGCCATGTGTTCAATTTCGACGTGCCCGGCCATGCCGAGGATTACGTCCACCGCATCGGCCGGACGGGCCGCGCGGGACGGTCGGGCAAGGCGCTGATGATCTCCACGCCGTCGGACGAAAAGCTGCTCGGCGCGATCGAAAACCTCATCAAGAAGCCGGTGCCGCGGATTGAAAGCACTTTCGTAGCGCCTTCCGCGCCGGAGCGCGCGGAGCAACCGGCAAAAGACAGCAAGGGCGCAAAGAACACTCGGACCGACGAGCCGGCCAAACGCGGCGCAAAGCCCGCGAAGTCCGACAGGTCACGTGGGCGGGGGCGCGGCGGCGGGCGCCGGGACGAAGGAAATGTCGTCGGCATGGGCGATCATCTGCCCAGTTTCATTGCACTGAGTTTTGAAGAGCGACGCGCCGAGACGGCCGCCTGAGCCACGTCATACCGCCCACAGCTCCTGCCAGGGGCGCATCGCTTGGCGGCAGAGGTGCAGGGGCGGTTCGCAGCGTCTGAAGAGACACACTCCATACATGCGCGAGTCAGACGTGTGCGCCATTGCTCGGCGTCGCCTCCTTGATGGAGTTGTTGTAGGTAAGCTCCGGGAGTGCCGCGGGGTTCAATGGCGCCAAAGGGTCCCCTGCCAAATCAAAGAAGAGAATCAGACGGAAAACGTCTGACACATCAACCAGAGATCTGGCGCGGTTTGGCGGCAAGGTAGACCGGTCGCGCCCACCTCTGTGAGCCAACTGACACCCCACCGTCTGTACCCTGACAGATACGAGAGTGTTGGAGAGATCGAAAACCATGCCGGAGTCGATGATGATGATCGGCACAGAACTGCGTGGCGGACCGTCGATTGCTCCGAGCAGAAATTCGAAATCGGCGAGAGAGCCGCAGCTGACGGCGATGATCCCCGCACCCAAAGCGGTTGATGTGATTCCGGTACTGTCGAGTAGGGAGGCCGTCAGACAAACGGCATTTTTCCGGAGCCGTAAAGCATCGGGGTCGCCACCACGCATTGGGCACCGAGGGCGAGCGCCGGGCGAAGCAAATTGTCTGTTCTGGCAAACACAGCGGTATCTTCTGCCTCGCCAGAAAAGCACCTCATGCCGATCCCGTCTCGGCGCTGTTTCAAACGCAGCGGGGACCGGACTGCTCCAATTCTGATGGCCGCGCCGCGGTGTGCCGCTCGTCCTGGCACAGCCGTACCAGCGTCAGCTCAGGCAGCCAGGCGGCTGATCACGACTGTCACCTCGGGCTTCCGCCCGATCTCGCCATTGGCCGTGTTTCGCGCGACACGGCGCAACGCTTCGGTCAGCTTGTCGTCATCAACCAAGAGATCGTCGTCGGCGCGCCCCATGAACTGGCTCAACTCTTCCTCGATCACATCCGAAAGCGGTGCATTTGAACGACCTTGCTCAGGTAACCCCTTGAGTTCACACCAGGGTTCGCCGAGCGGTTCGTCATCCTCGTCGATGATCACCGTGACGATCAGATGGCCGTTGAGCGCGAGGCGCAGGCGTTCCCGGACGATCCCGTCCATCGCCCCGATCTGCACCGATCCATCCAGATAGGTGCGGCCGGTATCGACATAGTCGGCCACCCGCGGCGCATTGCCCGACAGATCCACCATTGTCCCGTTCGGCGCGAGCACACCGGTGACGCCGGTTTCGGCGCCGAGCTTCACATGCTCCCGCAGATGCCGGTGTTCGCCATGCATCGGGACCAGGAATTGCGGCGCCGTGAGTTCGTGCATCGCTTTCAGGTCCGGGCGGTTGGCATGGCCGGACACGTGGTAGCGCCCCGAACTGTCATCGATGACATCGACGCCCATTTCGGAGAAGGCATTGATGATGCTGATCACGCCGCGCTCATTGCCTGGAATGGTCTTTGATGAAAAGAGAAACAGATCACCCTCTTTCATCTCCAGCCCCAAATACTTGCCGCGGGCGAGCTGGGCGGACGCCGCTCGGCGCTCCCCCTGGCTGCCTGTGACAAGCAGCATCAGGTTTTCGCGCGGGATCTGCGCCGCATCCTCGGGCGGCAAGGTCTTGGGGAAATCGACGAGGACACCGGCCTCGACAGCTTCGGTGACCATACGGCGCATCGCACGGCCCAGCAGCACGACGGACCGCCCCGCGGACCGCCCGGCCTCGGCCAGTGTCTTGAGCCGCGCAATGTTGCTGGCGAATGTCGTGGCCACGACCATGCCCGGCGCCGCGGCCACCAGGCTTTCGATGGCGGGGCCGACCGCAGCCTCGCTCCGCCCCTCGGTCTCGGTGAAGACATTCGTGCTGTCGCAGATCAGCGCCTTGACACCGTCACGCGCGATCTCGGTCCAGAGATCGGGGTCGAAGGGTTCGCCCACCAGCGGTGTCGGGTCCCGCTTGAAGTCACCGGTATGGACCAGCCGGCCCGCCGGGCAGTCGATCACCAGCGCGGAGCTTTCGGGGATCGAATGCGAGATCGGCGCGAAGCCGACCTTGAAAGGGCCGGCCTCGATTTGAGCGGGCCAGGGATCGGCGATGCGCACCTCTTCTGGGTCGTGGCCCTGCTCGTCCATCTTGCGCCGCGCCACAGCAGCCGTGAACCTGCGCGCATGGACGGGCACGCGCAGCCGAGACCACAAATGGCCGACGGCACCGACATGGTCCTCATGCGCATGGGTGATGAAGACCGCCTCGATCCGGTCGCGCCGTGCCTCCAGCCAGGCGATGTCGGGAAAGATCAGATCGACACCGGGGGAGCCGTCCATATCCGGAAAGGCGACGCCCAGATCCACAACGATCAGGCGTTCCTCATCCTCCCGGCCATATCCGTATACATAACAGTTCATTCCGATCTCACCTGCCCCGCCCAACGGCAGATAGATCAAACGCTCAGCACTCATGTATGGCCGTTTTCCTTGTTGTAGCGATGAATGACCGTCAGGCCATGCAGGGTTAGGCTGTCTTCATAAACGTCGAAGGCCGCGTCGCCCTGCTGGAACAAGGGAGCGAGACCACCGGTGGCAATAACTTTCATCGGCCGCCCGTGTTCTTCGCGAATCCGGACGATGATGCCGTTTATCAAACCAACATAGCCCCAGAACACGCCGGACTGCATGCAGTCAACGGTGTTCTTGCCGATCACCTGTGCCGGCATGGTCACATCGATATGGGGCAGCGCCGCCGCGGCCTGGTGGAGCGCCTCCAGGCTGAGATTTACCCCCGGCGCGATCACGCCCCCGATATAGGCCCCGTCGATGTCGACCACATCAAAGGTCGTGGCAGTGCCGAAATCAACCACGATCAGATCGCCGCCATGCAGATCGAAGCCGGCCACCGTGTTCACCAGCCGGTCCGGGCCCACCTGGGTCCCGGGATCTACCCGTGCCTCGATCGGCAGCAGGCATTCCGGTTTGCCGACGACGAGCGGGCGGCATTCGAAGTAGCGGCTCGCCAGAACCCGCAGGTTGAACACGACCCGCGGCACGGTCGACGAGATGATCACATCGGTGATATCGGGCTCGAGCTTGCGAAAGGCCATCAGCGAGGCAAGCCAGACATGGTACTCGTCGGCAGTGCGGCTCTGGTTCGTGGAGGTTCGCCAGGTCGCCAAGAACTCGTCCCCATCCCAGATGCCAAAGACGGTATTGGTATTGCCGCAGTCGATTGTCAGAAGCATGGCCGGTCTCGTTCAGGAAGTCTCAGCTTGGGAAGTAGACGTCGCCCGCAGGGATAACATGGCGCGCCATGCCGTCACGCAGTACCAGCGCGCCGCTGTCGTTGAGCGTCTCGAAGACGCCGGTCAGCTGACGCTCTCCAATACGAACGACGATACGTTCCCCCCGCCGTGCCGCGCATGCAAGCCATGCGTCCCGCAAGGGGCCGAAGCCCTGGCTCCGCAGGCTCCGGTCCCAGCGGTCGAAGGCGGGCGCGAGCAGATCCAGCAGGTCCTCGGGTGCGATCCTGACACCGGTCTGCGCCAGTACAGACACCGGCAGCAGCGCGTCGTCGGGCAGCGACGCGGCATCGGGGGCCGCGATAAGGTTGACGCCGATGCCGATACAGAGCCGTGTTCCCGTGCCGGCCTCGCCGCCGGTTTCCAGCAGGATCCCGGCGAGCTTGCCGCCATTGAGCAGGACGTCATTGGGCCATTTCAGGGCGAAACCCTCGGGCCGGCCGGTGGCTGCGACCAGCGCTTCATAGAGCGCCACCGCCGCCGCGAAGGACCGCCACCCCGCCTCGACCGGCGGGAGCGCTTCCGGCAGACAATAGGTGGCGGCGAAGTTACCGATCGGATCCTGCCACGGGCGGCCCTGGCGGCCCCGCCCCGCGGTCTGGTGACGGGCCATCAGCCAGAACGGGCCCTCGCCGGGCTGCATGAAGGTGCGCAGGGCGGCCGCATTGGTGCTGTCGAGCTCGTCCAGAATGCGCCGGCCAACCCCGTCCGGCCAGCCCTCGGGAGCATCACTGGACAAGTGTCGCCGCCGCCGCGGCCGCAGAAGCCTCGATCCCGAAGAGGTTGAACACGCCGAACACCATCGCACCCGCGGAAGCCAGCAGGAAGACCGTCAGGACCGGCTGCGCGGCGCTGTCGAGCGGCTCGGTCTCTTCTCCGAAATACATGAAATAGACGATCCGCAGATAGTAGAAGGCGCCGATCACCGACGCGATCACGCCGGCCACGGCAAGCCATGTCAGGCCGGCTTCGACCGCCGCGGTCAGCACATAGAGTTTCCCGAAAAAGCCCACCAGCGGCGGAACGCCTGCCAGCGAGAACATCAGAACCAGCATCGCCAGCGCGCGCAACGGATCGCGCCGCGAATACATGCGCAGGGATGCGATATCGGTGACGGGCTGGCCATTCCGCTCCATAGACAGGATGAAGGCGAAGGTGCCGATATTCATCGTCACATAGATCGCCATATAGACCAGCATCGCCTGCACGCCGAGCGCGGTACCCGCGGCAAGCCCCATCAGCGCAAAACCCATATGGGCGATGGAAGAGTAAGCCATCAGGCGCTTGATATTGGTCTGCCCGATCGCCGCGATGGCGCCGAGGAACATGGACAGCACGCTGAGAAAGGCGATGATCTGCTGCCAGTCGGCAACGGCCTCGCCGAAGGCGCCATGGAGCAGGCGCCCGAAGAGCAGCATCGCCGCCACCTTGGGCGCCGTGGCGAAAAAGGCTGTTACCGGCGTTGGCGAGCCTTCGTAGACATCCGGCGTCCACATGTGGAAGGGCGCGGCCGAGACCTTGAAAGCCAGCCCCGCGGCCAGAAAAACCAGCCCGAAGAGCAGACCGAGCGACAGTTCACCCTCGGTCGCGGTAGTGACGATGCCCGCGAACTGGGTGGTCCCCGCATAGCCATAGGTCAGCGACGCGCCATAGAGCAGCAGACCGGACCCGAGCGCACCGAGGACGAAGTATTTCAGCCCCGCCTCGGTCGACTTCACGCTGTCGCGGCGGAGCGCGGCGACGACATAGAGCGCCAGCGACTGCAGCTCGAGGCCCATATAGAGCGCCATGAGATCGCCTGCCGAGACCATCACCATCATGCCCACAGCCGCGAGCGTGATCAGGATCGGATACTCAAACCGCAGGAGCCCGCGTCGCTCCATATATTCCTGGCTCATAAACAGCACCGCAGCCGCGGAGGCGAGGATCATCACCTTGGCAAAGCGCGCATAGCCATCGTCGATGAACATGCCGTTGAAGGCTGTGCGACTGTCCTGCACCGACAGTCCGATCCAGAGTGCCACGAGCACGAGCATGCCCGAGGTGGCCCAGACGAGCATCTGCGCGACCTCGTCCTTGCGCGTATAGACTGCGAGCAGGAGCGCGCCCATGGCGTAGACTGACAGAACGATCTCGGGCAGGACAGCGGAGATATCGGCGGCGATCATCTGCGGATCCTCAGTGCGGGGCCTGGGCGGCGAATTGAGTCGCCGCGGCATGGTCGAGAAGCGCGTTCTGGTGGTCCGACACGAGCGCCGCAACCGACGGGCCGATGATGTCGGTCACGAGGCTGGGATAGACACCGAGCAGCAAGGTCATCGCGATCAGAGGGACGAAGATGGCCTTTTCGCGGAGGTTCATGTCGGTGATCGAGCGCAGGCTTTCCTTGATCAGGTCGCCCATCACCACCCGCCTGTAAAGCCAGAGCGCGTAGGCCGCCGACAGGATCACCCCGGTCGTGGCGATCATCGCGACCCAGGTGTTGACCTGGAAAACGCCCATAATGGTGAGGAATTCGCCCACGAAGCCTGATGTGCCCGGAAGCCCGACGTTGGCCATGGTGAAAAGCATGAAGATCGTCGCATAGGCCGGCATCCGGTTGACCAGCCCGCCATAGGCATTGATCTCGCGCGTGTGCATCCGGTCATAGATCACGCCGACGCAGAGGAAGAGGGCGCCAGAAATGAACCCATGGCTGATCATCTGGAAAATGGCGCCATCGATCCCCTGCTGGTTCAACGCGAAGATACCCATGGTGA
>JBCDBB010000102.1:0-13845 GCA_039184415.1 Pseudomonadota bacterium
CGTCTGGCGCGGGCGAGCAGCCCGGGCCGCGCCCGCCCCAGCCGGCGGGTGGGCGCATTGCGACCTCCCACTGCGGCGCCGCGCGCGGGAGGGCTTTCAGGATGAACCACAATAGCGGCGGCCGGGCGATACGCCCATCCAGGGGCGGCCACGGCCCTTCGCACATCGCGGCTAGGACAGTTCTCCCCCGTCCGTGACCCCGCTGATCAGCTGCGCCGTCAGCAGGTCGGCCATGTCGCCGGGATCGCGGATCACCGGGGCACAACGCGCCGGCAGCAGGGCCAGCTCCCGCCGCCAGCGGCGGTGGAGCGTCTGCGCTGCCTCCGCCTCGACAAAGCGAAACCGCAGCGCCGCGCCCGGTGCCGCCTGGGCCGCCCGCGGCAGATCCATCGGCAGGATGCAGGCGATGCGCGGATACCCCCCCGTCGTCTGGCAATCGGCCAGCAGCAGGAAGGGCGTCCCGTCCCCGGTGATCTGCACATCGCCCGCCAGTGTCACCTCGCTCAGGAGCGTCAGCGCCTCGGGCAGGGCAAAGCCCGCACCTTCTGCGGCGAGCGCAACACCCAGCCGGCTCCCCCGCGGCGCGCGCTTGAACTCTGTGGCCTCGAACCGTGCCCGCATATCGGCCGGAAAGCGCGCGGTCTGGGCGCTCGGCAGCACCCGCAGCAGGCCCCCCGTGAACCGGTCCTCGTCGGGCAGGCAGAGCCCCGCCCGCCCCGGCGCCGGATCGGGGCCGAGCGGCAGCCGGTCGCCCGCGCGGAGCGGCGCGCCGATCCCGGCCCGTGTATGCACGGACCGCGATCCCATCACCTCGGGCGTCGCGATCCCCCCGCCGAGGCTCAGATAGCCATACTGCCCCGCCAGACAGCCGCCGATCTCCAGCACCGTGCCGGTCTCCATCGCGTGAACCGCGTTCCAGCGCAGCGTGGCGCCACCGGCGCGCGCCCGCATCGGCGCCCCGGTCAGCGCGATCCGCGCGGGCGTGGTCAGCCGGAACCGCCCGCCCATGCCGCCCATCTCGATCGCGGCACCCCCCGGCGGAACGCCGAGCAAGGCGGCCCCTTCATGGAGTGCTGCGACATCCATCGCGCCGCCGGGTGAGAGCCCCTCGGCCAGATGCCCCGGCCGGCCGAGATCCTGCAGCGTCATGGCGGGACCGGCCTCCTCGACGATGAGCGCCGCGCTCATGACAGAGCTTCGCTGCGCGCCGCGGGCAGGTCCGGGCCAGCCACCGCCTCCAGCTGCACCTCATCGCCTGGGCGGAGCAGGATCGCCGGGTCGCGCCCCGCGTCGAAGCCGCGAAAGCCCGTCTGCCCGACATGGCGCCAGCCGGTGGGGCTCGGCGCGGTAAAGAGGATCAGCTGGCGCACCGCGACCACCAGCGCGCCCACGGGCACCTCGCGGGTCAGTGCGGTCTGGCGCGGGATATCCCACGCCTCGGGCAGCGTGCCCATATAGGGCTGGCCCGGCGAAAACCCCAGGGCCAGCACCCGTACCGGCGCTGCGGTGAGCTGCGCGATGGCCTCCGCCTCCGAGGCCCCGGCCAGTTCAGCGGCCTCCACAAGTTGCGGCCCGGCCGTGCCGCCAAAGATGCAGGGTACGCGCCAGAGCCGCCGGCCTGCGGGCAGGGGCGCCGCGCGCCAGTCGCGCGCTCCGGCAAGCGTCCGCAGCCGGATCTCGATCTCGGCGGGGTCCGCGGCCTCGGGATCAACCCGGACAAAGAGCGAAGCGAGCGAGGGCGCGGTCTCCACCACCCCGGGCCAGGCTTCGGCCTCCACCGCCGCGCCCAGCGCCAGCGCCGCGCGGTTGGCCGGATCGCTCAGCTGGTCGGCAAAGCTCACCAACAGGCCGGACAGGCCAAGCCGCGAGATCCGGGGCGGGGCGGCGCCGGAGGAAACCCCATTGGACAGCTCACCCCCTGGCATCGGTGCCCCCCGAAACCGTCCCGGGCCGGATGCCCCGTAGGCAGGTCACACCCCGCGGAACGCCGGCTTGCGCTTTTCCAGAAAGGCCCGTCGCCCCTCCTGGTAATCCGCGCTGTCGAAACAGGCCTTGACCAAAATGTCGACCTCCGCATCGGCGCCGTCGTCGCGCCGCTGGGCTGCGCGGATCGCGGCCTTGGAGGCGCGCACCGTCAGCGGGGCGGCCTCGGCGATGCGGCCCGCGATCCCGTCCGTCACCGGGGCCAGATCCTCCACCGGCACGACATGGCGGAGGATTCCCATCGCGCGCGCATCCTCGGCATCGAAGATGGATCCGGTATAGAGGATCTCCGCCGCCGCCTCCGGCCCCACCGTGTTCACCAGCTTGCGGATGCCGGTCGCGTCATAGCCCAGCCCCAGCCGCGCCGCGGTGATGCCGAACCGTGCATTCTCCGCTGCGACCCGCAGGTCGCAAGCCAGCGCGATCCCCATGCCGCCGCCCACGCAGGACCCGCGGATCATCGCGATCGTCGGTTTGGGGCAGTGATAGAGCGCCAGATCGGCGCCTTCATGGATCGAATTGTACCGCGCCACGCCTTCCTTGGTGGCGCGCAGCGCCTCGAACTCCGAGATGTCGGCCCCGGCGACGAAGGCCTTGTCGCCCGCTCCGGTCAGCACGATCACCCGGATCGCAGGGTCCGCGGCGAACTGCTCCACCGCGTCCCAAAGCCCCTGCCACATCGCCAGGGTCATCGCGTTCCGCCTCGTCTGGTTGTCGAAGGTGATCCGACCCACCGCCCCATCGGCCTCCGCGATCACACGTGCCTCCGGCGTCATCCCGTCCATTCTCTGCTCCCTTGCGGTTTCGCCGGCACCCTAGACCGGGCGCGCGCGGGCGAAAAGCCACCCGCGGCTCGCTTTCCGGTGACGCGGCGCGTATCTCCGGGGCGGAACTGTGCCGCCTGAACGGCCAGCGGGAGGAGACGACCATGCGCGACGATGCCGGCGCCCAGGACACCCAGAGCGATCCCCAGCCGGGTGCGCTCACCCATATCACCGTGCTGGACCTGACCCGCGTGCGCGCGGGACCCAGCTGCTGCCGCGTCCTGGCCGATTTCGGCGCGAATGTGATCAAGATCGACGCGCCCGAGGGCATGGACCGCAATACCGGTGTCGCGGGCTCGCGCCACGGGTTCGACATGCTGAACCTGCACCGCAACAAGCGCTCCATGACGCTCAACCTGAAAAGCGACGAAGGCCGCGCGCTCTTTCTGGAGATGGCCGCCCAGGCCGATATCGTGGTGGAGAATTACCGCCCCGGTGTGAAGACGCGGCTCGGCATCGATTACGTGGCGCTGAGCGCCGTCAATCCCGGCATCATCCTGGCCTCGATCTCGGGCTTCGGGCAGACCGGGCCCTATGCAGACCGCGCCGGTTTCGACCAGATCGCCCAGGGCATGGGCGGCTTCATGGGCGTCACCGGACAGCCCGGCCACCCGATGCGGGCGGGCACGGCGGTGGCCGATCTCTCTTCGGGGCTCTATGCCGCGGCGGGCGTGCTGGTGGCGCTGGCCGAGCGCGCGCAATCGGGCCATGGGCAATGGGTGCAGTGCTCGCTGCTCGCGGCCCAGATCGCGCTGATGGATTTCCAGGCCGCGCGCTACCTCGTGGAGGGCGATCTGCCCGAGGCCACGGGCAACGACCACCCCACGATCACGCCCATGGGCGTCGTCGCGACGGCGGACGGCCATATCAACCTCGCCGTGGGCGGAAACGGGCAGTGGCAGGCCCTGGCCTGTGCGCTGGGCCATCCCGAATGGGCCGAAAACCCCGCCTATGCCGAGATCGACGCCCGCACCCGACACCGGGACGAGATCTGGGCGCTGCTCCGCCCGGTTTTTGCCGAACGCTCCTCAGCCCACTGGATCGAGCTTCTGAACGCCCACGGCATTCCCACCGGGCCGATCTACCGGATGGACGAGGTCTTTGCCGACCCCCAGGTCGCCCATCTCGGCATGGCCCAGCCGGTCACCCATCCGGTCCGGGGCGAGGTCCGTGTCGTGGGCCAGCCGGTCACGCTCTCGCGCACACCGGCCCGCATGCGCTGCGCCGCGCCCGACCCGGGCGCACACACCGACGAACTGTTGGCCGAATTCGGCCTTTCGCCCGAACGCATCGCTGCCCTGCGCGCCGCCAAGGCGATCTGAGCCTATCGATGAGCGGAAAGCTCCGCCTCGTCGGCACCGACCCTTCGGGGGCATTGCGACGGCGCGTCGGCGGCGGCACTCTGGCGTGACCGGACCGGCATCTGCTGTCCGCCCGGCGGTCCAGAGGTCCAGCACAGGGAAGCGTGCCATGCCGCTGCAAAACAGGGTCGACCCGTTCTCCCGCATCCATGCCCATCCCGCCCGGGGCCTTTTCGTGGGGAACCGCGGCATCCTCCACGATCCCGAAACCCGCTTGCTGAAGCATCAGCGCTGGGCCACCGAAGGTTGGGTCATCTGCACGCTTGCGCCACTGCCCAATGCCGCACCGCGGCCGGGGCTCATGCTCCCCGGGCGCTGGACGGAACTCTTTTTCCTCGATGAGGCCGTCGGGCTCGCCGCAGGTCACCGCCCCTGCCACGCCTGCCGGCTGCAAGAGGCCCGCGCCTTTCGCGACGCCGCCGGGGCGGACTCCGCCAGCGCTCTGAACGACGCGATCGCGGGAGAGATGAAGCGCTACCTTCGGGCGCGCGCACCCGAGGGCCGTCCCGCCTGCGATCCCCGAACCCTCCCCGACGGGGCGTTCTTCGCGGTCGGCGGCCTGGCCTATCTGAAATGGGGGGATGCCGCCTTCGAGTTCGGCTTCGACGGCTATGCGCCCCCGACACCGCTCCCCGACGCCGCGCAGCGGCTGACGCCCGAGATATCCTGCCGTGCGCTGAGGAACGGGTACCGGCCTACCGTCCATCCGACGCTGAAGCGGATGCGGACGCGCGATCGCACGTGACCAGCTCGGGACCCGCCGAGTGCCAACCATTCACACGAACATGCGCCAGTGCGGCGCGAACCGGTCCGCGGCCGGCCCGTCTCCGGATGGCTCAGAACCTGGCCATCCGGACCCGTCTTGACGGAACGCTCCGGCGCTTACGGCCGAACGCGCTCCTGATCGGCGTCAGCAGGGACGCACGACCACCTCGTCACCGCGTCCGGTGTAGTAGGCGCACTGGTTGGTTTGCCGGTTCCGCGCATAGAGCGCACCTGCCGTTCCGCCTGCGACCGCTGCCGCCGCGGTCCAGCCGGAACTGGCGCCGAGCGCATTGGCCGACAGCGCCCCAAGGGTCGCGCCGACAACGCCGCCGACGGCCGTGTCCTGCTGCTGCTGGGTCGCGTCGCACGCCGCCAGCGCCAACAGCGCAGCCGCGGCCAAAGCTATGGTTTTCCGGGTCATTGGAGTCTCCTCACTCTTGGTGGTTCGTGAAGTTTTGAGCCGTACTTGGCTACCTGTAAACGTTCGGCATGGCGGGTTATTCCATCTTTCTGAGGCATCATACCATCACACGCGCCGCCGGATGCTGATCATGCGCAAGGCATTGCCGGTTTATGGCGCGACGGGCCGCGCCGGTGCGCCGCCAATGCATCTGTGAGAATGCCTCCGAGCGGCGGCACGCCGAAACGGACATGCCTGCGCGCCCCTTAAAGCTTTGATCCTCAAGCAAGTTCTGCAACAGTTGATCGTGCGCCAACGGCGAAACGAGGGAGACGAGGAAAAATGACGGAGCAAAGCGAGTTTATCGAGGCGATTTTCGGCCTGTCCGGAAAGAACTGCATCGTCACGGGCGCGGGCTCCGGCCTGGGACAGCACTGCGCGCTCACCTTTGCCAGGGCCGGCGCGAATGTGGCGCTGATCGATCGAGACCCGGCGGGCATGTCCAAGACGGCGGAACAGCTTGCCGGCTATGGCGTGACGGTCCTCCAGCAGGAAATGGACATGCGGAGCGCCGCGGACATCGATCGCGGGGTCGCGCGCATCGCCGAAAGCTTTTCCAGCTTCGACGTCGTCGTCAATTGCGCGGGCATCCTGATCCTGAAGTCGATCTTCGAGCAGACCGAGGAAGACTGGGACAACGTGCTCGACACCAATCTCAAGGGCTATTGGATGTTTGCCAGGGCCACCTCCGCCCACATGATCCGCACCGGCGTGAAGGGCAGCATCATCAACATCTCCTCGGCCACCTCGACCCGGCCGATGAAGGACCTGTTGCCCTACGGCGCCTCCAAGGCCGGCGTCAATCACATGACCCGCAGCCTGGCGCAGGGCTTGGTCGACCAGGGGATCCGGGTCAATGCCATCGTCCCGGGCGCGATGCTGACCGAAATGCAGCGGGAGTTCGCCAAGACCGAAGAGGGGAAACGGACCCGCGCGGAGATCCCGATGAAGCGCGCCGCCGAACTCGAAGAGCTCGACGGGTGCCTGCTGTTTCTCGCGTCGAACAATGCGTCGAGCTACATGACCGGCGGCATCGTCGAGATGGACGGCGGCTGGTCGACGATCAAGTAACCGGGACGCCCAAACGGCCGGCGGTCAGGCACTGCTGCAAAACACGGCGAGCGAAACGCCCCATCGGCCGACAAGCGGCATGGCACGGCTCCGCTTGCGCACGGCAACCGGGCACCGGCGGGTCCCGTTGCCGCCGCCCCCGCTTGATCCCGGCCACAATCCCGGTCATCAGCCCCGGATGGCAGCGGGGCAGGGCGCATGGGATCGGCACTTCAGGGCTTCATCACCGGCTTCGGGCTGATCCTCGCCATCGGTGCACAGAACGCGTTCGTGCTGCGTCAGGGGCTCAGGGGCGAGCATGTCTTCTGGGTCTGCCTGACCTGCGCGCTCTCCGACGCGCTCCTGATCGCCGCCGGTGTCGCGGGGCTCGGTGCGCTGACCCGTGCCGCGCCCTGGATCGAGCCGGTTTTCCGCTACGGGGGCGCGGCCTTCCTGATCGCCTACGGGGCCCGTGCCGCGCTCGCGGCCTGGCGCGGCGGGGCGGCGCTGATGCCCACCGCGGACCGCGCCACCCGGCTCGCCCCGGCGCTTCTCACCTGCCTCGCGCTGACCTGGCTCAACCCCCATGTCTATCTCGATACGGTGCTGCTCATCGGCTCCATCGCCGCCCAGGCGCCGAGCCCCTTTCATTTCGGCGCCGGCGCGGTCACGGCGAGCTTCGCCTTCTTCTTTTCGCTCGGCTACGGCGCGGCCTTCCTGCGCCCGATCTTCACCAGCGCCACCGCCTGGCGCGGATTGGAGGCGCTGGTCGCGGCGCTGATGTGGGCCATCGCGCTCAGCCTGCTGTTGGGGGCCTGAACCGGCGCCACACACCCCGCCGCCCGGCGGCCGCAGGCGTCCCGGCGTTGCACCGGTGCCGCATGGGCCCAGCGCGGCGCGGCGCGGAGATGTCGCGCGCTACCCCATCCCCGCTATAACCGCCGCGGGCGCTGCAGACGCGCTGTGGATCAGGACGCAGTGGATCAGGACGATGCATAAGTTCAGAGGGCTGATCCCTGTCCTGGCCTTGCTGACGGTGCCGCTGGCGCCTCCCGCGGCGGCCGACACCGGCACGCCCGATGACACCGGCGCGTTCAACGACACCGGCACACCCGACGACACCGGCACCTCCTTCGAACTCTACGGCCATCTCAGCCCCGCCGTCACATCCGTCGATGACGGCGTCGCCCGCAAGAACAGTTTTGCCGACAACTCCCATTCGAAATCGCGGATCGGGTTCCGGGCGTTCCGCGCGCTCGACAGTGACTACCGCCTGGGCTTTCGTTTCGAGACCGCGTTCGGCTTCCGCACGACGGAGGACATCTCGCAGGATGATACGCCAGCCCTGCAGAACCTGACCCGGGAAGACATCCGCCGTGTCGATCTGCAACTCTTCACGCCGCGCTTCGGCACCCTCTTTGTCGGTCAGGGGTCGATGTCGAGCGATGGGATCGGACAGATCGATCTCTCGGGCACGCGCCTGGTCAACGATGTTTCCAGTTCCGGTGATGCGTCGGGCGGCTTTTTCTTTCGCAATGCCGACAGCAGTCTGTCGGACATCACCGTCTCCGACGTGCTGGGCGATTTCGACGCCTCGCGGAGGGGCCGGATCCGCTATGACACGCCGGAATTCGCCGGTGTCATCCTCTCGGCTTCCTACGGAAAGGAGGTACTCGACACCGATACCGACCAGGAGGATTTCTACACCGGCGTGGCGCTGGCCTACAGCAAGGTCTTCGACAACGAGGTCGAGTTCGCCGCCGGCATCGCCTTCAACCGCCGCGACCGCAGGCCCGACGAGGGCGCTCCATTCACCCGGGATGACATCTATGGCTCCGCCTCCCTGCGGCTGAAATCCGGCGTCAGCCTGAGTGTGGCGCTGGGCAATCGCGACACCGAAGGGGTCAGTTTCGACTCCCGCTACTATTACCTGAAGGCCGGATATGAAGCCCACTGGTTCGGCTTCGGCGCCACCGCCGTCTCGATCGATTACTTCGATGGCAGCGACTATATCGAGGAGGGCGACGCATCCCTGGCCTGGGGCGTCGGGGTCGTTCAGAGGGTGGATGCCGTCAATGGCGAATTCTCCCTGGGCTATCGCAGGAACCGCTACAACCAGCAGCTCGCCAGCTTCAAACCGGTCGATGCCGTCATCGCCGCCGCGCGGTTCAGTTTCTGAGCCCGGCGACGCGGGCCACTGGGTCCGTCGCCAACGACCTCGCGCCCCCGATGGTGCGCGCCCCCTCCGCAATAACGGCGCGATCGATGCGCCGGCGGTCTGCTGAGATTTGCCACGGGTTCCGTCCAAATCGGCGAAACCGGAGCGACAGGTTCCAGGAGCACGCCGCTGTATCAGCGACCCTGCGCCATCGCCGCTAGACTCGCGACCGCCGCGCCCGGGGCGTCCAGAATGTCGATGCCCCGAATGCCGAATTCAGCCTCGGCGACCGCCATCTCGACGGCGCCCTGCGCGTCTCCGACGTCAAGGCGATCAGATCCGTCACCGCCAGCGTCCGCAACCAGTGAGTGCATTAGCCCGGTCTCGACAACGCGCGCGCTTCTCGCCCGCCCCGCCGGATCATCGCGGGGACGGGATCACACCAATGCAAATTCAGACCGCGCATAGCCCTGCAGATAGAGCAGCGCGGTCAGGTCCCCGTGGTTGATACGCAAATCCGCCTCCGCGGCCACCGCGGGTTTGGCATGGAGCGCGACGCCCGCCCCCGCCCGATGCAGCATGCCCAGATCATTCGCCCCATCGCCCACGGCCATGACGTCGGCGTCGCCGATGCCGAGCCGCGCGGTTATTTCATCCAGCGCGGCGACCTTGGCCTCGCGCCCCAGAATCGGGCGGGCGACATCGCCCGTGAGCCTCCCGCCGTCTTCCAGCAGTAGGTTCGCCCGGTGCTCATCAAAGCCGAGGTCCTCCGCCACCTTCTCGGTAAAGGCCGTGAACCCGCCCGAGACCAGCGCCGCATAGCTGCCCGCCGCCTTCATCGTCGCAATCAGCACGGCACCCCCGGGGGTAAAGCGGATCCGCTCCGCATAGACCTGGTCGATCACGCCTGTATCGAGCCCCTTGAGCAGCCCGACCCGTTCCGTGAGCGCGCCCTCGAAATCGAGCTCCCCGTTCATCGCTCGCGCGGTAATCTCCTTCACCCGGTCGCCGACACCGGCCATGTCGGCCAGCTCGTCGATGCATTCCTGCCCGATCATCGTACTGTCCATATCCGCGAGCAGCATGCGCTTCTGCCGCCCCTCCGCGCGCTGCACGGCCATGTCGATCCTGCGCGCCTGCAGGCCCGCCCGGACGGGCTCGACATTCTCCGGCAGGGCCTCCAGCGCAAACTCCGCCGCCTCGCCGGGGCTCAGCCATTGGGCATCGCCCCCGCCCCAGGCATTGCGCAGCGCCTCCACCGTCTCGCGGTCAAGGCTCGGGCGGGCGGGGTCGGTCAACAGGGTCACGATGAACATCGGCACTCTCCGGTCGGGTCTTCGGGCGGGCTATTCCACGCCCCGCCAGCGATGGCCAGCGCCCGACGCCGCCGCCTGCTGCCGCAAACCGCCGCGCTATGAATTGCAGCCCGCCCAAAAAACAGGCAAATGATGTGAAACGTGCTCAATCGGGTGACTCTGGCGACGGTCCACATCAGTTCCCGCGTTTGCGCCATGGGTGAGGCGGGGCGATCTGGCATGGTCGGTCTCGCAGGGTGCCTAGGGTTCCGCCTCCGACGCGAGGGCTGGTCCGAGAGGTGCCGCCGGGTTGGCCAATTCCACCCGGTACACGGCGGGACAAAATCCCGGGAGAGCACTGCAACCGGCCTGGCCGCGCTCTCTTCCCCCGTCCTTGGCGCGTCCGGTCTCTGACGGATCGACAAGGAGCCTGTCGAATGAAACGCCTTCTTCTTGCCGCCGCCGCGGCCCTGACCCTCACCGGAACCCTCACGGCGCCCGTCCCGGCGCTTGCCCAGGAAAAGACCGATTTCCGCATCGCCTGGTCGATCTATGTCGGCTGGATGCCCTGGGGCTATCTGGCCGAGTCCGGCATCATGGACAAATGGGCCGAGAAATACGGCATCACCGTCGAGATCGTGCAGATCAACGACTATGTCGAATCGATCAATCAATACACCGCCGGCGCGTTCGACGGGGTCAGCGCCACCAATATGGACACGCTCTCGATCCCCGCCGGTGGCGGCGTCGACACCACCGCGCTGATCATCGGCGACTATTCCGACGGCAATGACGCGGTGATCCTCAAGGGTGAGGGTACGCTGGAGGATCTTGCGGGCAAGCCGGTGAACCTGGTGGAGCTCTCGGTCTCCCACTATCTGCTTGCCCGCGCGCTCGACAGCGTCGGCCTGGCCGAGCGTGACCTGGACGGCGTCGTCAACACCTCGGACGCGGACATGATCGCGGCCTATGCCACGCCCGATGTCGAGGCCGTGGTAACGTGGAACCCGCTGGTGGCCGAGATCCTCGAACAGCCCGGCGCGACGAAACTCTTCGACAGCTCCGACATCCCCGGCGAGATCATCGACCTCATGGTGGTGAACACCGAGGTGCTGGAGGCCAACCCCGATTTCGGCAAGGCGCTGGTCGGCGCCTGGTACGAGGTGATGGGGCTGATGGCCGCCAATGACGAGGCCGCCCTGACCGCCATGGCCGAGGCGTCGGGCACCGATCTGGCCGGCTACAAGGCGCAGCTCGCCAGCACGGCGATGTTCTACGAGCCGGGCGCGGCGGTGAATTTCGCCGAAGACGAGGCGCTGAAGGAAACCATGGTCAATGTCGCGGAGTTCCTCTTCGACAATGGCATCCTCGGCGAAGGCGCGCCCTCGGCCGATTTCGTCGGCGTCCAGTACCCCCACGGCGCCACGACCGGCGATCCGAACAACGTCAAGTTCCGCTTCAATACCGAATACATGCTCATGGCCGCGGATGGCGGTCTCTGAGGCCGCCGGGGGAGCGGGCGATGATGGGTCGCGCACCCTGCGGCGGACGTCGGGGCGGCGTCTGAAGGATGGCGCTGAGATGGATCAACCGGCGGCCGTCCCGTCCGCTCACGGTCTTTCTGGCCCTGATCCCCTTCGTGCTGGTGATCTTCACCTATACCGTTGCCTCGGACGCCCGCCGGGCGGTCAACCCGGCCGACAAGCTCCTGCCCGCGCCGGCCCAGATCGCCGCCACCGCGGACCGGCTGCTGACCGAACCCGACCGCCGCTCGGGTCGGATCCTCTTCTGGGTCGACACCGCCGCCAGCCTGCAGCGGATCGCGCTGGGCGTGGGCATCGCGGCACTTCTGGGACTGGGTTTCGGCCTGCTGATCGGGCTCGCGCCCACTGCGCAGGCCGCACTTTCGCCCTTTGTCGCCACGCTCTCGCTGGTGCCGCCCCTGGCGCTCCTGCCGATCCTCTTCATCGTCTTCGGGCTGGGCGAAGTGTCCAAGATTGCGCTCATCGCCATCGGCATCACGCCCTTCCTGATCCGCGATCTGGCCACGCGCACCGCCGAACTGCCGCGCGAGCAGATCGTGAAGGCGCAGACGCTCGGCGCCTCCTCCTTCGTGGTGGGCCTGCGCGTGGCGCTGCCCCAGATCATGCCCCGCCTGATCGGTGCGGTGCGGCTGGCGCTGGGGCCGGCCTGGCTCTTCCTGATCGCGTCAGAGGCGATCGCCTCCGAAAGCGGTCTCGGCTACCGGATCTTTCTCGTCCGACGTTTCCTCGCGATGGATGTGATCCTGGTCTATGTCATCTGGATCACGCTCTTGGCCTTCCTTCTGGACCTGCTGCTGCGCCAGCTCTCGCGCCGGCTCTACCCCTGGGCGGAGGCGGGACTGTGAGCGTGGGGTTGGAGCATAGTCGGATTGCGCGTGGCAAAGCCACGGGCAGCGCCCGACCGCCCCCCCGGGCGGGCGCTACCGCGCGTCGCCCGCGGCCGGTCGCTGCCCGTTTCGCACTGAGCGTCCAGACCGGGTCCAATGCCAGCCTCTTACGACCGGAGCCCGCCCCATGAGCTTCGTCACCGTCGAAAACCTGTTCCAGTCCTACGGCACCCGCCCGATCCTGGAGCGCATCAACCTCACCGTCGAAGAAGGCGAGTTCGTCTCCATCGTCGGCGCCTCGGGCTGCGGCAAGTCCACCTTCCTGCGCCTCCTGCTGGCCCAGGAGCAGCCGACCCGCGGCGCGATCTCCATCGACGGCGCGCCGCCCGCGCAGGAACCCGGCTGCGACCGCGGCGTCGTGTTCCAGCGCTATTCCGTCTTCCCGCACATGACCGTGCGCGACAACATCATCGCCGCCAACGCGCTTGACCGGCCTTTCGGTGCGCTCTGGGGTGCGGCACGGATCAAGGCGCGCGGCCAGGCGCTCGACGTGCTCGACCGGATCGGGCTTGCCCATGTCGCGGGCCAGTACCCCGCCAGCCTCTCAGGCGGCATGCAGCAGCGGCTCGCCATCGCCCAGGCGCTCGCCGCCAAGCCCAAGATCCTGCTTCTCGACGAACCTTTCGGCGCGCTCGATCCCGGCACCCGGCTCACCATGCATGATTTCCTCTGCGAGCTGCGCGACGAAACCAACATGACGATCTTCATGGTCACCCATGACCTGCCCGAAGGCTTCAAGCTCGGCGACCGGGTGCTGGTGTTTGACAAGCCGCGCTGGGACCCGCAGGACCCCGAGGCCTTCGGCGCCACCATCACCTACGACTTCGACGCCCGCGACGGCGGCATTCCCTACCAGCGTCTCGTGGAGGAGACCCATGTACCCCTTACGGTCTGAGCGAACCCGCTCGCATCACCCCGCCGACCAGCGCCTGCCAGATCGCCGCGCCCACCACCCCGACCTGTCCAAGCTCCAGGGCTGGAAGTCCGCCCGCGCCGAGGCCGAGATCCCCGGCACGGAATGGGAGCGCGAGAAAGCCTGGGCGCTCAAGATGGGCCTGACGGGCGCCGACAGTATCGAGGACCGCTCGATCCCCACCTTCGCGCGGGGCGAGCTGCCCCACTATGCGGGCATCAACACCTTCCTCAAGGCGCCCTATACCGAAGACGTGGCCGAGGTCGGCAATTACGACGCGACCGTGCTCGGTGCGCCCTTCGACGGCGGCACCACCTACCGGCCGGGCACCCGCTTTGGGCCCCAGGGCGTGCGCAAGATCTCTGCCCTCTACACGCCCTACAATTACGAGATGGGGATCGACCTGCGCGAACAGATGAGCCTCTGCGACGCGGGTGATATCTTCACCATCCCCGGCAATATCGAAAAGACCTTCGACCAGATCAGCCGCGCGGTCTCCCACGTCTTCAGCTCCGGCAGCCTGCCGATCATCATCGGCGGCGACCATTCCATCGGCTTTCCCTGCGTGCGCGGGATCGCGGAATGTACGTCGAAAAAGATCGGCA
>JBCDBB010000103.1:0-13843 GCA_039184415.1 Pseudomonadota bacterium
CGCCGTGACCGCGCCCGAGCCGACATTCTCCAGCAGTGCCGCGACCGACGAGGCATGGCAAAGACGGGTGCAGTGATCGACATTGTTGTGGCCAAAGCCCTGGCGGATCAGCTTCTGAAAGAGATAGGCCTCTTCGTTGGAGCATTTGGCAGAGCCGAAACCGGCGATGTATCTGGGGTCCTCGTCGCGGAGTTTCGCCATGCGGCCGGCGGCGACATCCAGCGCCTCGTCCCAGGTCGCTTCACGGAAGTGCGTGTGCAGGTTGCCGGGATCGACATTCAGACCCTTGGCCGGGGCGTCGTCGCGCCGGATCAGGGGCTTGGTCAGCCGGTGCGGGTGATTGATGTAGTCGAAGCCGAACCGGCCCTTGACGCAGAGCCGGTTTTCATTGGCGGGGCCTCCGATGCCCTCGACATATTTGATCTTGTCGTCCTTGACCTTGAAGGACAGCTGACAGCCGACGCCGCAATAGGGGCAGACGCTCTCGACCTCGCGGTCAAAATCCTTGCTGTCGCCATGCTGCGCATCGTCCAGAACGGTTGCGGGCATCAGCGCGCCTGTGGGGCAGGCCTGCACGCATTCGCCGCACGCGACGCAGGTGCTGTCGCCCATCGGGTCATGCTGGTCGAACACGATCTCGGACCCGCGCCCGCGCCCGGACATGCCGATCACGTCATTGACCTGGACCTCGCGGCAGGCGCGCACGCAGAGATTGCAATGGATGCAGGCGTCGAGATTGACGCGCATCGCGACATGGCTGTCATCGAGCAGCGGCACCTGGCAGGGCGCCTGGGGCGGAAACCGGCTCTCCTCCACGTCATTGAGCGCGACCATGTCGAGGAAATGTGAGGACGCGTCATGGGGCGTCTCGGGCTGGTCGGCCAGCAGCAGCTCGACCACCATCTTGCGGGATTTCTCGGCCCGGGCGCTGTCGCTGTGCACCACCATGCCCTCGGTTACCGGGCGGATGCAGGAGGCAACAAGCGTCCGCTCGCCTTCGACCTCGACCATGCAGGCCCGGCAGTTGCCGTCCGGGCGATATCCGGGTTCGGGCTTGTGACAGAGATGCGGGATCACCAGACCGCGGCCGTGGGCGGCCTCCCAAATCGTGGTACCCTCGGGCACGGTAACATCTTCGCCGTTGAGCGTGAAGGTGAGCAGGTGGAAGGGGGCGCCATCGGCCATCTCAGAACTCCTGCCTAAGGATTGTTAGCAGTTGATGCGCTGCATCCGCATCGATCTGTATTGTTTGAGAAAGCTTGTCGGGGTGTTTTCTGCTTTCGGATCCATAAGTGTTCAATTGAAGTACCTTGCGGCCATCTCGCTCTGAAACAATGTACTTACAGGTGACTTGAGTTGGATGTAGCGATCGAAATTCCCGATCGTCTTGCTCAAACCTAACAACCAAGGCCATCTCAGATCTCCTCGGCGAAATGTTTCATGGTCAGACGGATCGGGTTCGGCGCGGCCTGCCCGAGCCCGCAGATCGAGGCGTCGGCCATCACGTCGCAAAGATCGCCCAGCAACTCGGTGTCCCAGCGATCCGCCTGCATCAGCTTCACGGCCTTTTCGCAGCCGGTCCGGCAGGGCGTGCATTGCCCGCAGCTTTCATCCTCGAAGAACTTGAGCATGTTGAGCGCGGCGTCCCGCGCGCTGTCGCGGTCCGACAAGACGACGACCGCCGCCGATCCGATGAAGCTGCCATGGGGCTGCAGCGTGTCAAAATCGAGCGGGACGTCATCAAGCGAGGCAGGGAGGAGCCCCGATGACGGCCCGCCCGGCTGGTACGCCTTGAAGCTGTGGCCGTCCAGCATGCCACCCGCTGCCTCGATGATGTCGAGGATCGTTGAGCCCGCAGGGAGAAGATGGACGCCGGGCGACTTGACCCGGCCCGAGACGGAATAGCTGCGCAAACCGGTGCGCCCGTTCTTTTCCACGCTGCTGAGGATCTCTGGCCCCTCGCGGCATATCCGGGCCACCCAGAGCAGGGTCTCGATGTTATGGACCAGTGTCGGTCGGTCGAAGACGCCGACCTGCGCCACGTAGGGAGGCCGGTGTCGGGGCAGGCCGCGCTTGCCCTCGATCGACTCGATCATCGCACTTTCTTCGCCGCAGATATAGGCGCCGGCACCGCGGCGCAGGTCGATATAGCCCGGGGCGACGATGCCTGCCCTCTCCAACTCGGCGATCTCCCGGGCGAGGATCTCGAGCACCGCCGGGTACTCATCGCGCATATAGAGAAAACAGGTTTCGGCCTCGACCGCCCAGGCGGCAATCAGCATACCTTCGAGCACCAGATGCGGCGTGCGTTCGAGATAGTAGCGGTCTTTGAATGTGCCGGGTTCGCCCTCGTCGCCATTGATCGCCAGATAGCGCGGACCGGGATTGCCGCGCACGAAGCCCCATTTCCTGCCCGATGGGAATCCCGCGCCGCCGAGACCACGCAATCCACTGGCCAGAACGGTCTCCTGCACCGCCTCCCAGTCGCCGGTCTTGCGGAGCGATTTCAGCGTTTCGTAGCCGCCCTCCGCGCAATAGGCGTCGAATGTCTCATAGTCGGGTATGTCGGGGTGGGTATGGTCGGCGGCGATAGCGGCGGTGACCTTCAGCGGCGTGGCGTGGTCGATATGGTGATGCCCCAGTTCCAGCACCGGAGCAGTATCGCAGCGCCCCATGCAGGGCGCACGCAGCACGCGCACCTCGGCCGCGTCGAGCCCGTCCTCCAGCGCCTTCTGCAGGGCCTCCGCTCCGGCCAGTTCGCAGGAGAGCGAGTCGCAGACGCGGATGGTCAGCGCCGGAGGCGGGGTCTCACCTGCGCGCACCACATCGAAATGGGCGTAGAATGTGGCGACCTCATAGACCTCTGCCTGGGCCAGGCGCATTTCGTCGGCGAGCGCGCAGATATGGGCAGCGGAAAGATGGCCGTAGCGGTCCTGGATCAGGTGCAGAAACTCGATCAGCAGGTCGCGACGCCGAGGCCTGCCGCCCAGCAGTGCGCGTATCTCTTCCTGAGCGCTGTCTTCGACCTGGCGGCCCTTTGGCGTCCGCCGGCCCTTTCGGGAATCCTTACCCTTCCAGACCCCGGTCCGTGCATCCAAAGGTGCCATGATGTCCTCCCATTTCGCCTATGGTGGCTTCAGAGGTTTGGAACATCAAATCACCTTTGCGGATGGTGCGATAAGCTGGGTTTAACGCTGGCGCGCTGCCAGCGTGGTCCGCAGGGCCTCGACAATGGGAATATGCGGCCGGCGCAGAGGCGTCACGAGGCTGATCGAGGTTTCCACGACCGGCTCGACAAGAGGCAGGACCACGGTGCCTTCGAGCGGTCCCAGCGAGTCGACCATGACCTGCGGCAGTACCGTTGCGCTCAGCCCCTGCACGGCGAGGACCATGGCGGCGGTCAGGCCGTCGGTTTCGGAACTCACGTTGGGCAGAGCGCCGGCCTCCTCGAACACCCGGTCGAGGATCCGTCGGTTCTGCATCTGCGGCTCCAGCAGGGTGAGCGACAGCGCTGCCGCTTCCGACCAGGTGGCGGACCCCTCGCGGCGCGGCGCCTGCGCCTCCGGACACACGAGAACATAGGTTTCGTCATAGAGCGGCTCGACGGTCAGCAGGTCGCGCGACGCGCCTTCGGTATAGGTGATGCCGGCATCGAAATTGCCGGCCTCGACACCCTGCTGGATGGCGAGAGAATTGGTCGTCTCGATCCGCACCGTGATGCCGGGATGGGCAGCCTTGAGCCAGATCGTGGCATGGGCGGCATAGGCGGCTGCGGTGGGGATCGCACCCAGGCTCAGGTTGCCCGCTATATCGCCGCGCGCTGCCCGGACGTCCTGTTCCAAAGCCCGCACCTCGTCGAGGATCCTGCGGGCATGGGTGAGGATCGTGTCGCCCTCCCGCGTCAGGCCCTGGAACCGGTTGCCGCGCCGAACGATCGTGGTGCCGAGCCGTTCCTCGAGACCACGGATGCGCATCGAAAAAGCCGGCTGGGACAGACCGCATTCCGACGCCGCCCGTGCGAAATGGCGGTGGCGCGCCAAAGCCGCCAGGCATTGCAGGTCCCGAAGATCGACCATGGCTGCGTGTTTCCTCCTCCCGACGGACATGCCGCCGATGCCATACCGGCACGTCGGTAAGATTGACAGCCGGAGCCCCCTGGTATACCACATACCAGAGCATGAGGCAATTGGGGGAGGGGGATCCATGCTGCTGTCCGAGTTCAAATCCAAGGAACTGTTGGCGCAGTACGGCGTGCGTGTGCCGCCGGCACGTCTGGCCCGCAGCGTGGAAGAGGCCGAAGCCGCCTGCGCGACCCTCGACGCCCGCAAATACGTCGTCAAAGCTCAGATCGCCGCCGGAGGCCGCGCGCTCGCCGGCGGTGTGCGCTTTGCCGCGACACCCTCCGGTGTCGCCGATGAGGCCCGCCGGCTGCTGGGCAGTTCACTGGTCACGGAACAGACCGGCCCGCAAGGGGAGACCGTGAGCACCGTGTCGGTAGAGGCCGCGCTCGATCTGGAGATGCAGGCATACGTGGCGTTCGCGCGCGATCCCGACAGTGGCGCACCGCTGCTGCTGGCGGCTGCCGAGGGCGGTGTCGAGTTCGAAGAGCGTGCCCGTGCGGAGTCGAACCTTGTCCGGACGCTGGTTGTGGAGCGCGACGATGACGCGGCGCGGGCTGATGTCGCGGATCTTTTATCCGGGCTCGACATCGACGGCGCCGCCGCGGTGGATCAGGTCTTTGCCGCCCAACTGGCCTTTGTCTCGGCGGATATGACGCTTCTGGAGATCAACCCGTTTGCGCGGGTCGCCGGGGGCGGTTGGCTCGCAGTCGACGGCAAGGTCGCACTCGATGCCAGCGCCCTGTTCCGCCATCCGGAGTTCGAAGCCCTGGCCGCAGATCCGGGCGTTTTCCTGCGTGATGCCGAAGCACAGAAGAACAATATCAACCTTGTCACGCTCACCGGGGATATCGGCGTGGTGGTCAATGGGGCGGGGCTGGGTCTTGCGACCAACGACATGCTGGTCGATGCCGGCGGGCGGCCCGCAAACTTCATGGATATCCGCACCACGGCGAGTAGTTTCGACATCGCCAAGGGGGTCGAGCTTCTGCTGGAGGCGCCAGAGGTCAAGGCGATCCTGCTCAACGTCCATGGCGGCGGCATGACCGTCTGTGATACCGTTGCCGAAGGTGTCGCCTTCGCCTATTCCCGGGCCAACCGCCGCCCGCCTGTGATCGCGCGGCTGGCTGGCCAGAACGCGCCATGGGGATTGCAGATTCTCAAGGATCGCAAGGTGCCAGTGGAGGTGTTTGACACGATGCCGGGCGCGGTCGCGCGCGTCGTGGAACTGACCGGGGGGGCACGCTGATGGCCATTATCGTCGACACATCCACCCGCGTGCTCGTGCAGGGCATGACCGGGCGGGCCGGAACCTTCTACACTGACCAGGCCATGCGCTATGCGCCCACCTATGTCGCCGGCGTGCGCCCGGGCCGGGGCGGGACAAAGCATCTGGGCCTGCCGGTGTTCCACTCCGTCGCTGAGGCGATGGCGGAAACCGGCGCCAATGCTAGCTTCGTCAGCGTGCCGGCGCCCAGCGCCGCGGCAGCAATGATCGAGGCGATCGAGGCCGGTATCGCCACGATCGTGTGCATCACGGAACGCGTTCCGCAGCAGGATATGGGTCGTGTCAAACAAGCACTGCGTGGCACCGACACCGTTCTGATCGGCCCGAATTCCCAGGGCATCCTGACGCCCGGACAGTGCAAGATCGGCGTCATGCCGACCCGGGACGCGATGCCCGGGCGCGTCGGCATCGCCTCGCGCTCGGCCTCGCTTACGTCCGAAGTGCTGGCCTCCTGCAGCCGCGCGGGGCTCGGCCAGTCGACGACCGTCGGCATAGGCGGTGACACGCTGCACGGGATCGGCTTTGTCGGGTGCCTGGAGCGTTTCCGCGAGGACCCCGACACCGAATGCGTCGTCCTGATCGGCGAGATCGGCGGGCGCGAGGAGGAGGAGGCCGCCGACTACCTGGCTGCCGCGGACTACGGCAAACCCGTGATCGCGCTGGTCGTGGGCCGCCACGCGCCCCCGGGCCGCCGCATGGGTCATGCGGGCACGCTCTCGGTATTCGGGCTGGAAACCGCGGAGCAAAAGATCGCCCGGCTGCGCGAGGCCGGGGTCGTGATTGCGCATGACGCAAGCGATGTCGTTGACTCTGTCACCGCCACGTTGGAGACCGCGTGACAGCGACAGGTTAACCGAAAGACCACCTATGGAAGAGATGCGCGTCATCGACATGCGCGAACCCGGCGGGCCGGACGTTCTCGCGCCCGCCACTCGGTCGGTGCCCGATCCGGCTTCGGGAGAGGTTCTGATCCGCGTGACGGCCGCCGGCGTCAATGGTCCGGATCTGGTCCAGCGCCGCGGACACTATCCGCCGCCCAAGGGCGCCTCGGATCTGTTGGGGCTCGAAGTGTCGGGCGAGGTGATCGGGCTCGGCGACGGTGTCTCCGGCTGGGCCGTCGGGGACCGCGTCTGTGCCCTGACCAACGGCGGCGGCTATGCCGAGATCGTGGCGGTCGATGCGAGCCTTTGCCTACCGGTTCCCGAAGGCGTGGACGAGGTCGACGCCGCCGGTCTGCCGGAGACCTACTTCACGGTCTGGAGCAATGTGTTTCACGGCCATGACATCCCCGAAGGCGCGAATTTCCTGACCCATGGCGGCGCCGGCGGGATCGGGTCGACAGCGGTGCAGCTTGGCGCAGCGATGGGCCTCGAGGTGTTCACGACGGTCGAGTCCGATGAAGCGGCGACGTTTGTCACCAGCCTTGGCGCGCATCGTGCCATTGATTTCAACAGCGAGGATTTTGTCGCCATCCTGCGCGAGGCAGGCGGGGCGGACATCATCCTCGACATCATCGGCGGCGACTATATCGCCCGCAATATCAAATCGACGCGCCACGACGCGCGCATCATCCAACTCGCCTTCAACATGGGGTCGCGGGTGGAGATCGACCTGATGCCGGTGATGCTCAAACGTTTGACCCTTACGGGCTCGACCCTGCGCTCGCGTCCCGACGCGTTCAAGTCCGCTGTCGCAGCGGAACTGCGCGAAAAGGTCTGGCCGCTCTTCACCGCGGGCAAGCTGCGCCCCGTAACTCATACTGTTTTGCCGCTGGACCGGGCGGGGGAGGCCCATGTGCTGATGGAATCTGCCGGGCATCGCGGCAAGATCCTACTCACACCCTGATGGAACGCGATGCGACCGGTGCTGGACCGGAACGATCGCTACAGGATCGGATCCTGCTGCGCGATTATGTTCGCACCGTCGATATCGGGGCATTCCACGAAGAACGCGGCGCCCCGCAGCGGCTGCGCTTCGGGATCGAACTCATCGTGGCGCCGGGCCATCGGACCGGGGCGGACGAGGTCGACGAAATCCTGAGCTATGACAGCCTCGTCGACGCGGTGGATGCGACGCTTGCCGAAGAACGGGTGGAACTGCTTGAGACCCTGGCGGAACGGATCGCTCGACGCAGCCTGCAGCACCACCGTGCGGCGCAGGTCCGCGTCACCATCGAAAAGCTCGACCGTGGTCCCTTCGCGCTTGGTGTCGACATCCTCCGCCACCGGCCAACGGCCGCTCCGGCCGCGGCTCCTGCGCCTCAGACTGCCGCCCCCTGGGTGGTGCATCTGCCTGCCACCCTGCTGGAGGCTCCGCAACTGGCCGGCTGGATCGCTCAGATCGCCAGCGCTGGTGCGCCGGTCGTCCTGAGCCCGTCGCCGCTGCCCGCGCGCCCTCGGGTTAGGGATGCGACGGCCGCGCAGCGCCATATCGATTTGCTGTCGCAGGATCAGGCGGCCTGGCTGTTGGATGCGGCTCTCCCCGCTGCCAGGGCCGCGGCGAGTCGGACCGAAATCGAGGCCGTGCTGCGCGCCGGGGACCTGGCCGTATGGGTGCCGTCGCGGATGATCCTGCGCGCGGCCGAGAGCGCGGGGCGCGCCCTGGAGGCTCCGGCCGAGCAGGCCGCATGGCTCGCCACTGAAATCGGCGCCGCGCGGCTTTTGGGCCTCGGCGCGGATGTGCCGGGCGGCATCGCGCTGGAGTTGGCGGATGTACTTGATCTGCCCTCAAGCCCGGCACCGTTCAGCACGGTTCTGTAGCGGGGGCAGGACGCGCGAGCGCCGGATTTGGACTTGGCCCGCGCAATCGCTCGCTGCTAGAAGATGCCCCGACGGCCCCGTAGCTCAGATGGATAGAGCGACCGCCTCCTAAGCGGTAGGCCACAGGTTCGACTCCTGTCGGGGCCGCCATCGACCTCCGACCGGTGGCTCAGATGACCTCTGCGAAGAGCGCGCGCACCGATGCGGCGTCGAGCGGTCGGGGATTGCCGCCGCAGCACGGATCGCGGAGCGCCATTTCAACCATGGTCTCGATCCTGTCGGTGCGCACACCCATCTCGCCGAGCCGCGCAGGGATGCCCAGATCCGTGCAAAGCTGTGACACGAAACCCACGAACCCCTCATAGCCACCCTCGAGACCCATATAGGCCGCGGCGCGGTCCATCCGCTCTTCGATCTGGGCACGGTTGAAGCGCAGCACCGCCCCCATCACCACTGCGTTCGTCGTCCCGTGGTGGGTGTCGTAGAGCGCGCCGACGGGGTGCGAGAGCGCGTGGATCGCGCCGAGCCCTTTCTGGAACCCGACCGCGCCCATCATCGCCGCTGCCATCATCTGCGCCCGCGCATCGAGATCGTCAGGCGTGGCATAGGCACGGCGCAGATTTTCCTGCACCAGCCGCATGCCTTCCAGTGCGATGCCCTGGGACATCGGGTGGAAATGGGGTGAGCAATAGGCCTCCAGACAGTGGGCGAGCGCGTCCATGCCCGTGCCTGCGGTGATCGCGGCCGGCATGCCCACGGTCAGCTCCGGATCCGCGATGACCTGGGATGGCAGCACCTTGGGGTGGAAGATGATCTTTTTTTCATGGGTTGCCGAATTGGTGAGAACCGACGCGCGACCGACTTCCGATCCCGTCCCGGCCGTCGTCGGGACAGCGACATTGGGCGCGATCGCATCGGGATCTGCGCGCGTCCACCAGTCGCCCACATCCTCGAAATCCCAGACCGGACGGGTCTGCCCGGCCATGAACGCCACCATCTTGCCCAGATCGAGCCCCGAGCCGCCACCGAAAGCGACCACCCCGTCATGGCCGCCGGCCTTGAAGGCCTCGATCCCGGCGGCGAGGTTCACCTCATTGGGGTTGGGATCGACTTCGGCGAACATCGCATCGCCGAGCCCGTCATGGGCCAGGAGCGCGCGGGCGCGCTCGGTGATCTCAAGGCTTGCAAGGCCGCGGTCGGTGACGAGCAGGGGCTTGGCGATCCCCGCGGCGCGGCAGGCGTCGCCGAGCTCAGCGATGCGGCCGGGGCCGAAGCGGATCGTGGTGGGGTAGGACCAGGTGGCCGTTGGAGTGGTCATGTCAGGCCTTTCGGAAATGGAAGGATTTGGGCCGTGTCACGGAATGGTAGCCGAGCGCCGAGAGCGCCGCGCCCCGCCCTGTATCCTTGCAGCCGGTCCAGCAGAGCGCGGGGTCGAGATAGTCGCAGCGGTTCATAAAGACGGTCCCGGTCTCGATGCCCGCTCCGATCCGGGCCGCGCGTTCGGAATCAGCGGTCCAGAGCGAGGCCGTGAGCCCGAAATCGCTGTCATTCATCAGTTCCAGCGCCTCGGCATCGTCGCGCACTGGCATGATTCCGACCACGGGCCCAAAGCTTTCCTCGCGCATCACGCGCATGTCGTGGGTCACGTCGGTGAGGATCTGGGGCGCCAGATAGGTGCCGCCATCATCTGCGAAGCGGCTGGGTTCGATCAGCGCGGTCGCGCCCGCCGCCACGGCCTGGGCGGTCTGTGCGCGGACCAGATCGGCAAAGCGGCGGTGCGCCATGGGGCCGAGCGTCGTGGCGTCGTCCAGCGGATTGCCAAGCACGTAGCCCTCGACGATCGACATCGCCTTTTCCACAAAGGCGCTGAACAGGCTGTCGACGACATAGATCCGCTCGATCCCGCAGCAGCACTGGCCGGAGTTGAACATCGCCCCGTCGATCAGCGTCTCAGCGGCGGCCTCCAGACTGGCATCCTCCATGACATAGCCCGGATCCTTGCCGCCGAGCTCCAGCCCGACACCGGTGAAACTGTCCGCAGCCGCACGCGCGATGGTACGCCCCGCCCCGACAGAGCCGGTGAAATTCACAAAGCCGAAGTAGCGGGCCGCGATCAGGGCACCGGTGGTGGCATGGTCGAGAAAGACATTCGCCAGCACATCCTCGGGCACGCCCGCCTCGTGGAAGGCACGCACCATCCGTTCGGTCGCGAGAAGCGTCTGGGTGGAGCCCTTAAGCATCACACTGTTGCCCGAGATGAGCGCCGGGGCGACGGTGTTGATCGCCGTCAGATAGGGATAGTTCCAGGGCGAAATGACCAGAACGACACCCACGGGTTCGCGCAAAATGCGTCGCTCGAATGCCTTGCTGTCCTCAATCACCGTCGGCGCGAGAGCCTCGCCGGCAATCTCAGCCATGTAGTCAGCCCGCTCGGCGACGCCCGCGAACTCTCCGCCGTATCGCACCGGGCGGCCCATCATGTGGGCAAGCTCCGGCACGGCCTCGTCGGTCATCTCGGTCAGGCGCGCGACGCCCGCACGGACCAGTTTGGCGCGCTCCCTGAGTGACCGTGCGGCCCAGGCCGGTTGCGCGGCCCGAAGTCGGGTGGCGGTGGTGCGCGCCTCGTCCTCGGTCAGGGTCGGGCGGGTGGCATAAACGCTGCCATCGATGGGGGAAATGCACTCGAGCATCGGGGTCAGGACCTCTCGAACCCGCGAAACACCTCCCAATCGGTGACGCGGCGGTCATGTTCGGACTGCTCCCAGCGGGCGGCGTGGACATAGTGGTCGACCACCGCATCGCCCATCGCCGCACGGAGCATCGCGGAGCCATCCGCCGCCTCGGTCGCCGCGCGGAGCGTCGCCGGGATCTCGGGGATGCCGTCTGCGGTATAGGCATCGCCGGTGAATTCGGGCTGAAGTTCAAGCCCCGCCTCGATACCCGCCAGTCCCGCGGCGATCTGGCCGGCAAAGGCGAGGTAGGGGTTCAGGTCTGCACCGCCCACGCGGTTCTCGATGCGGATCGCCTTGCTGTTCTCGCCCACCAGCCGGTAGCCCGCGGTGCGGTTGTCGCGGCTCCAGACGGTGCGGGTCGGCGCGAAGGTGCCTGCGACGAAACGCTTGTAGGAGTTGATGTTGGGCGCCAGGAAGAGCGTTACCTCTGCGGCATGGGCAAGCAGCCCGGCCACATAGGACCGCATCATCTGCGAAATGCCATGCTCGGCGCCGCTGTCCAGGAATTGCGGCGCCCCCTCCGCCGACCAGAGCGACTGGTGGATATGGCAGGAGGACCCCGCGGGCGCGTCGGCATACTTTGCCATAAAGGTCACGGCGTGGCCCTGGGCATAGGCGATCTCCTTCACCGCCAGCTTGGTCAGCACGTGATGGTCCGCTGCCGTCAGCGCGTCGGTGTAGCGGACATTGATTTCCTCCTGCCCGGCCCAGGCCTCGCCCTTGGAGTTCTCCACCGGAATGCCCGCGCCATAGAGCCCGTTGCGGATGGCGCGCATGACGCCTTCCTCCTTGGCGGTCTGGAAGAGGTGGTAGTCCTCATTGTAGGGGCTGACGGGCGTCAGGCGGCGATAGCCGCCGTCATGGGCTGCCTCAAAACTCTCGCGGAAGAGGTAGAACTCCAGCTCGGAGGCCATCATGGCGCTGAGCCCCCTGGCCTCCAGCCGCGCGATCTGCGCCTTGAGGATCGCGCGGGGGCTGACCGGGATGGGGGCCTCGCCATGGTGATCGAGGATATCGCAGATGACGAGCGCCGTGCCCTCGGCCCAGGGCAGGCGGCGCAGCGTGCCCATGTCGGGCTTCATCATATAGTCGCCATAGCCTTGCGCCCAGCTGGCCGAGGCATAGCCGGGCACCGGCTCCATCTCCATATCGACGGTCAGCAGATAGTTGCAGGAATGGGTCTCACGGTGCGCGCTGTCCAGGAAGTGTCGCGCATGGAACCGCTTGCCCATCAGCCGGCCCTGCATGTCGACCTGCGCCATGATGACGGTATCGATCTCGCGCTCGTCAACGGCAGCGGCGAGCTGGTCAATCGTCAGCAATCCGGTCATGGGGAGGGTCCTTGGTCGTGGGGAGCCCGACCGCGTCGGGCCGGGCTCGGATCGTCTCTTCTAGGCCAGGCTCAGCTGTAGCGGTAGGGCCGGCCGGCTTTTTCCATGTCGGCATTGTACTGTTTGAAGATCTCGACGACCTGCGCCTTGACTTCGCTTTCTGCCGCGATCTCGTCCCAGAAGACGCGGGCGGCGGCCTCGACCTGTGCCCATTCGGCGTCCGGTATCGAGGTCAGCTGCATCTTGTCTCCATTGACCCGCAGCGCGGCTTCGCCGCCCCAGTACCACCATTGGCGATAGTAGTGCGACTGGTCGCAGCAGACCCGGAACAGCGTCTGCAGATCCTCGGGCAGCTCGTTCCAGCGGTCCATATTGGCGTAGAAGGAGCCGATCCAGGCGCCCGAGATATTGTTGGTGAGGAAGTAGTTGGTCACATCCGCCCAGCCGACGGTGTAATCTTCGGTGATGCCCGACCAGGCGATCCCGTCGAGCTCACCGGTCTGGACCGCGACCTCGATATCCTCCCAGGGCAGGGTTACCGGCACCACGCCGAACTGCGCCATGAACCGACCGGCGGTCGGGAAGGTGAAGACCCGCTTGCCCTGCAGGTCCGCCAGGCTCCGGATCGGGTCTTTTGTTGCGAAGTGGCAGGGGTCCCAGGCCCCGGCGGAGATATGCTTGACGCCGACCTTTTCATACTCGGCCTCCCAGATCTCCTTCAGCCCGTACTGGTTGAAGAGCACCGGCACGTCGAGGCTGTAGCGGCAGGCGAAGGGGAAATAGCCGCCGAAGACGGTGACCTCGGTGGGCGAGGCCATGCTGTCATCGTCCGACTGCACAGCATCGATGGTGCCGCGCTGCATCGCGCGGAACAGCTCGCCGGTGGGCACCAGCTGGTCGGCGTAGAAGAGCTCGATCTGCATCCGGTCGCCCGCGATGTCGTTGAACATCTTGATCGCTGGGTCGATCACATGCTCGGCCAGTGCCGGACCGGCATAGGTCTGCATCCGCCAGGTGATCGTGTTCTGGGCAATCGCCGGGGCGGCCAGGGCGGCGGCCGGCGCGGCAGCCGCGGCGCCGAGCAGTTTGCGGCGTGTGGTCATGGGTCTTCTCCTCTGTTGAACGGCCCTCTTTGGCGGGGCCATAGGCAGAACTCAGTCGGTCAGCCCGTAGACAGTGTCGGGCAACCAGGTGGCGATCTCCGGCACCGCCATCACAATGGCCAGTGCGCAGACCATCACAAGCACAAACGGAATGATCGAGCGATAGATATCGCCGAGGCTGACCTCCGGCGGCGCCATTGCCCGCATCAGGAACAGATTGTAGCCAAATGGCGGCGTCATGTAGGCGATCTGGGTCGTGATCGTGTAGAGCACGCCGTACCAGATCAGATCGAAGCCGAGCGCGCCCACCAGCGGCACATAGAGCGGTGCCACGATCACCAGCATTGCGGTGTCGTCCAGAAACGTGCCCATCAGGATGAAGCTCAGCTGCATCAGGATCAGGATCACCCAGGGGTTCAGATGCAGCTGCTCGGTGAAGAGGTTCTCGATTGCCCGTACGGCGCCGAGCCCGTCGAACACTGCGCCAAAGGCCAGCGCAGCCAGAATGATCC
>JBCDBB010000104.1:0-13523 GCA_039184415.1 Pseudomonadota bacterium
CGTGACCGAAGAGGTCACCGGCATCGATATCGTCCGCGCCCAGATCCTCATCGCCGAGGGCAAGAGCCTGGTAAAGGCCACGGGCACCGCCTCCCAGTACGACGTGAAGCTCGACGGGCACGCGATCCAGTGCCGGATCACCACCGAGGACCCCCAGAACAGCTTCATCCCCGACTAGGCCGCATCACCGCCTATCGCGGCGCCACCGGCATGGGCATCCGGCTCGATGGCGGCACCGCCTATTCCGGCGCCGTGATCACCCGATACTATGACTCGCTGCTTGAAAAGATCACCGCCTGGGCGCCAACGCCCGAGGCCGCCATCGCCCGCATGGACCGGGCGCTCCGCGAATTCCGCATCCGGGGCGTCTCGACCAACATCGCCTTCGTCGAGAACCTGCTGAAGCACCCGACCTTCCTGAACAACGAATACACGACCAAGTTCATCGACACGACGCCGGAGCTCTTCGATTTCGCCGCCCGCAAGGACCGCGCGACCCGGCTGCTCACGTACGTCGCCGATGTCACCGTCAACGGCCATCCCGAGACCGCTGGCCGCGTGAAGCCGGCCGAAGTCCGACCGCCAAAGCCGCCCCTGACCATCGATGCCGGGGCCGAGGGCACGAAGAACCTGCTTGACGCCAAGGGGCCCCAGGCCGTGGCCGACTGGCTCGCCGCCCAGCCCCAGGTCCTTATGACCGACACCACCATGCGCGACGGGCACCAGAGCCTGCTGGCCACGCGCATGCGCTCCATCGACATGATCCGCGTGGCGCCCTTCTATTCCGCCCATCTGCCCCAGCTCTTCAGCGTCGAATGCTGGGGCGGCGCCACCTTCGATGTCGCCTACCGGTTCCTCCAGGAATGCCCCTGGCAGCGGCTCCGCGACCTGCGTGCGGCGATGCCGAACCTGCTGATCCAGATGCTCTTCCGCGGCGCCAACGGGGTGGGCTACACCACCTATCCCGACAATGTCGTCCGCGCCTTTGTCAAACAGTCCGCCGAGACCGGCGTCGATGTGTTCCGCGTCTTCGATGCGCTGAACTGGGTCGAAAACATGCGCGTCGGCATGGACGCGGTGCTGGAGACCGGCAAGATCCTCGAAGGCGCGATCTGCTATACAGGCGATATCCTCGACCCCGCCCGCTCCAAATACGACCTGAAATACTATGTCGCCATGGGCAAGGAGCTGCGCGACGCGGGCTCCCACATCCTGGGTCTCAAGGACATGGCGGGGCTCCTGAAACCCGCTTCCGCCACCGTGCTCGTCAAGGCGCTGAAGGAAGAGGTCGGCCTGCCGGTCCATTTCCACACCCACGACACCTCGGGCATCTCGGGCGCGACGGTGCTCGCGGCCTGCAACGCCGGCGCCGACGCCGTGGACGCGGCGATGGACGCGTTTTCCGGCGCGACCTCCCAGCCCTGCATGGGCTCCATTGTCGAGGCACTGCGCAACACAGAGCGCGACACCGGGCTCGATATCAAATCCGTCCGCGCCGCCTCGGCCTATTGGGAGGACGTGCGCGCCCAGTACGCGGCCTTCGAGGCCGGGCTCCAAGCGCCCGCCTCCGAGGTCTATCTGCACGAGATGCCCGGCGGCCAGTTCACCAACCTCAAGGCCCAGGCGCGCTCGCTGGGGCTCGAGGACCGGTGGGAAGATGTCGCCCACACCTATGCCGATGTGAACCAGATGTTCGGCGATATCGTGAAGGTCACGCCCTCCTCCAAGGTCGTCGGCGACATGGCCCTGATGATGGTCAGCCAAGGCCTCACCCGCGCCGATGTGGAAGACCCCAAGACCGACGTCGCCTTCCCCGAAAGCGTGGTCGAAATGATGCGCGGCCATCTCGGCCAGCCCCCGGGCGGCTTCCCCAAGGCGATCCAGAAAAAGATCCTCAAGGGCGAAAAACCCCTCACCACCCGCCCCGGCGCCGAACTGGCCGATGTCGATCTGGAGGCCCACCGCGCCGTGCTGGAGACCGAGCTCGAGGTGCCCGTGGATGACGAGGATCTCAATGGCGCGCTGATGTATCCCAAGGTCTTCGTCGACTATACCGAGCGCCACAAGACCTACGGGCCGGTCCGCACCCTGCCGACGCGGAACTTCTTCTACGGGATGGAGCCGGGCGAAGAGATCTCGGTCGAGATCGACCCCGGCAAGACGCTGGAAATCCGCCTCCAGGCCGTGGGCGAGACCCAGGACGACGGCGATGTGCGGGTGTTCTTCGAGCTGAACGGCCAGCCCCGCGTCATCCGCGTGCCCAACCGCTCGGTCAAGGCCAAGGTCGTCGCCCGGCCCAAGGCCAACCCCGGCGACGCTTCCCATGTCGGCGCGCCGATGCCGGGCGTTGTTTCCAACGTCGCCGTCACCCCGGGCCAGAAGGTCGCCGAGGGCGATCTGCTCTTGGTAATCGAGGCGATGAAGATGGAAACCGGCCTCTATGCCGATCATGCCGGCACGGTGAAGGCCGTCCATGTCCAGCCCACCTCCCAGATCGACGCCAAGGACCTGCTGGTGGAGATCGAGGCGACGTAACGGTGAGCGCCGGGGCGGCTCCCGGCCACGCCAATCACCGCGAGGGAGATCCCCAACTGCCAGAGCAAGGTGAAGACACCGTAACGGAGTTCGACGCGCCCGAATATGCGGCCGCCTGGGCCGACTACGCCCGGGACGAGGCCGATGCCGAGGCGCACCCGGTGATGCGCTACATCGCGGCCTATGTGCTGTGCCACCAGCTGGAAACCGCGCTGCCCCGCCCGCTCACAGTGCTTGACCTCGGATGCGGCACAGGTGCGCTTTTCGTGCAGATGCGCCGCTTCGGCATGTCCGGCATCCGGTACAGGGGGATCGACGGGAACCCGGACCTCGTCGCGGCCTGCCGCGCACATGTCGGGGCGCAGGAGGCCTGCCAGCTGGCGGACCTCGCGAACGGAGACGAAGTCGACAGGGTGCTTCGGGACAGCCCCGCCCCAGATCTTCTGGTCGCCTGCCGTCTCTTCAACAATCTCGACGACAGCGCCGTTCAATCCCTGTTGGACAGGATGGCGGCGCACTGTCCCGGCGCACTGCTGCTTCAGCTGGAGCCGTTCGACGCCCCGCCGGACGCGGCCGAGCCCGACCCTTCAGACAGCGCGCATATCACGACGGTTGCGTTCAACGGCGTGGCCGTCCGCCATTACCAGAGGTCCCGCGATCAGTTCGGCCGCTGGTTCGACCGGATCGGGGCGCACACCCTGTCCTGGCGACCGCTCTACCTGAAATCGGACGCCCACCCGACCCATCTCTTCGCGGCAACCCGGTTCGCCGGATGATCATGTTCTGCATCAGCAAGCCCAGTTTCTCCAAATCGAACTGGAAGAAGAACCGCGACTGGTATGACAGTTTCCGCACCCGGGCGGCGGAGTATCGCGGCGAGCGGCCGAAACCCACTGCCTATGACAGCCATGAAACGGGCATCTTCTACCGGACCGGCAACTGGAATGTCCTTCGTCACCCGAGCGATGGACTGGACAGCTACGACTCCCTGAGCCACTGCCTCGTCTATGCCATGCGCCTCGGGCGAACGCCCCCGGGCGCCATCCTGCAGCTCCCGCCCGAGGATTGCCCCCTCGGGCCCGCGCTGTCCGAAAGGCTCGGCTGCCGCGTCGCGGTCTCCTCCTTCCTCTTCGTGACGGAAACCGGCAGCTGCACGCTCCTGACCTTCACCGAGTTCGACCCCTCCCGGACCGCGCAGCTCTGCATCGACAGACTCACCCAGGACGTCCCCGATGTCCTCCATGGCGAATGCGCCGAGGCCCTGTCGAAACGCATGGCGCAGGCCTTCGCCGACAGCCGGGTAAACCCCCAGCCCGACAGGTTCGATCTCTCCACGAGCTTCACCTACAAGGTGTTTCTGCTCGACCCGTCGGAACCGGACCCCGCAAATCTGACCCACAATCACGAGATGGAAGACGGCGGGTTCGTCGACCAGACCGACGATTTCAACCTGCGCTCGATCGGCGTGTCGCGCGCCTGTTTCGGCTGGGGCTCGTCCACCGTGGTCACCAGCAATCTGCACCACACGGTGTTCGCGCTCTCTTCGGTGGTGGCGATCGACGGCCTCTTTCAGATCGTCGTCTCGCTGAAGGACGACCTGATCGCCGAGAGCAAGGCGAGCTACAAGCCCAGCCAGCTTTTGCAGAACAGCCTGCCTGATCTCAAACAGGCCGTCATCGAACTGGAGGAACGCACCGGCGATATCGAGCGGCTGAATGCCCGCCGTGCGTCCATGGAGATGAAACTGAAGCCATGGCAGCGCGAGATCTACAAGCATCTCGCCGACTACTGGCAGGTGCCCGAAGCGTTCGAGACCATGCGCAAGACGACCGCGGCCTGCCTTTCCAGCGCGCATTTCAGTCTCCAGTTCCGATCCGCAGAAGCGGACGCCCGCATCAATCTCGGATTGCGGCTGCTGGCGGCGGCTCAGGCCCTGTCAATCGGCTTCGGCTTCATCCTGTTTATGAACGCGCGACTCCGCGACGAGCCGTGGATCGACTATCCAGCGCTCGAGATGCTGTCCTGGACCCTCTTCGGGTGCTTTTTCACACTGGCCGCTGTCCTTTTCTTCGTGATCGCGCGATCGAAATAGAGGCCCGGTGACGAGGCGGCGTTTGCCACGCAACCCGGTCTGAACCCGGCGCGCCACGAACACAGCAAGATGCGCACTGGTCGGTACGGTCACGGACAGGATCAAATCGCGAGCCACCAGTGTAAGGAGACGGTTCAGGGGTTTCCCTGAACGGCTTTGCGGTCTCTGGCGCGGGACCTGTCCCCGCCGAGATACTCCCGACCTCAAAGCATCGCCTTGGCCCGGATCCGACCCGTGGCCGGCCGCGAAACACGTCCCGCCGCCCCGATACGCCGGCCTCCAGACCAGCGCGTCTGACCCGGCCTTGCGTGTTTGACGCGAGGCGCCTGCGCCTGCTGAACAGTCGCCCATCTCGCACAGGGCGCCCTGAGCATGGGGAACCCGCTGCCCGAGCGCTTGGGAACAGCTCGACCCATATGGAGCTCAGGGGAAAAACCGCCGTCCTGACAGGCGCCAACAGCGGCATCGGCCCGGGCCTTGCGCAGACCTTGGCCCGGGAGGAGATGAATCTCGTTCCGGTCGGCCATCACCGGGAGGGTCTCGTTGACACCGCCCTGGCCATCGCGGGTCTTGGGGGCCGCTCCATCACGGTTCGGGCCGATGTCTCGAAGTTCCGGGACAGGGAGCGCATGGCGGACGAAGCGACCGGAGCAATCGGCACGGTCTCGCGTCTCTGTAACAACGCGTTCGTCGGGCCTTTCGCCTCCTCCGCCGAGACCACGATGGCGGAATGGGACTGGGTGCTTTCGGGCAATCTCTGGGGGGTGATCCACGGCATGCACGTGTTCCTGGCGCTCTTCGAGGCGCAGGGCGAGGGCCACATCTATACCACTGCGTCCGAATCCGGTCTCTACAGGCTCCCTTTTCTCGCGGCTTACAACACCTCGAAGTCTGCCGTAGTCGGCCTGATGCAGTCCCTCGCCTGCGATCTGCGCGCCTCGCGGTCGCCCGTCACCGCCTCGGTGCCCTGTCCCGGGGCCGTGCGCACCCATATCCTCGACAGCGCGCGCGAACGTCCCGAGACCGCCACAAGGTCGGCGGCGCTGCCGCCGCCAACGGACGCGTTCGGTGAGATGGTCTGCGACGCCGGGTCCGACGGCATGGACCCCGAGGCCGTCGGCGCCTGCGTCCTCGAGGGCATCCGGAAGGGACAGTTCTGGATCTTCTCCCATGAACATGTGCCGCAGTCGGCCTTCCATCAGGCGAAAGCCATGCTCGAAGAAAACCGGCTGATCGACCTCTAGCGGGCCCGACTGGGGCGCGGTCTCCATCACCGCCGTCAGCCCGAGGCCAGAAGGTGACCGTATCATTGCCAACGGCCCGCCGGGGACGCTGGAGGCCGGTTAGTCCCGAGACGGCGCCCGGCGCAGCGTCGCGCCGAGGCGCGTCAGACGCTCTACAACCTCGGCCTGTTTCGCCTGGCGGGCAGTCGCGATCGCGTCGACGCACAGCTCCACAGCAAAGCCGCGGCGCAGCGCCGCCTCGGCGGTGCGGGCCACGCAATACTCGCCATCAAGCCCCATGATCCGGACCCACCCCACATCCAGCTGCGACAGCAGCGCATCCAGCGCACCGGTTTCGAACCCGTCCTGCACCCGTTTGACCAGCTCCTGGTCGGCAAGGTCCCGAAACGGCGCGGCGAGCCCGGTTCCCTGCGATCCGGCCAGCGCCTGACCCTTCATAAAAAGCCGGGCGATCACGCGGGTTGCAGGCAGCGACCATTCCTGTCTGAGGGCGATCACGGGGAACCCCGCCGCCCGCGCCTCGGCCACGCAGCCCCGCACCGTCGCCTCGACCCGCGCCTTGAGGTCCGCATCGTAGGGACCATCGTCCCAAAACACCGTCTGCAGATCGATCATCAGCAGGGCCGTCCCAGCCCGCGCGGGGATCGGCGCCCCCCGGCTGACGCGTCCGATGCGCCATATGCCCTGACCGAGCCAGAGCAGAACCGCCGCGGCGGCAAAACCTGCGCTCCAGACGATCATGGCCTCTTCTCGATCTCGTCATCCATAAGACCGAGCAGCCGGTCCACCACCGCCACGGCGGTCTCGATGTCGTCCGCTGCCAGCGCTTCGGACATCCGCGCCACAACCCGCGCCTCGCCGGCCAGGACATCCGCGATCAGCTTCTGCCCGCGATCCGTGAGGCAGATCAGCGGCGAGGCTTTGTGCCGCGGGTTGTCTCGCTTCTCGGCATAGCCCGCTGCGATCGTCTCATTGACCATGACCTGAACATACTGGCGCTGGATCTCGAGCCGCCGGGCAAGCTCCGGCACAGGGCAATCACCGTCCCGCGCCAGGATTTCCAGCACGGCGCGCATCCGGACCGTCAGCCCGGTGCCTGTGAGCCGCTGCTCGACCAGCGCTTCAGCCCGCTGCATCAGCGGGCGCGACGACCAGATCAGATGGTAGAGAGGAGAGTTGGACATAGTGACACTATACTTGTCATTATGACATGCTGCTTGTCAATATGCCTCGCGCAATCAGTGCGGCAAACGCCGATCCCACGACCCTCGCTGCCTTTAGGTCCTGCGCCCAGACTCGCCAAACACGCAATCTTTCCCGGCACCTCCCCTCGCCAAGGTGATCGGAGTGGCCCCTCTGGGGACTAACGCCACAACGACCGATGCCCTATGCTGTTGCCAACCGGCGCACAAAATCTGCCGGGCACAGCATGGAGCGTCCGATGAACGACCAATCTCCCCCCCGTCGCATGACCGCAGCCGATTTCGACCAGGAACTGCTCGATCTCTACGATTTCTACGCCCATGGGCGCATCACCAAGCGCGAGTTTCTCGACGGTGCCGCGAAGTTCGCCGTGGGCGGCCTCACCGCCATGGCGCTCCTGGAAATGCTCTCGCCGAACTACGCCCAGGCGCAGCAGGTCAGCTTCAACGATCCCGACATTCTGGCCGAATACATCCCCTACCCCTCGCCCAACGGTCATGGCGAGGTGCGCGGCTATCTGGTCACGCCGACGACTGTCGAAGGCCCGGTGCCCGCTGTTGTCGTCATCCACGAAAACCGCGGGCTGAACCCTTACATCGAGGATGTCGCCCGCCGCGTCGCCAAGGCGGGCTTCATCGCGCTGGCCCCCGACGGGCTGAGCTCGGTCGGCGGCTATCCCGGCAACGATGCCGAGGGGCGCGAGCTTCAGCGCACCGTCGATCCCGTCCTGCTGATGAATGATTTCTTCGCCGCCTACGAGTTCCTGGCCGCCAGCGACGACACCACGGGCCGGGTCGGCTGCGTCGGCTTCTGCTATGGCGGCGGCGTCTGCAACGCGATGGCCGTGGCCTATCCCGAACTCGGCGCCTCTGTCCCCTTCTACGGCCGCCAGGCCAGCGCCGAGGATGTGCCGAGGATCCAGGCGCCGCTTCTGCTGCACTATGCCGAGCTCGACGAGCGCATCAACGAAGGCTGGCCCGCCTATGAGGCCGCGCTGATCGAGAACGACAAGGACTTCACCGCCCACTTCTATCCCGGCGCGAACCACGGCTTTCACAACGACTCGACCCCGCGCTATGACGAGGCCGCCGCGGAGCTCGCCTGGACGCGCACGATCGATTTCTTCAACACCCATCTGCGCTAACCCGAAGCAGCGCCGGGGTTCGGGCAGAGGGCACCGTCAGGCGTCCAGACCCCCGGCGCTCGCGCGCCCAGGCAGGCGCTCTGCGGCATCGCCGCGCACCTAACTCTTCGAAATCCCTGCTTTCTCTCGGCTCGGCGGTTGCGCCTGCGTCCTGCTCGCATCCGGGGCGTCCCCTTCGCGTTGACCCCCCTGTCCTTGGCGGTAAACAGGCGAGCGCTCCCAGGGACACTCATCTCCAGGCTTGGCAAAACGTGTGGCTCAGAAGGGGACTTCAATGAAAATTCGCACTCTTTTCGCCGCGGTGTCGTCCGCGGCCTTTCTCTCTGTGGGCGCGGCCTCCATGGCGGTCGGCGCGCCGGTGACATTCAACCTCGGCAGCGGAGGCGGCGTTCCGAGCGACCCGACCAACCCCGCGCTCGCGGAATATAACGCGCTGCCGGGTTCCTTCTCGCTGACCTCCGGCAACCTGTCCCTGAACGTGGCGGCCCAGTCCTACAGCGCGATCAGCGCCGCGGCGGCCCCCGGCGGCGTCGAGGTGTTCTTCGTCTTCGGGCGCGAGGATGAAAAGGTCGGCCGGTTCGCCGAGGGCGCGGGCAATTTCAGCAGCCCCACCAGCGACCACCTGCTGTCGAGCTCCGCCCTGGCTGGGTTCGAATATCTCCTGCTGACCTTCAGCCGCGCCGTCAGCATCACCGAACTTGCGTTCGGCGAGTTTTCCGGGGGCGATGATTTCTTCAACATCATCGAAGACCGCAACCGCGATGACGCCTTTGGCGCCGGCGATCTGATCGGGTTCGACCAGCCGGTGGGCAACGGCGTTCCGACCGGCTCGTCAGGCGCCTACACGACCTGGGGCATCCTCGCGCCGGGCGTGAGCTCCAGCTGGCTGCTGGAGTCGGTGACCGTGGCACCCGTGCCGCTCCCCGCCGCCGGCTGGCTGCTCTTGGCCGGGCTGGGCGGACTCTTCGCCGCCCGGCGCCGGCAGGGCTGAGCCGGGACGCCTCTGTCGCCGCCGGTGGGGCACCCCGATCCGCTGCCCCCTCGCGTGACCCGAGAAACGGACATGGACCCGCCGGGCCCATGTCCCTCGGCCGCACCCGGACGGGTCTGGCCAGCGATCCGCCGGCAGGCCCGATCGGGCCCAGATCGCGACTGAGGTGACACCGGCGTCGCGCCTGACATCGGCCGGAACCGCCGCGACACTCCCCGGTGCTCTCGTCATGATCAAATCGTGAACATACCTGTACGAAATGTCCGTTTGGACAAAATGTACAAAGCTTAACGGCCTCTCGGGTGGAACCCTTGCATGGCGCCCTCCCACCCCGATAGGCTCCGGCCAAACCCGTTGAGGAGCCCGCCCATGTCCCGACCGCTCAGCCTCCGGATCGATCAGGCCGCGGGCCGGGAACGGGCCGATATTGTTATCACAGGCGGACAGGTGCTCGATGTGATCACGGGTGATGTGATCACAGGTGACGTCGCGATCTGCGGCGATCAGATCGTCGGGATCGGCGAGGCCTATGAGGGCGCCGAGGTGATCGACGCCACCGGCCTGACCCTCGTTCCGGGTTTCATCGACACCCATCTGCATGTCGAATCCTCCCTCGTCACGCCCTTCGAGTTCGACCGCTGCGTCGCGCGACGCGGCATTACCACCGCGATCTGCGACCCCCATGAGATCGCCAACGTGCTGGGTCCCGACGGTATCCGCTATTTCCTGGAGGCCAGCGCCCACACGATGCTCGATCTGCGGGTAAATCTCTCCTCCTGCGTGCCCTCCACCGACATGGAGACCGCGGGCGCCGAGATCACCGCCGACGACCTCCGCGCGCTCAAGGACCACCCGTCGGTGATCGGTCTGGCGGAGTTCATGAACTATCCTGGCGTCGTTCATAACGTGCCGGAATGTCTAGAAAAACTGGAGGTGTTCGACGGCCGTCACATCGACGGGCACGCGCCCCTTCTGACGGGCCGAGAGCTCAATGCCTATCTCGCCGCGGGTATCCGGACCGAGCATGAGGCCACCAGCGCCGAGGAGGCCCGGGAAAAGCTCAGCCGCGGCATGCGCATCCTCATCCGCGAGGGCTCCGTCAGCAAGGATCTCGACGCGCTGCTGCCGCTGCTGACCGAACGGACCTCAGCCTATATGTGCCTCTGCACCGATGACCGGAACCCGCTCGATATCGAGGAACACGGCCATCTCGACTACATGATCCGCACCGCCATCGCCCGCGGGGTGCCGCCGCTCGCAATCTACCGCGCAGCGAGCCTCTCGGCGGCCGAAGCCTTCGGGCTCAAGGATCGCGGTCAGATCGCGCCGGGGCGCAGGGCTGATATCGTGGCACTCCAGAGCCTCGAAACCTGTGATGCGCAATTTGTGATCACAGGCGGGCGCCGGGTCGACGCCGAGGCCCCCGCGCGCCCGGCGCCCCTGCCCCCGCCCGGCGGTCACTCCGTTCATCTGCCTGAAATCACGTCCGAAATCTTTCGGGACCGCTCAAACAAGCTGGAAAGCCCGATCATCGGGATCCTCCCCGGCAAGATCCTCACCGAGCATCTGACCGAGGACGTGCCGATCCGTGACGGGGACAAGCAGCCGGACCCGGAGCGCGATCTGGTGCGCATCACCGTGATCGAACGTCATGGGAAAAACGGCAATGTTGCCAACGGGTTCGTCCGTGGGTTCGAGCTGAAGCGCGGGGCGATCGCCTCCACGGTCTGCCACGATCACCACAATCTCGCCGTGGTCGGAGTGAACTATGATGACATGGCGCTCGCCGCCACGCATCTGGGCACGCTTGGCGGCGGCTTCGCCGTTGCTGCAGAAGGCGAGATCCTGGCCGATCTCGCCCTACCGATCGCCGGGCTGATGAGCCCGGAACCCTTTGAAGCCGTTCATGAAAAACTGCTCGCCCTGCGCAGCGCCGCGCGCAGTCTCGGGGTCACGCTCGAAGAGCCGTTCCTGCAGCTGGCCTTTCTCGCCCTGCCGGTCATCCCGGCGCTCAAGATCACCGACCGCGGCATGGTCGACGTTACCGCCTTTCGTATTCTGCCCTGACGCGGCGATACCCCGCCAAGGCGCGGACCACCTCTGGTTCCGGCGCTGGTCCGCACATATCTTGCGAAAACCTGAATGGACGAGGATGACCCGATGTCCCGCACATACCTTACCGCTGCCCTCCTCGCTGGTTCGCTCCTCGCGCTGCCGATTGCTGCCAACGCTGAGGAGATCTCACCGGACACGGTTTGGCAGCTTCAATCCGTTGCCGGCGAACCCGTCGAGGCGGAAGTCACGCTGCAGATCGGCGCCGATGGCGCGGTGAGCGGCAACGCCTCCTGCAACCAGTATCGCGGGCAGAACACCGCCACCTTGCCGGACTTCGCCCTCGGGCCGGTCGCGGCAACGCAGATGCTCTGCCCCGACATGGAGACGGAGACCGCCTATCTGGCGGCGCTTGAACTAATCACACAGGCGGAGATCCAGGACGGCATGCTGGTTCTGTCCTCTTCGGATGATGGTGCTCAGATGGTTTTCGCGCCGTCAGAGTGACGCGATAAGGCCGCAATGAGCCGGTCTCGGGCCCCGGGAAGCCCGCCGGCCACGTCGCCGAGCGCCCGGTCGAGAAAATGCCCCGTCACGCCCAGCCCCTGCAGGATCTCGGCGTCCGTGGCATTGCCCTCGCCGCGCATGCAACCCGGCAGGGGCAGGAGCCGGTCGGACCAGTCGCCCGCGCCGGCGCCACTCACCGCCCGCCCGGTCCGCGGCGAGACATAGATCAGATCCTCCGTCATCCCGGTGACGGCGCAGTTGCGCAGATCGAGACCGAAGCCGAGCGCCTCCAGCAGCGCCATCTCCCATTGCAGATAGGCCAGCGGCCAGGCCGGGGTGAGCGGCAGGAGGTCGAGCAGGGTCTCGGTCTGGACCTGCAACTGCTGAAAGGGCGCGCGTTCCGGCAGCGCCCGCTGCGCCAGCGCACAGATGGCGGCGAGCCCGGCAAGCCCCAGCCGGTCCCCCATCAGCGCCGCCGCCCGGCCGCGTTCGGCCTCGAGCGTGAAGACCCCCAGATGCTCCGACAGGCGCGCGCGCCAGGTCACGACGACCTTTGTGCCGAGCTGCAGTTCTGCGGCGCGGCGCCGGCTCGCCCCGCCCCTCAGGATTCCGGCGTGACGCCCGTGCGTTGCCGTGAACACCTCGACCAGTGCCGCGGTTTCACCATGGGGCCTGAGGGCGAGAATGCTGCCGCTATCGGACCACTCCACCCCAACCCCCTCCGCAAAGGCGGTTGACAGTCTGACCGCCTCTGGCACTTAGTCCGAAACCACAACGCGATCCATTCAGATCCCCGCGGAGACGACCAACGTGACAGCCCTGACGCCCCCGACCAGTGCCCTGATCCTCGCTCTCGCTGCCGCCGTCAGCTTTGGCCCGGCCATGGCGCAGGATGCCGGCGCGAGCCTGGTGCTTGAGCTCAACAACGCCACTGATGTCGAGGGCGCCTGCCGTCTGACCTATGTCGCGACCAACGGCACCGGGGTGGATCTGGCCGGGCTGTCCTATGAAATCGTGCTCTATGACCCCGAGGGGATCGTGCCCGACGACGGGTTCCTGCTGTTCGAATTCGGCAGCATCCCCGAGGGCAAGACCAAGGTCGTGCAGTTCGTGCTGGAGAACCGCGACTGCGCCAGCATCAGCCGCGTGCTGGTCAATGACGTGGCAGAATGCCGGTCCGAGACGGGCGAGCATGACTTCTGCCTGGACGGGCTGAGCGTGACGTCGCGCAACGAGATCGGCTTTTCGCTCTGATCCCGCGCGCGACGCGCCGGTAGCTTCAGTGCCCCGCAATTTCGACACCGAGCGCTTTGGCGACGGTGAAGATATCCTTGTCGCCGCGCCCGCACATATTCATGCAGATGAGGTGATCGGCGGGCAGGTCGGGCGCGATCTTGAGCACATGGGCCAGCGCGTGGGACGGCTCCAGCGCGGGGATGATGCCCTCCTGCTCGCAGCAGACCTGAACGGCTGCGAGCGCCTCGCTGTCGGTGATCGCCACATACTCCGCGCGGCCGATATCGTGCAGCCAGGCATGCTCGGGGCCGATACCAGGATAGTCCAGCCCGGCCGAGATCGAGTGGCCCTCGAGGATCTGGCCGTCGGCATCCTGGAGCAGGTAGGTTCGGTTGCCATGGAGCACGCCGGGGCGCCCGCCTGAGAGGCTCGCGCAATGCTCCATCCGGTCGTTGACCCCTTTGCCGCCGGCTTCGACGCCGATGATCCGCACATCAGTGTCGTTGAGGAACGGATAGA
>JBCDBB010000105.1:0-13430 GCA_039184415.1 Pseudomonadota bacterium
CTACCGCGGGCGGCCCAGGCGGCACCGGGCGCGGCGCTGCGGTTTCGCTTTGTCGAGGCGGAGGCGGCGCTGACGCTCCACCGCCGCTGGCGGCGGGAGCTGGCCCTGCTGCCGGCGCGCTGCGCCCCGGTGATCCGCGATCCCGGCGACATGGCCGACCTGCTGACGGCGCAGCTGATCAGCGGGGTCACGGACGGGGAAGAACTGTCCTAGCCGCAATGTGCGCAAAGTTGCCATGGCATCCTGGCGCGGGCGACCAGCCCGGGCCGCGCCCGCCCCTTCCCGCGGGTGGGCGCATTGCGACGCCTGTCTTTAGCGGTACGGCCGGAGGGCTTGCGGGATGAAGTCCCCAAAGCTTCGTGGGTTTTCGGCGCCCACCCAGGGGCGATCGCGGCCCTTTTCTACAGGCAGGTATGCCAGCGCTACCCCTCGCGGCGGAGCACCACCGCCTGGTGGAGATCGCGCCCGCTCTCGGCGGCGTCGATCAGATAGCCCGCGACATCGGCGCGTGAGATCAGACCGTTGCGCCATTTCGCCGGGTTGGCATGGATCCCGATATACCCGGTATAGCGGCCATTGGTGAGGATCACCGGGCGCGCGATGGTCCAGTCGAGCCCGCTGTCGCGCACCAGCTCCTCCTGACGATCCTTGTCGGCATAGGGCTTGCCGAGCACCAGCCCGTGGCCGGTGCGTTCCGCCCAGCTCATCGCCTGACGGCTGTCGCCCGCACCGAAGCCCGTGACCACGATCAGCCGGCGGACATCGGCGGCCTCCATCGCCGGGATCAAAAGGCGGGTGGCCTCGGAAAAGAGCGTCACCTCGCGCCAGAGCATGGCGGGCGTCTCCTTGATCCCGAGTGCCGAGATCACCGCGTCCATGCCCTCGACCGCGCGGCCGATATCCTCGGCGACCAGCGCATCGCCCAGGAACTCTTCCGCGCCCTCGGGCAGCTCGGAGCTGCCGCTCCGCGACATCGCCCGCATCTGGTGGCCGGCGGCCGCGCCGCGCAGCACGGTCTGCCTGCCGATCCCCTTGCCCGCACCGATGACGAGTATCTTCATGACCTGCAGCCTCCGCCTGTCGCTCTCTCACGGAGGTAAGCCGCCCGGGCGCGGAATAAACCCGCGAGAGCCGTGCCCGCGGGCGCGCGCCGAAAAAACCTCTGGCATTCTCGGCGGTTCCGGGAAGACTGGCCCCGACTGCCCCCAAGGGCTCAGAGGCCGAGACCGATCGCGTTGAAGAACCGCAAGACCCGCCTTGTTCCCCTCGCGCTCGGCGCTCTGCTGACGCTGGCGATGGTGGTCTTGCACGGGGCGGAGACGCCCCTGGGCGAGAGCGCGCGGGACGCCATCACGGACGTCTATCTGAGGGCCGACCCGCTGGTGCCGGGTCCGGAGCGCGCGGTGCATATCATCGATGTCGACGACGCGTCGCTGGCCGAGATCGGACAATGGCCCTGGCCGCGCACGGTGATGGCGGATCTGACCGAGCGGCTCTTTGATCTGGGCGCGCTGGCGGTGGGGTTCGACGGCATCTTTCCGGAGCCGGAACGCAGCGCCGCCGGCGCGCCGGGCAGCAGTGGGGCGCTCGCCGAGGGCGACGCGCGCCTGGCGGCGGCGCTCGGCGCCCATGCAACGGTGCTGAGCGTGGTGGGCGCCGATGCCGGCGGCAGTCCGGAGGTCAAGGCGGGCATCGCCTGGACCGGGGGCGATCCGTCGGCGGCTCTGCCGGTCTTTCCGGGCCATGTCGGCAACCTGCCGGTGCTGACCGAGGCCGCCAGCGGGCTCGGCAGCATCAGCCTGGCGCCCTCGCGCGACGGGATCGTGCGGCGGGTGCCGATGCTGAGCGTGATGGGCGATGTGATGGTGCCGTCGCTCTCGGCCGAGATGCTGCGCGTGGCCCAGGGGGCGGGCGGCTACACGCTGCGCACCAGCCAGGCCCAGGGCGAGGTTTCCGGCGGCACCGCGCGGCCCGTGGCCCTGCGCATCGGGGCGGCGACCCTGCCGCTGGACGGGGCGGGGCAGATGACCGTGCGCTTCTCCCAGCCCGATCGCGCGATGTTCACCCCGGCGGCCGCGATCCTGGCGGCGGACGGGCCGGAACCGGAATTGCGTGACCGCATCGAGAACCGGCTGGTCCTGGTCGGCTCCAGCGCGCCGGGCCTCTTCGATATCCGCGCCACGCCGCTGGTGTCGGGCATTCCGGGCGTGACGATCCATGCCGATCTGATCGAGCAGGTCCTGCAGGAGGATTTCCTGACACGACCCGACTGGATGACGGGGCTGGAGCGGCTGATGATCCTGCTGACCGGGCTGTCGCTGACGCTCTGCCTGGTGTTCGAGCGTCCCATCGTGGGCCTTGTGCTGATGGTGGCCTGGGTGGGCGGTGCCGTGCTGGGCGGGCTCTGGGCGTTCGAGGCCAAGGGGCTCTTGTTCGACCCGGTGGTGCCGGCGCTGACCGGCATTCTGGTCTTTCTGCCCGGCGCCGCGGCCGGCGTGGTGCAGAAGGAGCGCGCAAGGCGGGCGGTGCGGGCCCGGTTCGCCCATTTCCTTCCGCCCGATCTGATCGCGCAGGTGGCCGACGATCCCGACCATGCGCTGACGCCCGAGGGCGCCGAGCGGGTCCTGACGGTGATGTTCATCGACATCCGCGGGTTCACGACGATCACCGAAACGATGACGCCCTCAGAGGTCGTGACGCTGGTAAACAGTTACCTGGGCGAGATCACGCGCACGCTGCTGGCCCATGGCGCGACCATCGACAAGTTCATGGGCGATGCGGTGATGGCCTTCTGGAACGCGCCGATCGAACTGCCGGGGCACGAGGCGCGGGCGGTGGCGGCGTCGCTTGCGGTGGGCGAGGCGATGGTGCGGATCAATGCCGGGCTCACTGCCCGGGGGCTACCAACGGTCACCGCCGGAACGGGCGTGAACACCGGCCCGTGTTTCGTCGGCTTGATGGGGTCGAGCGACAGGCTGAGCTATACCTGCATCGGCGACAGCGTGAACCTGGCCGCACGGCTCGAAGGATTGACGCGGGTCTATGGCGTGCCCGCCTGTTTCGGCGGCAGCAGCCTGGCGCGATTGCCCGACGGGCTGCGGGCCGTCGAGCTGGACCGGATCGCCGTACGGGGCCGGAGCCAGGCGGCGCCGGTCTTTGCGGTGCTGCGCGAGGGTGCCGCGGCGCGCGGCTTTGCCGAGGCGCTGGCGGCGGCGCGGGAGGCCTATCTCGCCCGCGACTGGGACAAGGCGGAGGCGCGGTTCGCGGGCATCGCGGCGCTGGAGGTGCCGGGCTGCGACATGGACCGGCTCACGGAGACCTACCTGACACGGATCGCCGCCTGGCGCGTGGTGCCGCCGCCCCCGGACTGGGACGGAAGTGTCACGGCCACCTCGAAATAGGGGTGGGCCCTAGGGGTGGGCCGGATCAGGCGCGGCGCCGCAGGAGCGGGAACCGGCGCCCCAGGACCAGAGCCGCACAGGCGGTGAGCAGCAGCAGCAGCGGTGCCGGGAGCGGTACCGGCGCCGGCGGATCCGCCGCGGGAGGCGGCGTGCCGGGATCGATCGGCGGGCCATTCGGGGGCGTGCCTGGGCCCGGAGGCTGGGGACCGGCCCAGGGGCCACCCTGATCGCTGGGACCGGGCGGAAAGGCCGGATCGCCAGGCGGGATCGCCAGCGGCGGAAAGGGAGTGAAGGGCTGACCGCCCCCTCCACCACCACCGCCGCCACCACCGCCGCCGGGCCCGCGCAGGGCCGTGGGGGTGATTGCGGCGCCGCGGTCGCGGCCCGCCGGGCGGGCAAAGCGCGCCGGAACCGCCGGGGCGTCGGCGGGCAGAAGCACCGGTACGGGCCCGAACCCGCCCATGGTGGTCATGCCCTCGGCGTCATCACAGAGGGATGCACGCCAGAGGGCGATGGAGCCGCTGTCACCCCAAAGGCCATCGGTCAGCCCGGCGCGGCCGAAACCCGCAGTGCGCACCACCGGGCCCTGCCACATGCGCGCGACCATCACCGGCTCGGGCAGCGGACGCCGGACCGGCCGGACGGTGGCGGGATCGCGGGGGATCAGATGCGCCGCCAGGACATAGCTTGGCCGGCGGACCGGGCGGACCGGACCGGGGCGCGCATCGGGCAGCACCGCGGCGGTCATCGCCGACGGGACGAGCGTACCGCTGGCCGAGCGCGCATGGCCGCCGAAATGCATGTCCCCGACCGGGTCGCCCGGGCCGGTACAGACCGCGAACCGCCAGGCTTGTCGCGCATGGGCGGTCGGGCTGAGCCAGAGCTCTGGCTGTGGTGCGGCCATGGCGATTTCGACCGTGGGCAGCGGCGCGGAACTGCCGCCTTCCAGAAGCGCATGGGCCGGGCCGGCGGTGTGGGTCAGCGCCAGCAACATGGCTGAAACAGGCCAGACGCAGAGGCGCATCGCTGCAGATGCAGCGGTCGGAAATCCTGTCCGTTCCATGGCCGGTCCCTTCGCAATGACTGTCCGGCACCGGACCTAAACATCCGCCGATAGGGATCTCTTGATGAATTGGGGCAGAATTGTGGTCATTCTGGGCCATTCCAGGCCATTTTGCGCAAAATGCTAGGGGCCGGGCGACAGGTCCTCTGGCCGGTCGATATCGGCGAGCCAGTCCTGGGGGCAGGCGATCCGGGCCTGTGGCGGCGTCTGGCGCAGCAGGGCGCGGGCGCCCTGATCGCCCGTGATGCCGGCGAGCGCGTCGAAATGGCAGCCGGCGATCCAGGCCGGCGGCATCGGACGATCGCCGGAGAGGGTCGCGGCGAGACCGTGGGCGCGGCCGCAAGCGAGCAGGGCGGAGATATGGCTGGCGGGCACCCGCGGCATGTCACCGAGCGCCACCAGCACACCCGCGGCGCCGAGCTCCGCCGCCCGCAGGATACCGGCGCGCAGGCTCGCCGATTGCGGCGCCTCCGCCTCCGTCAGCATCACCGGCTCGAACCCCGGCAGGCAGGCCGCGACCTTGGCGCTGCGCACCACCGCGATCAGACGGTCAGGCGCAGCGGCGCGCAAGGACGCGGCGGCGTGGGTGACGAGCGGTGCGCCCTCCAGCGGAGCGAGCAGCTTGTCCGCCGCCCCGAAGCGGCGCGAGTGACCGGCGGCCAGCAAAAGCCCGATGCGCGGTCCCGTCCCGTGCTGCTCCATGACTGCGCCCTCCATAACTGCGCCGCCCCTTGCCTGACCCCCGCCACCTCTGCCATGCGAGGTGCCATGGTCATCTCAAAGCTCTTCGGTCTCGGCAAGTCGCCGGCATTTCCGCCGCCCCGTCCCGACACGCCCGTGGAGATCGTCGGCGACCTGCATGGCTGCGCGCATCTGTTCGACGCGCTGCCGGCGCCCGAGCCCGGCTGCCCGCGGATTTTCGTCGGCGATATCGTCGATCGCGGTCCCGACAGCCGCGGCGTGGTGGAGCGGGTGCGCGCCCATGAGGAGGCCGGGCAGGGGACCTGCCTCATGGGAAATCACGAGGCGATGATGCTGGGTTTTCTCGACGATCCGGTGGCCAAGGGGCAGCTCTGGCTGCGCAATGGCGGGCTGGAGACGCTGCTGAGCTTTGGCGTGGCCCCCGACGCGCTGCGCGCCGAAGGGGAGATCCTGCTGGCCGCGCGGGACGCGTTTCGCGAGGCGCTCGGCCCCGGGACGGAGGCCTGGCTGCGCGCCCGGCCGCTGATGTGGCAGAGCGGCAATCTGGTGGTCACCCATGCCGGCGCCGACCCTGCGGCGGGGATCACGGATCAGCCGGCGCGCGCGCTGCTGTGGGGTCATCCGGATTTCACGCGGGTGCCGCGGCAGGACGGGATCTGGATCGCGCGGGGCCATATCATCGTTGATGCGCCAGCGGCCGAATCCGGGCGAATCGCTGTCGATACCGGGGCTTTCGCGACGGGTCGGCTGAGTATGGCGCGCGTGACGCCCGAGGGGGAAATCCGTTTTTTAACGGTGACCGGAGCCTGATCCCCGGGCATCCGGGTACGCCGGGACCGGAATGAGTTGCCGCGCGCAAAATTGCGCGAATCGGCAATAATTGAACGGTTTCGAGGGGATGCGCGGCGCGGATTCCCATGTGCCCTTGCGTCACGTCGCACCCCCTGACGCTGCGCAAAGCGGCGGTGCCGCGTCTCCGACACTATCCACGCAATTCAAAAATGTCTTTGCGTCAACGGGTTAATTTCTTCTTTACCAAGAACGATGGTCAGCGCAGGTTCCCGCACATCGATGCTTTTGGGGTCAAACTTTCTCACGCGTGCCGCCCTCTGGTCGGTGCTCAGCCTTGCCGTCGTCGCCGCGGCTAGCGCCCCCGTGCGCGCGCAATCCAGCCTCGAAGCCCAGCGCGACGCACTGTTCGACCGGATGTTCGAAGCGCCCACGGATCTCGACCTGATGCTGGGCTATGCCCGTCTGTCGGTGCAGCTGCGCGACTATGAACAGGTGGTGGCCACGCTGGAGCGCGTCGTCGCCCAGCGCCCCGATCTGATCGAGGCGCGGCTGGAGCTGGCCATCGCCTATTACGCGCTCGGCGCCTACGAGATCGCGGTCTATCATTTCAACATCGTCCGTGGAGCGCCCAACGCGCCGCCCGAACTGATCGCCGAGATCGACAGCTACACCGCCAATGCCGAGACGCGGACGTCCAGGAACAGCGTGACCGGTTTTATCGAAGCGGGTCCGGCCTACGGGTTCGTGGATGGCGGCGCGGGCGTCGAGGTCGGGTTCGGCCTGACCTGGCGCTATCAGTTCGAGGGCGCGAACGACCTGAGCTGGCTGACGGAGCTGCGGGCCACGGCCTTGCATTTCCCCGACGATGACGACGAGACCTTCACCTATTTCCTGCTGCGCACCGGGCCGGAATTCAGCCTTGACGGGACCGCCTACGGCGCCCGGCTGAGACCCTATCTGGCGCTGCGCTCGTCAGTGGATTTCGACCTCGACAACCGCAGCACCGCCGGGTTCGGCCTGCAATACAGCGACACGTTCGGCACCGACTGGGCGGGTTTCGCACTGCTCGAAGGCGGGGCGCTGCGCCGGACCGACTATGACGAGGACATCACCGGATCGTTCATCTCGGCGCAGATCGGGGCCACCTATTTCCCGACGCGCAACAGCCTTGTGCGGCTGGCGCTGCGGGCGCGCAAGGACGAGACGGACAATGATCTGACCGATATCCTGAGCTGGGGCGGGCGGCTGGATGTGCAATACAGTTTCCGTCCGTCCTGGGCGCGGTCGGACCGGCTCTGGAAAGTCGGGGCCTATACCGTGCTGGACTGGCAGCGCTTTACCGCGCTGACGCCGGAGCGTGAGGATCTGATCTATGGTTTCGGCGCCTCGCTCAGGGCCTATGTGAAGGACGACTATTATGTCGAGGCGCGCGCCGACATCCTCAGACGTGACACCGACGTGCCCGGGGCGGCAACCTCGCGCGAGGCAGTAAGCATCGTGTTCGGGAGGGATTTTTGAGGGGGCGTGCGATGATACGGGCGGTGAGCGCCATCGCCATGGCGGCGGCCCTTCTGGCGGCAGGCGGCGCGGTGGCCCAGCAGATCGGCGTCGTCGCGGCGGTCGATCCCGACATGAGCGGGCGCCCCCCGACGGGCGGATCGCAGGTGAAGGCCCCGGGCTCGCCCGTGGTGGCCAACGAGACCATCGTGACCTCGGCCTCGGGGCGGGGGCAGCTTCTGTTCCGCGACCAGACCACCCTGTCGGTGTCGCCCAACAGCGAGATCGTTCTGGACGGGTTCGTCTATGATCCGGCGGGCGGCGGAAGGACCGGGCTCAGTCTGACCCGGGGGGCGCTGCGCTTCATCGGCGGGAAGACCAGCCGGGAGCGCGAGGCCATCATCCGCACGCCCACGGCGATCATCGGCGTGCGCGGCTCCAGCGCGCTGATCAGCTATGAGGGCAACCAGACGCGCGCGATCCTGATCGCGGGCGACCGGCTCTGCGTCAGCGGCACCTGCACCAACCGCCAGGGCGCGATCATGACGGAGGCCGGCTATCAGGGGCAGGTCACGCAGGCCCAGATGGCCGAGACCCTGAGCCAGATCGACGGACCGCCCCAGCCCGGTGCGAGCTTTTCCACCGGCCAGGCGGGCGGGGGCGGCGGATCGGGCGGCACGGGGCTCGGATTCGGCGGCGGCACCGGTATCGCCGAGGTCACCGGGCCGGACAGCGATCCGGTCTCCAGCCAGGGCGCGCTGCGCGACTTCCAGGTCTTTGACGACGATGCCCGTTCGGACGCGATCGTCGGGATCACTTCGGGCGGGGCCGACCTGCCGCCGGTGGAGATGCTTCCCGATCCGATGGAGATGGTGCCCGAGCCGTTCGATCCGGCCCCGGACCCGATGCCGGAACCGGCGCCGATGCCGGAGCCCATGCCCGAACCCATGCCGGAGCCGATGCCGGAACCCATGCCCGAGCCGGAACCGCCGACGCCGGATCCCATGCCGGACCCGGATCCGCCCGACATGGGCGGCGGGGATGACGGGGGTGATGATGGCGGCCCGCCGATCATCATCATCGAGCCGCTGTGACGGGGCGCGCTGCAGATGGTTTTACCCGGTCGACGGAATCGGGCGGCGCGCCGCGACGCCCATGCAAAAAAGTGTTACAGAAGTGTAACCAGCGCACGGCCGCCTCTGGGCAAACCGGCGCGCCGATGATACAGGAAGTCTCGTTGGGTCGGTTCTTTTGTGAGATGCCCGGCCCCCTGGAATAGTGAATGTGGATTAATCTCATGAGATCGCGCGCTGCGACATTGCGGAACATTCTGGTCGCGTTTTCAATGCTGTGCGCCGCCGCGCTTTTCGGCGGGGCCGCCAAAGCCGCGTCCATCACCTATAATGGTGAGCCGGTTTTCGACATTTTCGACAGTGAGTTCATTCCGGTCTCGGTCGACGAGACGGGCGACTTTTCCCGGATCTTCCGCAATATGACGGGCGGGATCATTGATACGATTCGCATGGTCTTTCTGCCGCCCCTGGAACAGGACCCCGATGTCCGCGGCGGTACCGTTCTGACGGCCGACGTGAATGAGGTGGTGTACACCGCCCTCAACTTCCAGGTTGAGCAGCTGTTCCGGATCCGTCTGATCGGGCTCGTCCCCGAGAGCCGCTTCGCGCTGGCAAGCAACAACACCACACCTTTGGATCCATCTGAAGTCGCACGCATTTTCGAGTTGTTCGACGGGACGCCGATCGGACAGGATCCGATTGCAGGCGTGCCCGTTCCGTTGCCGATTTTTTTACTCGGATCGGGTTTGATCCTGCTTTGGGGGTCGCGCTTCAGATTCGGGCGCCGCCCCGCCTGAGTGTTTTAACCGACCGTTTTTCAGACCGACGCAATTTTCAGTTCAGGCTTTGATCAGACGTCACTGTAGTGCGGTAGTAAAAAACGTGGAAAATTTTCCCACTCGGCATATGCTCCGGTAATGTCGAGGTTTGAGTCAGAGTTGGGCACGGGTAAGCTCGCGGGTGTACTCCCGGCGCTGTTGCGGCCGCTGGTACGGTTGCTGATCTCGCGCGGGGTGACGTTTCCGATGCTCCAGCGGTTGTTGAAGACGCTCTATGTCGACAGCGCGGCCGCGGATTTCCGGATCGATGCGGCCCCCCCGACCGACAGCCGGATCAGTCTGCTGACCGGTGTGCATCGCCGTGACGTCCGCGACATCCGCTCCGGCGCGCGCGACCCCGACGAGGCGCGGCAGACGACCACGCTTCTGGCGACGGTGGTCGGGCGCTGGCTGGCCGATCCTGAACTGACCGATGGCGAGGGCCGGCCTCGCGCCCTGCCCCGGAAATCGACGCGCGGGAGCAGCTTTGAAACCTTGGTTCAATCGGTGAACCGCGATGTCCGACCGCGCACGGTGCTGGACGAGCTGATGCGCCAGGATCTCGTCACCGAAAGCGCCGGCGGCTTCCTGAGCCTGCGGCCGGATGCGGCGGTCGGCCCGGCCGATTCCGAAAGCCAGCTGGTGTTCTTCGCCGACAATCTGGGCGACCACCTGTCGGCCGCGGCGGCGAACCTCGACAGCGTGGATCCGCCCTTTTTCGAGCGCGCCGTATTCTACAATCGCCTGACCCCGGCCTCGGCCGACGAGATCGAAGAGCAGGCGCGCAAACTGTCGGCCGAACTGCTGGTGCAGATCAATGCGCTGGCGTCGGAACGGCAGGCCGCCGACAAGGACGACCCGGCCGCGACAGAGCGGTTCCGGCTGGGCGTGTTCCAGTTTCGCGCCGGCCACAAGGCGCCCCCACCCAGCGACGAGACCGACGAGTGAGATGAGCGCGGCACACAAACCTGGTCGCCGCGCGGTGGCCGCCGGGGCAGCGGCGCTGATGCTGAGCACCGTCCTGCCCGGGTTGGCCCCGGCGCAGGCGCGTGACGACCTGCCGCCCCCCGAAGGCGGCATCGGCGGCACGGGCATCGTCGGGCTGCTGACCAGCGTGCAGCCGCTCAGCATCAACGGGCTCGAGCTGACCGAAGCGTCCGACACGCTCTTCCGCGACGCGTTCGGGCAGATCTCGCCCGCTTCCCTGCGCCCCGGACAAAGCGTCACGATCCTGGCCCGCGCGGTCGGGGACGCCGCGCCCCGCGCGGTGCTGGTTGACCGCATGACGCCGCTGATCGGCACGCTGGAGCGGACAGGCACGGGCCTGGCGGTCAACGGCGTCGCTCTGCGCACGGAACAGGGGGTCCAACCCGGTGCGGCAATCGGCAGCCGCGTTGCGGTTTCGGGCCTCTGGGACGGCAACAGCGTCGTCGCCTCGCGCATCGACCCCGCGCCGGAGGGCGCACCGGATGTCATCGCCGGCACGCTGGAACGCAGCCTGACCGGCAATCGCATCGCGGGCGTGCCCGTCACCCGCGGATCCGGTGCCCTGCGGATCCCGGACCATGGCTTCGGCACCTTCCTCGGGCAGTATGGCGACGGGCGGTTCACCGTCTCACAGGTTTCGGCGGGGCGGTTCCAGGGTCAGGGCGCGCGGAGCTTGAGAGCCCTGCTGGTCGAGGGCTATCTGGAACCCGCCGACCGCTCGCCGGGCTACCGGGTGTCCGGCCTGGGCCACAGTTTCGACCGGGCGGCGCGCCTGGCCCCGGTGGCGGGGGAGCGGGTGCTGTTCGAAGGCCCCTACCGCGACACGTTCCGCGTCGAGACCGGGCTGGTCCTGCCCGAAGAGGCCGGCGCGCGGCGGCGGCTTCTGGCCCGTGACGGGGGCGGACGGCGCGTCGGCCTGCGCTAGGCGGGTAGCCCTGTCGGCAGACTGTCAGGCCGCGCTGCGCGCCTGAGCGTCCCGCACGAGTCCATAGGCATCGGTCAGAACCTCCGACCCGGAGTGCGCCGCCGTGCCGTAGGTGCTCAGATGCCGCCGCCAGAGACGCGCGCCGGGCTGACCCGCAAAGAGCCCCAGCATATGCCGGGTGACGTCATGCGCCCGTCCGCCCGCGTCACAATGGCGGTCAATGTAGCCGGTCATGGCAGCGATCACCTCTTCCGGTGTCGCCGGCGCGGTTGTGTCGCCAAAGATCCGCCGGTCGGCCTCGCCCAGAACCGCCACGGGGGCATGGTAGGCGGCGCGCCCGATCATCACCCCGTCGAGTCCGCGCGCCAGATGCTCTTCCGCCTGATCGAGCGTCCCAATCCCGCCATTGAGCGAGATGTGGAGGTCCGCAAAGCGTTGCTTCATCGCATACACGAGCTCGTAGTCGAGCGGCGGGACGGTGCGGTTCTCTTTCGGGCTGAGGCCCTGAAGCCAGGCCTTGCGGGCATGGATCGCGACCCGGCGCACGCCGGCGGCGTGCAGACGCTCCAGAAAGGCGGGCAGGACTTCGGTCGGCTGCTGCTCGTCCACGCCGATCCGGCATTTCACCGTGACCTCGACATCGCTCGCCGCCCGCATTTCCGTCACGCAGGCCGCGACCAGATCGGGGTCGCGCATCAGCACCGCGCCGAAACAGCCCGACTGCACGCGGTCGGAGGGACAGCCGACATTGAGGTTGATCTCGTCATAGCCATGATCGGCCGCCATGCGCGCGGCCTGTGCGAGCTCGCCTGGCTCGGAGCCGCCGAGCTGCACCGCCACGGGATGCTCCGCCGGATCGAAAGCCAGCAGATGGCGCGCATCGCCCCGGACCAAGGCCGGCGCGGTCACCATCTCGGTATAGAGCAGCGCGCGCCGCGACAGCTGGCGGTGGAAGAACCGGCAGTGCCGGTCCGTCCAGTCCATCATGGGGGCAACCGAAAATCGCGACGCTCTGAAAAAGCTGTATTTTTTTTCTATATCAGACACTTACCGCCTATCTCTCGACCTCGTTCTTGTCTCTCTGTGGTAGTTTTTGGTTTCTTCTTCACACACTGCTTACAATAAATACTGTAGCAAAAACCTCATTTTGTAGCGCCATAGGTGGCCTCATCAACGCATACGAAAAGACCGTTCGTCGCCTGACGTACTGTCCGAACACTGGACTGACTTGAGCTAGAACTTTAGACATTTGATCCCGTGTATGGGACGAGGAAGGGCAACGATACTCCGATGGCGCAGCCACTTTTTACGTAAGCATTGAGATGCTCCTAATGGAAGGCTGAATTGGGCGGAGTCTCCACACAGTGGGGGCCAGATCAGCCTGAGCGATCGGTTCTGGCGTCGGTGGCTGGTAGCTTAGGTCATGTTGACAAATTGCGGAGCCACAGCCTGATCGACGTGATGTCGACGAAGCCCAGGAAGCTCTCGGCGGTTTTGTCTTATCGTGTTGCGACGCGGCGGGCATTCTTGAGGGTGTTGCAGCAGCGTCCGACCAGGTTGCGCAGCTTGTGGAGCGAGCGATCCACGCCGACGCGCACTTTTTCGGGACTTTCTCATGGGGATCACCGGCACGGCTTGGCGTTTTACTATGGTTCTCTGAATGCTGTCAGGATAACGTACCAAGTCTTTCGCACATTTGACGACGCAGGCGGTCCCTTTCAGACTTTCTGAGAGGAGCTGAGAATGGACGAGAAGGAGACGCCGAAGCCGATGGGGCAAGTGATCCAGATTGATGAGGCGCGGATCAAAGACCATCTCAGCGAGATGGTCCGCGGCACCGTTGAGGAAGCCCTGAATGCGATGCTGGGCGCGGAGGCTGATCAACTCTGCGGCGCCGGACGGTACGAGCGTAGCGAGGGCCGTAAGGACACGCGTGCCGGCAGCTATGAGCGGTCGCTGGACACCAAGGCAGGTCCGGTGAAATTGAAGATGCCGAAGCTCCGGCGCCAGACCTTCGAGACGGCGATCATCGGGCTTTGTCAGGTTGCTGCTACCGAGGCGGCAGGGTAGTTCGTCTTCATGCTGAACATCGCAGACCTTTCCCGGATCAAGGGCTTCCGGTTTCCCCGGAGCGTCATCGGTTACGCTGTATGGGCCTACCATCGGTTCGCC
>JBCDBB010000106.1:0-13406 GCA_039184415.1 Pseudomonadota bacterium
ATCAACACGCTGGCCTGTATCTATGGCCATGACGAGGTGAAGGGGCGGGTGAAGATCTATCCGCTGCCGCACATGCCGGTGGTGAAAGATCTCATCCCTGATCTTACCCATTTCTACGCGCAGCATGCCTCCATCATGCCGTGGCTTGAGACGAAGACGAACCGCCCTGCGAAGGAGTGGAAGCAGTCTATTGAGGACCGCAAGAAGCTCGACGGGCTCTATGAATGCGTGATGTGCGCTTCCTGCTCGACCTCCTGTCCGAGCTACTGGTGGAATGGCGACCGCTATCTCGGGCCGGCCGCGCTTCTCCATGCCTATCGCTGGATCATCGACAGCCGCGACGAGGCCACGGGCGAGCGGCTCGACGATCTGGAAGACCCGTTCAAGCTCTATCGCTGCCACACGATCATGAACTGCGCCAAGACCTGCCCGAAGGGTCTGAACCCGGCCAAGGCCATCGCCGAAATCAAGAAGATGATGGTCGAACGCACCGTCTAGGCGCGCGGATCCACTCGCCTGGAACCCCCGGTCTTGTCCGGGGTTTTCGTTTCTTGCAGCCAGGCGGCAAGCATCCACCGATATTCTCTGAACCGACAGGCTTTTCAGTGACCCCATTCCGATCCGCCGTGCTGCTGCTTGTGCTGAGCGTGCCTGCCTTTGCCGAACCTCTTCCCACCGACCCGGCCTATGTGCGGGACTCGCCCTGCTGGCGGCAGCTCCAGGAAACCGGGGACGGCGCCGCGGCCTGGGACTGCGCCGGGGCCGCCATTGAGGCCGCGGATGCGGAGCTGAACCGCGTCTACCAGGCCATCATGGACGGCGTTGACCCGCAATGGCCTCTGGCGGAGGAGTACAAGGACGCGCTGAGGACCGCCCAACGCGCCTGGATTGCCTTTCGCGATGCCGACTGCACGCGGATCGGTGTCGACGCGCGCGGGGACGCCAATCTGTGGATCCAGACCTGCTACGAGTACCAGACCCGCAAACGTATCGAAGAGCTGCAGGCCTACTGAGCGCTGAGCGCGCCTCAGGTCTTGGTGATCGAATTGCCGCCGTCGGCGATCAGCGCGCTGCCGGTGACAAAGGACGACTGATCCGACATCAGAAAGAGCGCGGCCTGGGCGATCTCCTCGGGCTCGGCCATGCGTTTGAGCGCATGCAGCCCGCGGATGTACTCAAGCGTGGCGGGATCCTCGCCCGCCATGGCGGTCCTGGTCCCCCCAGGCAGCAGCGCGTTGACGCGGATGCCCTCGGCCCCGTGCTCCGCGGCCAGCACCTGGGTCAGGCCGATGAGCCCGGCCTTGGCGGCGGCGTAGGCGCCCATCCCTGGCAGGCCGATCGTGTGCCCGACGAAGGACGAGGTAAAGGCGATCGACCCGCCCCCGGCGCGCATCAGGGCGGGGATCTGGTGCTTCGCGGCATAGAAGGCGCTGGTCAGGTTGACGGCCAGCACCCTGTCCCAGGTCGCGGACGTGATCTTGGGCACTGGGCCCATATCACCGACGATTCCTGCATTGTTGAAGGCCGCATCGAGCCGGCCAAACCGCGCCTCGGCGGTCTCGACGAGCGCCGCCGCATAGCTTTCTTCCCGGACGTCGCCGGCCAGGCTGACAGCTCTGCCGCCGGCGTCATTGATCTCCGCCGCGAGCAGGTTCAGGAGCGTCTCCCGCCGGGCGCCGAGGACCAGCCTCGCGCCCTGGGCGGCAAAGAGCTTCGCCGCCGCCTCACCGATCCCGCTGCTGGCGCCTGTCACGATGATCGTCCTGTCTTTCAGATGCATGGTCCGTCTCCTCTATGACGGGCGACGGACTAGACCGGAGGCGGATCCTTGCTCGACCCGGATCCTGCGCATTGGTGAGATGGTCCCGCAGAGGCGCAATCCTGCCCTTTCCTCCACCCGCCGGCGCCTTTAGGCAGCGGCCATGCAACGTGAGCTGACTTTTGTCGGAGGCGAGCTGTTGGGGCCGCGGGGGCTCGCGCCCGCCGATCTGAGCATCCGGGACGGATGTTTCGCCGATGCGACCGTGGGGGCGCGCTGGCGCCGCGTCGATGTTGGCGGCCTCTGGCTTCTGCCGGGCATCGTCGATCTCCATGGCGACGGGTTCGAACGCCACCTCGCGCCGCGCCGCGGGGTCATGACGGACTTGGCCAAGGGGCTCGAAGCGGTGGAGGCGGAGCTCGCCACCTGCGGCATCACCACGGCCTGGCTCGCGCAATTCTGGTCCTGGGAGGGCAGCATGCGCGGGCCGGGTTTCGCGACACGGCTGGCCGAAGCGTTGACCGGCAGCCGGGCCGGGCGGCGGCTGGATCTGCGCATGCAACTGCGGTTGGAGAGCCACATGGTCGAGGATGGCGATGCGGTCCGTTCCCTCATCGCGGCCCACGGGATCGACTATCTCGTGCTCAACGACCACCTCCCCCATGCCCGTCTGGCCGAGGGGCGCACCCCGCCGCGGCTGACCGGATCGGCGCTGAAGGCCGGCCGGTCGCCCGAGGCGCATCTGGCCGAGATGCGGCACCGGGCGGCGCAGGGTTCGATGGTCGCCGGCTTTGTCGGAGCGCTCGCCCGGGACCTCGCGGCCCTTGGTGTGCGGCTCGGTTCTCACGACGACCCGGACGCCGAGACACGGGCGTGGCACAGCGCTCAAGGCTTTGATATCTGTGAGTTTCCCACCACACGCGCGGCGGCAGAAGCCGCCCATGCCGAGGGTGCGCCGGTGATCATGGGCGCGCCGAACGTCCTGCGCGGCGGCAGCCACGGCAAGGGTGTCGCAGCGGAGGCGCTAATCGCGGACAGGCTCGTTGATGCGCTGGTCTCCGACTACCACTACCCATCGCTCGCGGGGGCCGCGCTTGCGCTGGCCGACAGGGGAACGGTAGGCTTCGCCGAGGCCTGGGCGCTGATCTCCAGCCGTCCGGCGGCGCTCATGGGGCTCGCGGACCGGGGCCGGATCGCCCCGGGCGCGCGGGCGGATCTGGTGGTGTTCGATCCCGCGGGCTGCCGCATTCTGGGCTGCTTTGCCGCCGGCCGGCCTGCATATCTAAGCGGCCCGCTGGCCGATGCGCTGCTCAGTTGAGCCGCGCCACCGACCCCGTTGTCAGGTCGATCCGCCACCGTGTCGGCACCGTCGGGCAGCAGCGCGGATCGTTGGGACCCGGCATCGTCGTCGTCACCTCCACATGGGTGGGAGAATACACCGCATCGCGCGGGGTCTGCCCGAATAATCCTTCTATAGTATGGGTTTGCGCGAAGCCCTGAGCGGTCCGGGCAAAGAGCGCACTGGCGATGCCGACCGCGTTCCCACCATGGGGATTTTCGAGATAGGCGACGGCGACCGCATGCTGCGCCTGACCCGGGTCGCCATGGTCGGGAAGCCAGTAGGCGCTGATCACCCCGGGTCCGAAGGACTGGGACATCAGCGCATCGAGATTGCCCCAGCTCTGGGCGGCGAGTCCTGTGGCCCAGGACAGGCACATCGTAAGGAGTATGGGCAGGAGCAGCGTGCGTCGAACCATCGGCCTATGCTAGCACAGAAGCACCCTTCGCCAAGCCCGCAAGGTCACCGATGCCGCTCATCCTGATCCTCGCATTAATCGTTCTGGTCTGGCTTTACATGACCTTCAAGGCACGCCAGCGGGTGCGTGACTGCCGCTGGCGGGAAAGCCACGATAAGGACACGCCGGAGGGCCGCTATTTCATCTGCATGAATTGCGGCGCGGAGACCTTCTGTCCCGACAACTTGCCGCCGCCGGTGTGCCTGAGGCCCGAACGGCGGGAGTAGCCTTTGTACGAAACGTCCAAACGGACAGTTTGTACATTTATGTTCGTGCTTTGGACCCGCCTGGTGCGGACCGGCGAACGTTCAGGCGAAGGCGGCCTCCAGCGCGATCTCGACCATGTCGGAAAATCCCGATTGCCGCTCGTCCGGGGTCAGATGCGTGCCGTCGAGCAGATGGTCGGAGACGGTGAGGAGGGCCAGCGCGCGGCAGCCATGGCGCGCGGCGACGGTGTAGAGCTCCGCGGCCTCCATCTCGACGGCGAGCACGCCATGGCGGGTCATCTGTTCGTTCAGGTCGGGGCGTTCGTCATAGAACGTGTCGGACGAATAGATGCCGCCGACATGGACGGTGCTGCCGCGCGCCTCTGCGGCGGAGACGGCGGCGGAGAGCAGCCCGTAATCCGCGCAGGGCGCATAATGCAGTTCGCGGAAGAGCGCCGAGGACGGAGTCGAGACCGAGGAGGCGGTCATCGCGATCACGACATCGCGCAGATTGACCGCCTGCTGCATCGCGCCGGTGGAGCCGATACGGATCAGCGTTCTGGCGCCGAAATCACGGATCAGCTCGTTGGCGTAGATCGAGAGCGACGGCATCCCCATGCCCGAGCCGTGGATCGTCACGCGGTTGCCGCGCCAGCTGCCGGTGAAGCCAAGCATACCGCGCACGGCGTTGACCTGCTTTGGCGCGTCGAGGAATGTCTCGGCGGCCCATTTGGCGCGCATCGGGTCGCCGGGCATCAGCACGGTTTCGGCGATGTCGCCGGGTTCGGCTCCGATATGGATGGTCATGGGCGGGCTCCCTCGCTGCGGTCCTTCGGGGATAACATCCGTGTGCGGAAAGAGAAGGCGCAACGACCGAAAACCCTGCAAGCCCCACGGCACTCCCCGCCTGGACGACCATCCGGGCAGGCACAACGGATTGGATCGACCGGGACCGCAAAGCGCTTGCGATAGGGGGGTACGAACTTCGGTCGTGCCGGACAAAACGACCGTTCGTCGAAACGGTGGCGATGAGCTCTGTCTACCGCCCGGTCAAAAATCGTCCGCCGTAAAAGGTGCTGTTTTCCCAGGGTGACCGCCCTGAGCCAGAGGAATTCAAGGCTTGAGATGAACCAAGGGAAGCTGGCAAACAGCGCATCCGCCCGACGCTTTACAGGGGGAACTCGCCAAGGTGGATGTCCGCCGGGATCGCGGGCGCTTCGATTGGCGCGATGGCTGCGATCCTGACCTGACAGGGGATGCCCGTGTCCCCGCCAATGCTGCTGCTTTGGAAGGCGTCACACCTTGTGGTGTTTCGCGCGCGCGTCGCGGGCGCCGGGGGAACATTGACTTTTCAATGTTTCATGCTGACCTTGTTACTATGAAAAACACGGGGTGCGCTGTGGTGAACACACTTGCTACGAGTTTTACGGGTCTTGAGTTCGACAACCCCTTCGTTCTGGCATCTGCGCCGCCGACGGAAAGCAAACGCAAGATTCTGAAAGCCTTCGAGGCTGGCTGGGGTGGCGTTGTCACCAAGACGATCGGTTTGCACCCGGTTGAAAACGTGGCCGGCCCGAAAACGATCTTTCAACGTACGAGCGAAGCAAAGCCTTATGTATCGCGCGTGAAACGACCAGATACGGTTTCTCATTCCTCCTGGAACTGGGAATTGATTTCTGATCAGCCGCTCGATTTGTGGCTGCCGGATTTGGAAGAGATCAAAGCCGAATATCCGGATCGCATGCTCATTGCGTCTATTATGGCCGGTGCCGGAAATGATGAGGAAATGGAAAACTGGCGCAAGCTTGCGACCGCTTGCGTGAATGTCGGATGTGACGCGATCGAGCTGAACCTGTCATGCCCTCACATGGACCGTAAGGATATGGGGGCAAATATCGCCAATGATGAAGACATTATCAGATCGATCCTGCAGGCTGTAACCGGCGCGGTCAGCGTTCCGATCTGGGTCAAACTGACGCCTTCGAGTTCCTCCCTCGTCGAGGCTGCTGGTGCCGCCTATGACGCGGGCGCCGCGTCGATATCGCTTTGCAATACTTTTCCGTCCATTCCCCTGATGGACCCTGAGACCTTGAAATTTGAGGTCGAGGTCGACGGGCTGGTCACGTCCGGAGGCTTGGGTGGATTGGCTATTCTGCACCAAGCCCTGCAGCGTGTGTCGGATATCTCGCGTGCTTTCCCGGACAAAGCAATTTCCGGAATTGGCGGAATAAGAGGGTTTCGCGAGGCATTCAATTTTATCGCCCACGGCGCAGGCACCGTGCAAGTCTGTACGGCGGCGATGGAGGAAAAGGGCAGTGGTGGCGTTGGCGTCAAGCTCATCCAGGAATTGAAGCAGGATTTGAGCGACTACCTGGAGCGCAAAGGCTATTCATCCATTGAAGAGTTCCGGGGTATCGCACGCGAACGGATTGTCGAGCATTCTCAGGTCCGTAGAAAGAGCGACGCGTACAATGGCGGCTACCAGATCGCCTCCTAGATCAGCCGGGCTCCGTGACCGGATCGACAGTCTGTAAATCGGCTGGTCTTTTCGTCGGGCGTTGGCGTAGCAACGCCTCGCTGGAGCGCAGTGCCGCTTTGATCGGACATCGAACAGCACTTTAGGGCGCGGGGCGTGCGCTACTGAACCGGTGGGGCGACGCTGGTGAAGCGCTGGTTGTCGGGATCCCAGGTCAGGGCCTCGACACACGGGGTGGGGCCGATGCCGCCGCAGAGCGCGCCGTGGATGTCGAGCAGGACCACTGTCCGTCCGAAAGCGTCGACCACCGTCCAGCCGCGCGCGAGCGTTTCGGCCACCCTGTCGCCGACGATCAGGCTGAGCTCGCAGCCTCCGGTGCCGCAAAACATGCTGGCCGCGCTGCTGCAGTCCATATGGGACTCGTCCACCACCCAGTCGAGCACGCCGTCGCCGGTCAGATCGCGTTGCTGGACCGCGTCCGGGGTCATGGAGAAGTCGCCTGCCTCGAAGCTCTCGCAATCGGCGCGGGCATCGTCGATCTGGGCCTGCACCGGCGGCGGCAGGTCCTGCGCCGCCGCGGGGTGGCCTGCGAGCAGCGCAAGCGCGGCCAGGGCGGCGCGGAGGGTCATTCGGCCGCGACGCTCTGGGGTTCGGCCAGGGTGACGATATCGGCCATGATCCGGTTCAACTCGAAATCCTTCGGCGTATAGACCTTGGACACGCCCATCGCGCGGAGCCGGTCGGCATCGTCATCTGGGATGATGCCGCCGACGATGACGGGGATATGGGTGAGGCCTTCGGACTTGAGCTTGCCCATAAGGTCCTGGACCAGCGGGATATGGCTGCCCGACAGGATCGAGAGCCCGATGACATGGGGGTCTTCGCGCTTGGCCGCGTCGATGATCTCGTCGGGCGTCAGGCGGATGCCCTCATAGTCGATCTCCATCCCGCAATCGCGGGCGCGGAAGACGATCTGTTCGGCGCCGTTGGAATGGCCGTCGAGCCCGGGCTTGCCCATCATGAATTTCAGCCGCCGGCCGAGCTTGTCGGAGACGACATTGACCTGTTCGCGAAGCTCGTCGAGCCCTTCGGTCTTGTTGCTGACAGCACGGCTGACCCCGGTGGGGCCGCGATACTGGCCATAGACGGCGCGCATCACGCCGGCCCATTCGCCTGTGGTGACGCCGGCCTTCGCCGCGGCAATGGAAGGCGGCATGACGTTCCGGTTGGTTTCGGCGGCCGCGCGCAGATCGGCCAGCGCCTTTTCCACCGCGGCGGCGTCGCGCTCGGCGCGCCATGCGTTCAGCCGCCCGATCTGGTCGGCCTCGACCGCGGGATCGACCACCATGATGCCGCCTTCCTCATCCACGAGCGGCGAGGGCTCGCCCTGCTGGTACTTGTTGACGCCGACGACGATGGTCTCGCCCTTTTCGATCCCGTTGACGCGGTCGGCGTTGGAGTTCACGAGCTGGGCCTTCATGTATTCGATGGCCGCGACCGCCCCGCCCATACTGTCGATATTGGAGAGCTCGGCGCGGGCGCCGTCTTTCAGCTCTTCGACCTTGGCATCGACGGCGGGATTGCCGTCGAAAAGATCGTCATACTCCAAGAGGTCGGTCTCGAACGCCATGATCTGCTGCATCCTGAGCGACCATTGCTGGTCCCAGGGCCGCGGCAGGCCGAGCGCCTCGTTCCAGGCCGGCAGCTGCACGGCGCGGGCGCGGGCCCTTTTGGAGAGCGTGACGGCCAGCATCTCGATCAGGATGCGGTAGACGTTGTTTTCGGGCTGCTGTTCGGTGAGCCCGAGCGAGTTCACCTGGACGCCATAGCGGAAGCGGCGGAATTTCGGGTTCTCGACGCCGTAGCGTTCGGCGCAGATCTCGTCCCAGAGATCGACGAAGGCGCGCATCTTGCACATCTCGGTGACGAACCGGATGCCGGCATTCACGAAAAAGCTGATCCGGCCGACGACCACCGGGAAATCCTCTTCCGGCACCTTGGTGCGGGCGTCGTCCAGAACCGCGCAGGCGGTGGCGAGCGCAAAGGCGAGCTCCTGCTCGGGCGTCGCGCCGGCCTCCTGCAGATGGTAGGAACAGACATTCATCGGGTTCCATTTGGGGATGTTGGTATAGCAGTAGGCGGCCACGTCGGTGATCATCTTCACCGAGGGTTTCGGCGGGCAGACATAGGTGCCGCGGCTGAGATATTCCTTGATGAGGTCGTTCTGGACGGTGCCCTGGAGCTTGGAGACATCCGCGCCCTGTTCCTCGGCCACGGCGATATAGAGCGCCAGCAGCCAGGGAGCCGTGGCGTTGATCGTCATCGACGTGTTCATCTGCTCCAGCGGGATCTCGTCGAAGAGCGTGCGCATGTCGCCCAGATGCGCCACCGGCACGCCGACCTTGCCGACCTCGCCGCGGGCGAGCTCATGGTCGCTGTCATAGCCGGTCTGGGTGGGCAGGTCGAAAGCGACCGAGAGGCCGGTCTGCCCCTTGGACAGGTTCGTGCGGTAGAGCGCGTTGGAGGCCTTGGCCGTCGAATGGCCGGCATAGGTCCTGAACAGCCAGGGGCGGTCTTTCTGGGTCTCGGTCATCATGGCCTCGCGACTCGTCGATATGCAACATTCGTGCGTCCTGAGGGTCATAAGCGTAAGATTATGTCCCTGTCAATTCGCTGCGCTGCGGCAGAACAGGGCCGCATGATGCCATGCAGCATGGTTCTGTCCAAGCCGCTCGTTCCGCAGCGCGGCGTCAGAGGCGCACAGCGGGGCCCACGGTGCGCCCGGACGCCGGAGGTTTCGGCATCTCTCCGCCCCTGTGGCAGATAGGCGCGACAGAAAATTACAAAAAACAGCTTTTCATGATTGCTAAATTGCGCGCATGGCAGTAACTGACCACGATAGCCGCGATGTTGCAGTGCGGCATGAGTGTGGCGACTGAAGGAGGCCCCCATGGCTTTGGACACGAATCCGGCGATTGCAGCCTATGACGCGCCGAAGAAGGACCTCTATGAGATCGGCGAGATGCCCCCGATGGGCTATGTGCCGCCCAAGATGCATGCCTGGGCGATCCGGCGCGAGCGCCATGGCGAGCCCGACAAGTCCTTTGCGCTCGAGGTTGTGGAGACGCCGAAGCTGGACAGCCACGAGGTGCTGATCCTGGTGATGGCCGCGGGCGTCAACTATAACGGCGTCTGGGCCGGGCTCGGGCAGCCGATCTCGCCCTTCGACGGCCATGGCCAGCCCTACCATATCGCCGGATCCGACGCCTCGGGCATCGTCTGGGCCGTGGGCGACCGGGTGAAGAACTGGAAGGTGGGCGACGAGGTTGTGATCCACTGCAACCAGGACGATGGCGACGACGAGGAGTGCAATGGCGGCGATCCGATGTATTCGCCGAGCCAGCGGATCTGGGGCTACGAGACGCCGGACGGCTCCTTTGCTCAGTTCACGCGGGTGCAGGCCCAGCAACTGATGCCGCGGCCCAAGCATCTGACTTGGGAGGAATCGGCCTGCTACACGCTGACGCTGGCCACCGCCTACCGGATGCTCTTCGGGCACCACCCCCATGAGCTCAAGCCCGGCCAGAACGTGCTGGTCTGGGGCGCATCGGGGGGTCTGGGCTCCTACGCGATCCAGCTGATCAACGCCGCCGGCGGCAATGCGATCGCGGTGATCTCGGACGAGGACAAGCGCCAGTTCGTGATGGATCTGGGCGCCAAGGGCGTGATCAACCGCAAGGATTTCAACTGCTGGGGCCAGCTGCCCACGGTGAACACCCCCGAATATGCGACCTGGTTCAAGGAAGCCCGCAAGTTCGGCAAGGCGATCTGGGACATCACCGGCAAGGGCAACAATGTGGACATGGTGTTCGAGCATCCCGGCGAGTCGACCTTCCCGGTCTCGACCTTCGTGTGCAAGAAGGGCGGCATGGTGGTGATCTGCGCGGGCACCACGGGCTTCAACTGCACCTTCGATGTCCGCTACATGTGGATGCACCAGAAGCGTCTGCAGGGCAGCCATTTCGCCCATCTCAAGCAGGCGGCCTCGGCCAACAAGCTGATGGTGGAGCGCCGTCTGGACCCCTGCATGTCCGAGGTCTTCCCCTGGGCCGAGATTCCCGACGCGCATATGAAAATGATGCGAAACGAGCACAAGCCCGGAAACATGGCGGTGCTGGTTCAGGCCCCGAAAACCGGGCTGCGCACGCTGGAAGATGCGCTGGAGTGCGGCCCGAAAGGGTAAGCTGAGACTACAAAAATCCGATGGGGATCATATTGTCCCCGAATCATTTTTTTCCTTTGCCGCCGTTCTGCAAAGAGCGGCGGCGCCTGCTATTTCGCAATCCTTTCAGTGATTTTAATCATTTAACGCTCACCTCCCCATTTTTAGCGAGTAGTCAGGTCGGGGAACCCATGCAAAGCTGGGGTTAGTCAACGTGTAAATTAACGTTGTGTTAAGTCGCCTTAGAGAGAACAATATGCAACACGACTGGGTAATTAACGTTCTGGCAGACGTGAAGACATTCGCACAGTGCAACGGTTTGGACCGTTTGGCTGAGCATCTCGACGACACGATGATGGTCGCCACAGCGGAAATCGGCGCGTCTGCCCGGTGCCATAGCGACGAGGCGAGTGCGCATGTCGAAAAACCTGGAACGCCATGTGTCGTCTCTCGAGCGGGTCCGAACCCGTGAGGACCTCCAGCAGGCCGTTCTGAAAGTGCGTGACATCTACGATGTCGACCATGTGGTCTATCACTCCGTCGATAGCCATGGCGCCCAGTATGCGGCGCTCTCTTACGAATCATCCTGGGTCGATCGTTATCTCGACCAGAAATATGCCAGCATCGACCCGGTGGTGCAGGGCTGTTTCAAAAGGTTCCATCCCCTCGACTGGCGCGGCCTCGACTGGCAGTCGGAGAATGTGCGCGAGTTCCGCGGCGAGGCGCTGGATGCCGGGATCGGCAATCAGGGTCTGTCTATCCCCGTGCGCGGCACCTCCGGCCAGTTTGCCATGTTCACCGTGAGTGCCCGGCGGTCCGAGACCGACTGGGCCAAATTCAGCACTCAGTATCGCGAAGACCTTCTGCTGGTCGCGCATTTCATCAATCAGAAGGCGTCTGAGCTGAGCGACGTCGCCGATATCAAGCCCCAGGCGCGCCTGTCGCCGCGGGAGGTGGACGCGCTGAGCCTGCTCGCCACGGGCTACACGCGGGCCCAGGCCTCCGAGACGCTCAAGATCTCGGAACACACGCTGCGGGTCTATATCGAGGCCGCCCGGGCGAAGATGGGCGCGCAGAATACGACTCATGCAGTTGCCCAGGCGTTAAGCCAGGGATTGATAAAAGTTTAAACAAGTCGTTAACGCTCCGCGCGCAGGTGTAAAAGCTCGTTAACCTTTTCCCCCTGATTGTCCTTGCATCAGCAACGATAGTATTCAGGGGCACTAATGATGATCCGTTTTATTCCCGCGACCGATCTTCCGCTTTATCCCCGGCTTCGCGATACCATGTTCCGCGACCGGGCAGACCAATTCCGCACCCGACTGGGCTGGGACGTCACGATCGACGACACCGGTGCGGAGCGTGACGAGTATGACCGGGAGACACCGCTCTACGTCATCTGGGAGAATGAAGACGGAACCCATGGCGGCTCGATGCGCGTCCTGCCCACGAGCGGCCCGACCATGCTGAACGACCATTTCGTTCATCTTCTGCAGAACCGTCCGATCCGGAATGACAAGATCTGGGAATGCACGCGTTTCTGCCTGGCGCGCGGCGCCTCGCCCCAGGTGTCCGGGGCGCTCCTGCTCGCCGGGCTGGAGCTGGGCCTGGGCCACGACCTGACCTTCTCGGTCGGGATTTTCGACGCCCGCATGGTGCGGATCTATGGCCGTCTCGGCTGGGAGCCGATGGTGCTGGCCAGCCAGGGCGAGGGCCGCGATGCGATCAGCGTCGGCCTGTGGCATTTCTCGGAAGATGCGGCAGATCTGGTGGCCGAACGCGCCGGGTTCACCCGGGCGCAGTCGCGCGCTTGGTATGACGAGGCGTTCGAGCCGCGCGTGGCAAAGCTGGCCCGCATTGCCTAAGCCCTGCTGGCGTCTGCGAGCCCGCGGGCCTATGGTCCGCCCATGCAGGAGCCGCCCGCACTCGCACTGTCAGACGACCAGTCCGCGGCCTTTGATCGGGTCGCGGCGCATCTGCTGCAGTCCGGGATCGACATTGCCGCCGGGCGCCTGACGCCCCCTGACGCCGAGGACAGCCCGCCTCTCGCCGTGATCGGCAAGGCCGGGTCGGGCAAGACGTTGCTGCTTGCCCGGCTCTACAAGGCGCTGGCCGAGGCCGGGGTGGAGATCGTCTCGGGCGACTATGAGAGCCGGCGGAAGCGCGAGCGCCGGAGCCTGGCCATCCTGGCGCCGACCAACAAGGCGGCCTCGGTCCTGCGGATGCAGGGCGTGCCCGCGACGACGATCCAACGTATTCTCTACACCCCTGTCTACGACCCCGAATACGAACGGATCGCGGAGTGGCTGACGGGCAATGCCGCGCGGCCCGAGGCGGGCATTCTGGAGGATGCGGCGCTCGACCGGGCGCAGGCCTTTTATGCCAGCCACAACTCCGTGCCCGCCGCCCTGGCCGCCGCCGGGGTGCGCGGATCGGATTTCATCACCGGATGGAAACGGCGGGAGGATCCGCTCGACGTGGGCTTCGTCGATGAGAGCTCCATGCTCGATGCGCGGCAGTTCGACGACCTGCGGGAGATCTTTCCGACTCTGGTATTGTTCGGGGATCCTGCACAATTGGCGCCGGTCGGGCAGTCCGGTGAGATGGTCTTTGAGCGGCTTCCCGCCGGTCGCCGGCTCACCCTGTCGCGTGTGCACCGCCAGACAGAGGACAACCCGATCCTCGATCTGGCCCATGCGCTGGGCGATCCGGAGCTGGGATTCGAGCGGTTCGAGGCCATGGTCGAGGAGGCCGCCGGCCGGGACGACCGGGTGGTGATCGACGAGCGGGTCCAGGCCGGCCCGATGGCACGCGCGCCGGTGCTGGTCTGGCGGAATGCCACGCGGGTCCGGCTGATCCATGCCTTCCGGTCCGCCTACGGCGCGCCGCCCGACGCGCTGGTGCCGGGCGAGCCACTCATTTGCGACGGGATCGAGCTGCCGCTGAA
>JBCDBB010000107.1:0-13284 GCA_039184415.1 Pseudomonadota bacterium
AGTGCTCCAGGTCTTTCGGTTTACGGTTGCAGACGGCAATCCTGCATCACACTGCCCGGCCCGAAAGTGTCTTTCAAGATCCGTGCCTTCGTGCGGTCTGTATTCGAGGCCCGACGAGCTTCTGCAACCGCACGGAGATCCTAGTAGCGACCCCGTCCGTGAATGTCTGCTTGACCCTTGACACTGCGGACCTGAAGCGATGCAATAACGGGTCTATATGGGCTCGTGGTCAGCTTCCGCTGCTCTCGAAACGAACGTCGGAACCCTCGACACGAATGTACCTTGCACGATTGGGACGGCGAAGGATCAAAGCTTTCGCTTCACTGGCTAACAGCCGGAACTGCAAAGCCGTGCTGCGCTCCCACTCGGCTGCTACGAGCCCAACCTGTGAACTCATTTTCTTAGCTGCGCACGCTCGCAACACCAATTTTGCCGCACGAGCATGATCGTCAGCGCGGCAAGGCGGCGTCAAGATCGGTGATTCGTGTCGGACGCAGAGAGGCTTTGTCTGGCAAAGACCGCGACGCGGGACCAAGCGACCATTCGTTTAATGTCCGGTATCGGAGTGTTGCAAGGGTCTCAGCGACTTTTATCCGAACCGGCCTTTGCCAGGTCAATGAACGCCCGGAGTCGCTTGGTCATGTGTTTCTTGCTCCGATAGTTAAGGGAAAACCTAGGCATAGAAGGCATCTGGTCGGACATCACTTCGACCAATTCATCTGCAGCCGTAAAAGGAGCCGCCACCTCGGCATAAATATAGGCGAGACCTAATCCTCGTGCGGCATAGGAAAGCAACGACCGAAGATCGTTTGCCACCATGCGCGGTTTCGGCATGACGCTGTAGGGACCGTCATCACCTTGGAACAGCCATGGCGCCAACTGGTCAGAGCCGCCAAAGGAAAAACAAACACCGTCATGGTCAAGGATATCTTCGGGTGACTGAGGCGTACCTCGTCGATCCAGATAGTCCTGAGCCGCGACAATAGTCATTCTCAGGCTTGGACCCACTGGGATTGCGTGTGTTTCAGCTTCAAGGAGAGTCTTCGACCTGATGGCCGCATCAACTTTCGATGAAATCAGATCGACTTTTCGGTCGTCGAAGATCACCTCGACAGTCACTTCTGGATACTCTGCCGCAAATCTCGCAACTAGATTATCGAGGAAGAACGACCCAGCACTATAGGGAGCGGTCAGGCGCAACGTGCCTGAAACCGTGTCTCTATGCGCGTCTAGATCGAGAAGTGCCGCCTCTAGATCATTGATCGCGGGTAAACTCCGTTCGAACAATCGTTCCCCAATCGGCGTCAATGAAACGGTGCGAGTCGAACGCTCTAAGAGTCGCACGCCTAGCCGGTCTTCAAAACGTTGCACGGCTTCACTGACGGACGCCGCTCGCAACTTCAGCACGTCAGCCGCAGCCCGAAACCCGTTTTGACGGGCAACCTCCACAAAGATCGAAACGTCACTGAGTTGGTTACGCTGCATTGTTCATATTTCCGATCAATCTGTAAGGAACATAGGTGTTTTTCTAATTATAGCGGCAGCGTAGCTTCCTAGACAATACGAACTTGAGAAGGAACGGAGCTCTCCAATGTCTGACCTCGAAGACGTCAAGCAGGCCCTGAACGAGTGGCTAGAAGGCCTTGATAGCGGCGATCTTGAGCGCATGCTGAACACCGTCGATCCCGAGGCAGTCACTTGCAACGAATATCAACCCACCGGCTACGGTATTGACGCTGTTCGCAAAAAGTATGCGCCACGCATTGCGGCTTCCACGTTCAAGTCGGGTTTCGATGTCGAACACATCAAAGTCTATGACGGGTTTGCGGTAATCGTCGGCTTTTTCACCGTCGAGGTGACAGAGAAAGCATCGGGCCAGACCGGCGGTGGCAAGGGTCGGCTGCTGTTGGTTTATCGCAAACACGCCGATGGCTGGAAGATGATCGTCGATATGGACAACAACGACGAAAAGTCGTGAGCGCTCGCTTTCAGGGGAATGGCTTTGCAGGGGTCTCGACCCTAACCGCGTCCCCGCAAAGCGAAGGGCTTCCTCCAAAGCACTACCTGGTTTCTCTTTAGAAGCAGGACACTGATATGAGCAACGATGCCGAACGCATTGCAGAAAGACCGCGCGACATCGCCCATTGCGTCAGCGCGTTTCTGCAACAAGGTGACATGGACGGCATCGTTCCGATGTTCCATCCAGATTGCCACATGTTCTTCCCACCTGATCAGCCCGCAAGCATCGGTTTACACGGCGCTCGAGCGGCCTTTCTTGGCTTCATGGACATCAAGCCAAAGATCAAAGCCGACATCATTAGCGAAGTGATCGTCGGCGACATCGCGCTTACCCGTGCCAAATGGCAATTGGTAGGAGCAGACGGGTCTGTGATGGTCGACGGTGAATCAACTGAAGTTGCCAAGAAACTCGAAAACGGCAGATGATGTGTCTTGGAACGGGTTTTCGAGAGACAGATAAACGAGGGTACTTCCCTAGCCGACAGGGTCGAACTCGAGTTGTATCTTAACCGCACTGGTCCGGTCGGCAGCAGCGGCGAAGGCCTCTACCGCGCGCTCGAGCGGGAAGCGTCCGGTCAAAATCTGTGACACGTCGATGCGACGCTCGGCGATCATCGCCACGGCCTGGGCAAACTCGCTGTCGAAGCGCTGGCTGCCGATATGGGTGATTTCCTTACTGACAAGAAAGTTGAGGGGAACAGGCGTGTCACCTGCGACGCCGACCTGGACCAGCACACCCCGCGGTCGCAGGCAGGCGATGGCCGTCCTGATCGCGGGCGCCGCAGCGGAACACTCGAAAGCCACGTCGAACCAGCCTTTGTCGGCTTCGAACCGCGCCATGGCGTCCGATGCAGCGCCCACATTGACCGTCTCGCTCGCGCCCATACGTCGCGCCACGTCAAGTGTGAAGTCGCACAGGTCGGTAACGACCACCGCCGCGGCTCCGGCCTCTGCCGCCAACCCCGCGCAAAGCGCGCCGATGGGGCCAGCCCCCGTCACAAGCACTCTTTTGCCTTCCAGCGTCCCTGCGGCGTCACGAGCGTGGAGGCAGACCGCCAACGGTTCGGCGCACGCGGCCTCGGCCAACGAGACGGTCGAACCGACCGGAACGCATTGCGCGGCGTCGACCAGGATGCGGTCGCGGAAAAGACCCTGTTCATGGGGCATGCGCATTGCGGAGCCGCTGAAGCGCATGGCAAGGCAGTGGATGCGCAAACCGTCTCGGCAGTACCGGCAAACGCCGCAGGGTCGGCTCGGGTTGATCGCGACACGATCGCCCGGTTTTACCGCGCCGCAATCGGAGCCAATCTCCAGCACAGTCCCCGAGGCCTCATGTCCGAGGATGATCGGTTCTCGCACTCTGATCGTGCCAAAGCCCCCGTCCTGGTAGTAGTGGAGGTCGCTGCCACAGATGCCACCGACACCGACGGCCACCAGTGCCTCGCCCGGTCCTGGAGCGGCGATGGACTCGCGCTCGATCCGGATATCGCCCTGTCCATGCAATCGGCACACGCGGGTGTCCATGGCTCTCCTCAATCAAAGACCTGAGACGGCAGCCATGTCGCGAGCGGCGCGAAGTAGCTGACGGCAAGCAGCACCAGGATGTTGGAGATCAGAAACGGCGTAACCGCCCGGACCACCGGCCCTAGCGGAAGACGCGCGATCCCGGCGCAGACGAAGAGGCACACGCCCACCGGCGGCGTCGTGAGCCCGATCATCAGGTTGAGCACGGCAAAGGTCGCGAAGTGGAGCGGATCAATGCCGACCGCCGTGGCGAGCGACAGCAGCGGCACGAAGAGAATGATCAGGGCGGCGATCGTCTCCATGAACATGCCGACGAACAGCAGCATCAGGTTGATCAGAAGAATGACGAGGATCGGATTTTCGGTCACCTCCAGCACACCTTGCGCGATGGCCTGGGGAATTTGCTCCGAGACCAGGATCCAGCCGAAGACATTGGCGAATCCGACCAGCGCAAGGATGCCCGCCGCCGAGACGGCACTGTCGATGAGGATTGCCGGCACGCGCCGGATCGGCAGTTCTCGATACACGAAGGCGCCGACCATAAAGGCATAGACGCTGGCCACCACGGCGGTTTCGGTGGGCGTCGCCAACCCGGACAGCAGCCCGTAGATGATCAGAAACGTCATCGCCAGGGCCCAGAAGGCCCCGCCAAAGGCTCTGACGACCTCTCCCCAGCCGCCCCAGGCGTGTTTCGGGAATCCCTTGCGGCGCGAGACGATCACCGCTGTGATCATCATTGCGAGGCCCATCAGGATCCCCGGAACCGCGCCTGCCAAAAACATCTGCCCGACCGAGATACCCGACAGGGCACCGACGATGATCATGGGGACCGAGGGCGGGATGATCGGCCCCACCGTCGAAGATGCTGCGGTGACGGCAGCCGAGAAATCCGCGGGATACCCGGCCTTCTTCATGCCCGGTATCATCACGCCTCCGATGGATGCGGCATCCGCCACCGCGGTGCCGGTGATGCCACCAAACAGCATCGACGCGGCAATGTTGGTCAGCCCGAGCCCGCCACGTACCCATCCGACGAGCGCGTTGGCGAACCTGATGATCCTGAGGGTGATGCCGCCCCGGTTCATGAGGTTGCCGGCAAGGATAAAGCCCGGGATCGATAGCAGCACGAAAACGTCCATTCCGGCGTACATCTTTTGCGGCATCACAACCGGCGGCAGTCCCGCCATCAGGATATAGGCAAGCGAGGAAAGTCCGAGCGCAATGGCGACCGGCAGGCCGACGATCAGTCCGCCGATGAAGGTGGCAAAGAGTGCGGCGACTTCCACGTTCAGTCGTCTTCGGGCCTGTGGGGACGCCCGTCCTCGGCACCGCTCAGCATGCCGATCACCCTGAGTACGGCAAACACCGCCAGAAGCGCCAAGAGCAGGAACACCGTCGCATGCGCGACATCCATGCGCAGACCGAGCGCTGGCGAGGTCTGCATCCGGCCGATCGAGACGTAGCGCCAGGCATGCGGCAGCAGATAGAATGCAAGTCCGGCCGTAACCCCGGCAGAGACCAACCGCAGCACCCATGGCGCCCGGCCCGGAAGATGTTCACAGATAACATCGACATTCACCAAATCGCCGCTCCGCAGCGCAAGCCCGACACCGAAGGCGATGGTGAAGAGCAGCGCGAACCGTGTAAGCTCTTCTGTCCAGACCGGGGCCGCTCCGATCGTGCGGCCGACGACCTGCACCAGCACGGACACCAGCAGGACTGAAAAGGAAATGCCGACGCAAACGCGGGCAATGGCGGTGATCAGGTCGGTAAACCGGCTCATGGCGCAGACCGTCTCGAATAGCGAAAGGAGGGGTCGGTCGACCGGCGGCGGTGACGTCGCCGGTCAGGGTCGCAGAGACGTGGCCTTACTGGGCGAAGAGCGAGTCCACGACAGGCTTGATCTCGTCATTGACGTTGGCAAGCACGGCGTCTTTGGCAGCCGCCTGGAACGCCGCGCCGTCCACCTCGACGAAAGTCATGCCCTTTTCTTCCAGGAACGCCCGGTCCGCGGCGAGGCTTTCCTCAAAGAGACCACGCTCGTAGGCCTGTGCACGGGCTGCAGCTTCCAGGACCGCCGCCTTGTCGGCGTCCGACAGCTTGTTCCAGGTCATCTCGGAGATCGTCAGATAGATCCAGGACCGCACATGCTCGGTCATGTTCACGTGGCTCTGCACCTCGTTGAAGCTTGCGGAGCGGATCAGCGCCAGCGGGTTCTCCTGGCTCTCGATGGTGCCGTTCTGGAGCGACGGAAAGACCTCGGAGAAGGCCATCGGTCCGGGGCTTGCACCGAGCGACTTCCAGACATCGACGAACAGCGGGACGTTCGGCACACGCATCTTCAGTCCGTCGAGTTCATCGGGGCTGGTGATGGGACGATTGGAGGTCAGGTTCCGCGGCCCACGGGCGAAATAGGCGATGGGTCGTATTTGCGCCTTCTCGACGATCTGCGCCTCGATCTGGTCGCCGATCTCTCCACTGGCAACCTCATCCATATGATCGATCGAGCGATAGGCATACGGAACCGCCAGGAGCGCGGCCATCGGCGCCCAGTTCTGCAGGCTCTCGCCGGTGATGGTCATGTCAACAGTACCAAGCTGCATGCCGTTGATCAGGTCGATCTCCTTGCCGAGCGATTCATTGGGAAACACCTCGACGGTGATGCGGCCATCGGTCAGCGCCGACAGCTCTTCTCCGAATTTGACGGCGGCGAGGTGCCAGGGGTTTTCCTCATTGGCAAGATGGCCCAGTTGCAGCGTCATATCCTGCGCCGAGACCGGCAGGGCCGTGGCGGTGGCGAGAGCGAGAGCAAGCGCCCTTGCATTGATCGTGATCGTCATGTTGTGGTTCCTCCTCTGATTGGCGCATTGACCGGTTCTGGGCGTTGGCCTGCCGGCATCTCAAAAAACTCGGGGTTGGCGTCACGAATATGCGGCAGGTCCTGCAGCACTTCGCGCAGGTGCACACGGATTGCGGTCTCGGCGCCTGCAGCGTCGCGCGAGGCAATGCAGGCGACGACACGTTCATGCTGATCGATCAGTTTCGGCGTGGGAAAACTGCTCAGCGACAAATACCGCACGCGGTCCATCTGAGCCTTCAACCCCTCCAGAAGCGTCCAGGCGCCGGCCTTGTCGGCGAATTCTGCCAGACGCCTGTGAAACCGCTCGTCAAGCCGGGAGAACTCAGCGGCATCGGCCGGGTCAATAGAGCGCTGCGCAACGATTTCGGCCTGGAGCGCCTCGACCAGCTCCGAAGAGGGAGCCTGCACGAGGATCGCCACGATATCCGCCTCGATCGCCTCGCGCATGAACCGCGCGTCGAGCACGGCGGGATAGGCGATCCGAGCGACGGTCGTGCCGCGCTGAGGCAGGACCTTCAGCAGGCCCTGCTCGGCAAGCTTGATGAACGCTTCCCGGACCGGCTGGCGGCTGACCCCAAAGGCGCGCGAGACATCCGCTTCCGAAATCCGGTCTCCCGGCCGCAGGTCACATCGAATGATCCGCGTGCGTAAGGCTCGACAGATCTGCGGCGCAATGGAAGACGCGAGATCGAGATCGCCGATATCCAGTCGCGCCATGACATCAGCCACTGCGGGCATGATTCGCTCTCCTCCTGGTCAATCTATGCCATGCTACCATACTAGTATTCAAGATTTTTGGCTGCTATCGTCGTGAGGCCTAGCAGGAGGGGCGAGCGATGCAGCAGACTTGGCGGTGGTTCGGACCGAGCGACATCGTGCCGGTCGACCACATCGTACAGGCTGGTGCGACCGGCATCGTGACAGCACTTCACCATGTCCCCACAGGCGCCGTTTGGACACCCGATGCAATCGCGACTAGGCAAGCCGAGGTCGCGCGCATGTTGGACGGCAGGCCCTCGGGACTGGATTGGGCAGTGGTCGAAAGCCTGCCGGTCTCCGAAGACATCAAGAAACAGCAAGGTGAGTGGCGGTCGCATCTGGACGCCTATCGCTCGTCTCTGCACCACCTCGCTGGTGCTGGGATCAAGGTCGTCTGCTACAACTTCATGCCGGTGCTCGACTGGACGCGTACCGCGCTCGCGCATCGCCTGCCGAATGGCGGGACGTGCATGCGCTTCGATCTGGTCGATTTCGCCGCCTTCGACCTTCACATTCTCGCCCGCGCCGGTGCCGCCGAAGACTACGACGAAGCCGTACGTGCCGCGGCTGAGCGTCGCTTTGCCAACATGACCGAAGCCCAAAAGACCGCCCTGGCGGAAAACGTGACCTGCGGCCTTCCCGGCGCGGCAGATCAGTTCTCCCTTGATGATGTGCGCGCACATCTGGCCGAATATGACGCAATTGACGCCACACGCCTGCGCCGTCATCTCATTGATTTTCTGTCCGAGGTGGTCCCGACTGCGCATGCATTGGACATCCGTCTGTGCTGTCACCCCGACGATCCACCATTTCCGCTTCTTGGCCTGCCCCGGATCATGTCGACCGAGGCGGACTATGTCCAAGTGCTCGACACTGTGGATGACCCAGCGAACGGGGTGACCCTCTGCTCTGGATCGCTGGGGGCCCGGCCGGATAACGATCTGCCAGGCATGATGGAACGCCTCGGCGACCGCGTGCACTTCCTTCACCTGCGCAACATCCGGCGCGAAGGTACGGCCGTCCGCGGCTCGTTCCACGAGGCGGAACATCTTGGTGGCGACACCGATATGGTCGCTCTTATCGAAGCCGCTCTGCGCGAGGAGGCCAGGCGTCGCCGCGCAGGTCGTGACGACGATTCAATTCCCTTCCGGCCCGATCACGGTCAGGACATCCTGGACGACCTCAACCGCCAGACACAGCCCGGTTACCCGTCTATCGGGAGGCTCAAGGGCCTTGCCGAACTGCGCGGCGTTGTTGCCGCGCTCGAACGCAGGCAGTCTCTCTAGCTTGCCGGTCAAAGAATGAACTGTCCTGCGTGTCTTGGGCGCCCCCCTTCGGACGTTCGCGGAACGGGCACCCCGTAAGCCGGCCCTAATGTGTGGCACCGGTCACCTTCTCGTGCGGGCGGGCCTCTCAGTCATCAGAATTTTGGGGAGACATAGAAGAGTGTCTGCACTGCGCTCGGCTCAGTCATCCGTCGGGAACTTCACCAATAGCGGTTCAGCAGAACATAACGACCATTGGTGTTTTCGGGTTCGCTGAAGCAGCTTTGTCTCGCCAGCGCAGCACATGCCGCCGAACCCTTGCCTAAGTGCGGGCGGGAAGCTTGTCTCAGGCTTTCGCCCGGATGGCAGCGCGGGACAGTCGTGTGGAGCGCCCGCACCGAACGACTGTCCCGCGGTGCAAGTGCTAGTGCTTGGCCCCGCCCGCACAACCCTTTAACCAACGGAAAAATCCGGCCGCAGCCGGATCGGAAGAGCGCTTTCTCCAGGGCAAGTGGCAGAGAGGGCAGGATGCGTACTGTCGGTTCGATGCGGGCTGAAGTCTTCGACCGGGCGTTGTGTTCACATGGTCAAGAACGTTTTGTCTAACCATTCGGCCGCTAGGGCCCTTCTGCCGACCGGCTTCCTCCGAAACATGCGAAATCACAGGAAAAGGAAGCCTTATTGCCCAAGATACTTAGCATAAGTATCTGTTTTCATGAGCCATGCCCTGAACAATGGAAAGATGCAGCGGCAAATTTCACAAGACCCGATTGAAATGCCTCGCGCGACCAACCATCCCCGCTCTGGGTTGCGAACCCGACCAAAATCGCGACTGTAACGACGCCTGCGACGAGGAAAAGTACGGCCACGCTCCACAACGCCCAAACGGAATGACGCCCAATCGCAGCGCCCTTGAGCCGCCCAATCGAAAGCGAGAGTTTCGGTCTCATATCTGACAACCTCGAAGCCTCCAGCAAATGGGCGGAATTGCCCAAAAGTGTCAGCTTCTCAAGCTTCGCTTGTAGGACCCCGCCAAGGCGGAAGGCAACGCCCTTTCGGCCGCAAACCGCAGCTCCTCGTTTCAGCGGGCCACGACCTTCTCGGGGAGAAACACTATTGCGAACGAAATCCCAATGTCGCGTGCAATAAAGGGCACGCACCGGCCCGGAGGGCGGGGGCCGGGTCCAGCACCCACTAGTAACTGTACGCGCCGTAGATCCGGGTCAGATCGCCGTTCCAGTCGCCGTGATAATGCTCCAGCAGCTCATCGGCCGGCGTCATGCCGCTGTCCACGCTGTCCTGCAGTGCGTTGAGGAAATGGGTCTCGTCGGGCAGGATGCCGCCTGCGCCGGGGACCGCCCGCGCCGCCAGTCCCGACCGCGCAATCTCCAGCACCTCGCGCGCCAGATCGCGCATCGACCGGCCGCCAACCTCGGCCCGCAGACCGTCCTTGGCCGCCGCCACGCGCCAGGCCTCGCGCGTCTCTCCATCCCAGCCCTTGGCCAGATCCCAGGCCGCATCGAGCGCGCCCTGATCATAGGTCAGTCCGACCCAGAGCGCCGGCAGCGCGCAGAGCCTGCGCCACGGTCCGCCATCGGCGCCGCGCATCTCGATGAACTTCTTGATCCGCGCCTCGGGAAAGATCGTGGTCAGATGGTCGGCCCAATCGCTGAGTGTCGGGATCTCGCCCGGCAGCGCGGGCAGTTGCCCGTCGAGGAAATCGCGAAAGGACTGCCCCCGCGCGTCGACATATTTTCCATCGCGGAACACGAAGTACATCGGCACGTCGAGCGCGTATTCCGCCCAGGCCTCGAACCCGAAGCCCGCATCGAAAACGAAGGGCAGCATCCCGGTGCGATCGGGGTCGAGATCGCGCCAGACCCGGCTGCGCCAGCTCTGATAGCCGTTGGGCTTGCCGTCCAGAAAGGGAGAATTGGCGAAGAGCGCCGTCGCCACCGGCTGCAGCGCCAGCGCCACCCTGAGCTTCTTGACCATGTCGCGCTCGGACGCGAAATCGAGATTCACCTGCACCGTACAGGTCCGGTACATCATGGTTTTTCCCATGGTCCCGACCCTGTCCATATAGTCGGTCATCAGCGCATAGCGCCCCTTGGGCATCACCGGCATGTCTTCATACCGCCAGATCGGCGCTGCGCCGAGCCCGATGAAACCCGCGCCGATCCCGTCGGCCACTGCCTGGACCTCGCGCAGATGGACATTCACCTCATCGCAGGTCTCGTGGATGCTCCTGAGCGGCGCGCCCGACAGTTCCAGCTGGCCGCCGGGCTCCAGGCTCACATTCGCGCCGTCCTTCTCCAGCCCGATGATGTTGCCGCCCTCCAGAACCGGCGACCAGCCGAAGCGGTCGCGCAATCCTTCGAGGATCGCCTTGATCGAGCGCACCCCGTCATAGGGCAACGGCTTGAGCTTGTCCTTGCAATAGCCGAACTTCTCATGCTCGGTCCCGATGCGCCACTGATCCTTGGGCTTGCAGCCCGCGGCAAGGTAATCGGCCAGTTGCGCGTGGGTCTCGATCGGGCCGCCACCGGACTGCGGGATGGACATGTATGCGGCTCCGTGTGCGTCGTACTGTCTTCGTAGCTCAGGCGCCGAGACCTGTGGCGATTTGGCGTCGGTGTCAACCGAGCCTTAGGGTTGAAGAGACACGCCAGAGGCTGACGGGCGTGTCGCCGGGATGCTCGCGCAGGGCCAGCAGCCGTTGCATATCGAGACCGGGAAGCTGTTCGAACGCATCGAACAGCGCCTCTGCGCCGGTGGCCGTCACGGGAATGTGCACCGGCGCGCCGCCACCATGGCGCAGCACCCAGACCGGCGGGCTGGAGCGCGGATCGAAGCTCAGCTCCGAGAGCAGATCCATCGCCACGACACCGCCATCGAGCGGGCCGAAATAGGCGATCTGGCCTTCGGTGACGGTGACGACGCCCGGGCCCTCGCCCGCGCCGTCGCGAAACCGGGCGCGCTGAATGCCCGCCGCGGCCAGCGCCAGGCCCGCCGAGAGAGCGATCCACCCGAGCACACCGAGAAGGCCAGTCGCCGCGAGACCCGCCCAGAGGCCGAGTACCACGAGCCCAGCCCCGGTCAGGCTCTCGCGCCAGCGCCGGGCGAGGGCGATCAGTTCGGGCCGAATCATGCGCGCCAATCTCCAAACCGTGCCTGCCAGAGCGTCAGCGCCGCCACCGCGGCGGTGTCCGCGCGCAGCACCCGCGGACCGAGGCTGACCGGCACCGCCTGGTCCATTGCGTGAAGCCGATCGCGCTCCGCCGGGCTGAACCCGCCCTCCGGTCCGATCAGGACCGCCCAGGGCCCCGGATCCTGCGCAATCCCGGCCAGGTCGGTCGCCCGCCCCACACGCGCCTCGTCGCAGAACATCAGCCGCCGGCCTTCGGGCCAGGCGTCAAGCATCGCGCTCAGTCGGGTCAGATCGCCCACGTCGGGCACAAAGGTTCCGCCGCATTGCTCGGCCGCCTCCACCGCATGGGCACGCAGCCGGTCCGCCCGGACCCGCTCCGCGTTGGTGAACTCGGTCTGTACCGGCAGGATGCGCGCGGCGCCAAGCTCGGTCGCCTTCTCGACGATGAAATCGGTGCGCGCCTTCTTGATCGGCGCGAACATCAGCCACAGGTCCGGCGGGCGCTGCAGCGCCTTGGTCTGCGCCACACAGACCGCCTGACCGCCGCGCTTGCCCACCTCCGTGATCTCGGCCGCCCATTCGCCGGCACGCCCGTCAAAGAGCGCAACCCGGTCACCCCGATCCAGCCGCATCACCCCGAACAGGTAGTGCGCCTGCCCCCTGTCCAAGGGAACCGGTTGGCCCTCGCCCAGCGGCTGGTCTACATAGAGCCTGATCTTGGGAGCCTCCATGGGAGCCGTGATATGGCCGAGCTCGCGCAAACGCCAGAGGGTCAGGTCGCCGATGCGGTGCGCGGCAACTGGGTTGATACACGCGCGCCGGAATGGACGCGGCCCTATCTGCGGCTGAGCCGCGCCGACCGGCCCATCGGCACCTGGCTGCTGCTGATCCCGTGCCTCTGGGGGGTGCTTCTGTCCGCGGCAAGCGGATCGGGCCTCGGCTGGAGCGGGCTCTGGATCGGGATCGGCTGCGCGGCGGGCGCCTGGCTGATGCGCGGGGCGGGCTGCACCTGGAACGACATCACCGACCGGAACTATGACGGTCAGGTCGCGCGCACCCGCTCGCGCCCGATCCCGTCGGGGCAGGTCACGGCCATCCAGGCGTTCAAATGGTGCTGCATCCAGGCGCTCCTCGCCTTTTGCATCCTGTTGACCTTCAACATGAACGCGATCCTCCTCGGTATGGCCGCGCTGGCGCCGGTCTGCCTCTATCCGTTCGCCAAACGCTTCACCTGGTGGCCGCAGCTCTTCCTCGGCATCGCGTTCAACTGGGGTGCGCTGCTGGCCTGGACCACCCATGACGGGAGCTTGGGCTGGCCGGCGCTCTTTCTCTATCTTGGCGGGATGGCCTGGACGCTCTTCTACGACACGATCTACGCCCACCAGGACACCGAGGACGACGCGCTGATCGGGGTGAAATCCACCGCGCGGCTTTTTGGCGACCGGACCCCGGTCTGGCTCTGGCGGTTCCATCTGGCGACGGTGGCGCTGCTGGCGATCGCGGTGGGGCTCGCCTTCGGGACCGACGGGCGAACGCTGCCGCTGGTTGTCTGTCTGGCGGGCGTGGCGGCGATGGGGCTGCATCTCGCCCGGCAGATGCGGCGCGTGGACATCACCGACCGGAACTATGACGGTCAGGTCGCGCGCACCCGCTCGCGCCCGATCCCGTCGGGGCAGGTCACGGCCATCCAGGCGTTCAAATGGTGC
>JBCDBB010000108.1:0-13165 GCA_039184415.1 Pseudomonadota bacterium
CCTCCAGCGTATAGCGATGCGGGTTGAAGATCATCGCACCCATCTCTTCGTGGATGCGGACAATCTCATCCAGCCGCTGCTCGGTCGTGAACTTCACCATGGACAGACCAGCGAACATGCATTTGCCCTGCTCTTTCAGCAGTTCGAGATGCTGCATCACCTCGCCACCGGGAAAGGCCGCGCGGATCTTTTCGATTGTCTCGAGATGTTCGGGAAACCCGTAGCGCACCTGCAGATAGGTGATTGAGGGATCGACCTTGAGCGCCCGCAGGGTCGTATGATTCCACCCATACTCGAAGACCGGACCCGGTTCACGGTCCCAATCCGGCTTGTCCGACCGCCAGATGGTCTTTGCGTCGGGTCGCCGGGCTAGGAAGGTCTCGAACGCGTCCATCGCGTGGGTGGCCACCATCAGTCCGATGAGGTGATCGGAGGGCGCGACATGGGGCCGGACGCGCTGAAAATACTCATGGGCGACAGGCGCCTCATAAACGCTGGCCAGCTTGATCAGGATACCGTCTTCGTTGCCGAGGTCGTTCGCAAGCTGCGCGGCGGCCGCGAAATCCTCCATCGTCACAAAGAGCTCGACCCAATCGTAATGCGGCGCCAGCGGGATCTCCACTTCGGTGATGATGCCGTTAGTACCGTAAGCATGGGAGACGCGGGCGAGTTCTTCGCCGCGGAACTCCAGCACCCTCGGTTCGGCCTCCATGGTCACCACGCGCAGGCGGATGATATTGCCCAGATCGCGCAAAGACCCCCAGGTGCAGGAGCCGATGCCGCCCGACCCGCCGGCGATAAAGCCTCCGATGGTCGCCGTCGCCCAGGTGGAGGAGAACATGCGGATCTCCTGCCCGCTCTGCTCGATGCAGGCCGCGTCGAGATCCTTCAGCAGGCAGCCGGGTTCCACGACCACCCTGCCCGGCGCAACTTCGCGGACCTTGTCCATATGGCGCAGATGCATGACGCAGCCGCCCGCCAGAGGCATCGCCTGACCGTAATTGCCGGTCCCGGCCCCGCGGGTCGTGACGGGACAGTCATGCTCGTAACAGACCTTCAGGATTTCAATGACCTCCGCCTCGCTCCTCGGGCTGACGACGAAATCCGCAACGACATGGTCCAGGCGATCCTTGAGCACGGGCGAGTACCAGAAGAAGTCCCGACTCTTGGATTTGATGGCTGCCGCCTTCTCCTCGATATCAAGATGGGACAGGGCGGCCTTCGCGGCGGCGACATTGTCTTTCATGGGGTCTCCATCAGGTCATCGAGTTCAGAATAGTCGGGCAGCGTGCGGTCGATCACCCTGCCCTGCCGTACTACGATACGGTCGCTCTGCGGTCTGGCAAAGAGCTCCGTCCAGTTCCGCGCGCGGCAGATGACCAGATCCGCGGGTGCACCTGTCGCAAGGCTTGGCGCAACGAAACCGCACGCTTCGGCCGGGTTCAGCGTAAAGGCGCGCGACCAGTCCTCGTCGGAATGATCGAGATGGCCGATCCGGGTCGCCTCGCGCAGCACCTCGATCATGTCGAGATCGCCATAGGCGTAAAACGGATCGCGGGTGTTGTCCGAGGCGAAGCTCAGATTCACACCGCGATCCTTCAACTCATGAACCAGCGTGATCCCGCGCCAACGCGGCGTGCGGTATCCCATGCCCTTGTCGGTGAGTCCACGATCCTGAAGGTAGAGATTGCACATCGGCAGGCTGACAACATGGAGCCCGGCGCGCGCAACCAGATCCATGGTGCGGTTGGCCTCTGCCGGCTCCTGCACGGCGAGCGATGTGCAGTGCCCCACGACCACTTTGCCCTGAAACCCGGTCTCGAGCACCACCTGGGCAATTTCCCGAAGGGTCGCCGCGCCAGGGTCGCTCGTCTCATCGACATGAAAATCAGCATCCAATCCTTTCGCATCGCAAAGCGAAAAGAAATGCCGCAGGCGGTCCGGCAGATCCCAGGTCGGATTTGTCACGAGCCCGAGCACACCGCCGCTCGCGGCCACGATATCGGCGATCGCATCAATATCCCCGCCGGGCTCGCAGAGTGCAGAATGGATCAGGTTGACCGCCTGCAGATCGATCCGCCCCCGCCACTCGTCACGGATGTCACGAAACACGGGCCAGGAGATCTGCTCCTGCGGCGGGATGCTATCCAGGTGGGTCCGGACGGCCTTCGTCCCATGGGCATAGGCGCAGCGCAGGGCGAACTCCATGCGTCGCCGGACATCCTCTGCCGACCAATGGGCGGCGCGGTCCTCGCCGACCGTCATCAGCGCCCCCATGAAAGTTCCGTCGGGATTGCTGGCCCGAGGCCAGATATGGCCCTTGTCGAGGTGAGTGTGCATATCGACGAAACAGGGAAAGACCATCGCGCCCTTCAGGTCGACAGTCTGGCCGGGCGCGTCCGTGATCCGGCCATCCGCGACATGGAGGTCGGTTGTCAGCAGATCACCCGCCTGCCCCATGAGGCAGGCCGGCACGCAGGCATTGGCCAGGGTGAATGGGCCGTCGGGCAGGTCGGCGATACTCATCAGCTTTCCCGCTTCACTGCACTTTCATGCCATTTGTGGAGCAGCGCGTAGCTCAACACCGACAGGGCCGCGAAGATGAAGACCCCCATCGCCGCGATCATCGACAGCGCCGCGAACATCCGTGCAATGTTGAGCCGGTAGCCGGCCTCCTGAATGCGCGCGGCGAGACCCGCACCGACGCCGCCTGTTCCCGCAACCAGTTCTGCCACAACCGCGCCGATCAGGCTCAGCCCGCCGGCAATCTTGAGCCCCCCGAGAAAATAGGGCAGCGCGGAAGGCAGCTGCAGCATCCAGAGCTGCTGCCACCGGCTGGCGCCGTAGATCTTGTAGAGATCGCGCAGATTGTGATCGACGGATTTGAGCCCCAGCGTCGTCGAACTCAGCACCGGAAAGAAGGCCACGATCCAGGCGCAGAGCAGCATGCCCACGGTCTTGTTCTCGACATAGATGAAGATCAGCGGCGCAATCGCGACGACCGGCGTGACCTGCAGGATCACCGCATAGGGATAGAGCGACATTTCCACCAGTTTCGACTGGTCGAACAGGATCGCCAGCCCTGCCCCGCCAACGACCGCGAGGAGCAGCGCGAGGATCGTTGTTTTTCCGGTCAGTTGCGCAGCCTCGTAGAGAATGTTCCAGTCTCCGGTGAGGCTGCCCCAAACCCGCCCGGGTCCCGGCAGGATGTAGTGGGGGATTTCGTTCCAGGCGACGATCCGGTCCCAGAGCCAGATCGCGAGCACCATCACCAGAATGGGCAGCGTGTAGCGTGCGACTTGTTCCAGCCGCCTGCGCCGCGCCCGCTGGCGTTCTTCCAGATCGACCGGGGCGGTGACGGGGCTGTTGTCTGCAAGGCTCATCACCTGTCTCCCATGGCGCGGTGCAACGCGTCGGATGCGGCCCGGCAGTAGCCCGCATACTCGGCCGAGGTACGGAACTCTTCGCCCCGCGGATAGGGCGCGTCCACATGCAATTCTTCGATCACCCGTCCCGGGCGCGCCGCCATGACGATGATCCGGTCGGACAGGAAGACCGACTCCCACACCGAATGGGTGACGAAGATCACGGTGCAACCGATCTTTGCCTTCAGTTCCAGCAGGTCGTTATTGAGCTTGTGGCGGGTGATTTCATCCAGCGCAGCAAAGGGCTCATCCATCAGAATGAGCCTAGGGTGGGTCGCCATGGCGCGGGCGATGGAGACCCGCATCTTCATGCCGCCCGACAGTTCCCGCGGATAGGCGCTCTGAAACTGATCGAGCCCGACGAGGCGCAACACCTCGAGGATCTCGTCCTTGACGCTTCCGTAGGGCTGACCGCGGAGGCGAAAGGGCAGATAGACATTCTGTGCAACGGTCGCCCAGGGCATGAGTGTCGGCTCCTGAAACACAATGCCCAGATCGTCCTGTCCCTGCCCGCCTGCCCACTCGATCCGTCCGGCTGTCGGTGACATGAGGCCCGAGATCAGCCGCAGCGCCGTCGACTTGCCGCACCCCGACGGCCCCAGCAGCGATATGAAATCGCCCTGGTTGACCGACAGCGTCATACCATCGAGCGCGACGATATCGCGCCCGAAGGTCTTGTTGACGCTCGCCATATTGAGTACCGGAGGACGGCTGTCCAACGGGGTTGCCTGCAGCATGCGGCCCTCTTTTCTCTGAACCGGGCGTACTCACCGCACCCCGCCCGGTTCAGCTTCGTTCAGTTCGAGGGTTTAAGATCCATGCCAACACCCTGATTGGCAAAGTTCGTCGCGAAGGACGCTTTCCAGTCGATCCCGTCCTCGATGACACCGGCATCGACCATCTTGGCGTAGAAATCGCCGACCTTCTCTTCGGTGATCGCACCGATGCCCAGTGTCTCGGCATCACCGCTGTCGACGATGCCCTGGCTCAGCATCTTGTCGATGGCAAAGGCGATCTTGTCCTGGGTCATGTCGGGATTGTCCGCGATGATCATCTCGTTCGCTGCCGCGTTGTCCCCATAGAGATAGTTGTACCAGCCCTTGATCGAGCCTTCGACAAAGCATGTCACGACCTCGGGCCGCTCGGCAATCGTGTCCGCCATCGTTTCGATCGTGGTGGCGTAGGTCGAGTAGCCCGCATCCGCGATCAGAAAGACATTGGGCACAAACCCACCTTCTGTTTCAATGACATAGGGCTCGGAGCTAAGGTAGCCTTGCATGCCGATCCCCTCGTCCGCGAGGAAGGGCGCGGGGTTGAACGTGTAGGGCTCGCGCTGCTCCGGTGTGAAACCGTAGGCCGCGATCATCCATTGATAGTAGCTGGTAAAGCCGTTGTCCCCGATCAGCAGCGTCAGGTCCTTGAGCTCTTCCCAAGAATCCGCCGCGCCCGGATGGGCGATGATGACCTGCGGGTGCTTCTGAAAGATCGCCGCCACCGACACCACGGGGATGCCCTCTTTGACCGCATTGAAGGCCTGCAGCATGTCGCCGCCCATATGGAAATCTATCCGCCCCGCCAGCATCAGCGCACGGTTGTTGACCTGCGGTCCGCCGGAGACAATCTCCACATCCAGCCCGCATTCGGCATAGGTGCCATCGGCAACGGATTGATAGAAGCCGCCATGCTCTGCCTGGGCCAGCCAGTTGGTGCCGAACACGACCTTTTCGTTCGCGCCCGCCGCTCCGACCGCGAAGATCGCGGTGGTCGCAAGCGCCAATGTCTTGAATGTCATCGGTTGATTTCTCCCCGTTATCGCCGCTGATTCCAGCCTGAGCTCGTGTTACGTGTTTCCCAAGCGGTGGCGCTGTTAAAGTAGATGGCGGCGGAAACAGGGCCAGCATCGGTTTAAACCCGGTCAAGTCTACGGCAGATGCCTAAAATCTGTGCGGTTGTGTCGTAAGGAGGTCTTTCTTGGTCCGAGAGCTTCACCCGCGGGCGATTGCCCCGCCTTTCGCCCGCTATGTGCACGGGGTCGAGGTTCCACCGGGCCACAGGATGGTGGCCACGTCCGGGCAATTGGCGCTCGCGCCCGACGGGTCGGTGCCCGCAGAGGCAGAGGCGCAGGCGGCGCTCTGTTTTGCAAACATCACCGCGATCCTCGCCGCCGCCCAGATGCGTCCGGCCGACACAGTCCGGATAAACGCCTTTGTCACCGACCGCGCGCATATGGCCGGCTACATGGCCGCGCGCGATGCCTGGCTTGCCGATGTCCCCCGCCTGCCGGCGTCGACCTTGGTGATCGTGTCGGGATTCACACGCCCGGAGTTTCTGGTCGAGGTCGAGGTGCTGGCGGCAGCGCCCTGAACGGGTGTCGCAGGCATGCATCACCGGAGATTGTCGGTACCGCCCGGACCTCCCCGTCGGCATTGCGCTGACCTAGGGTCCGCCCATGCGTATCCTTGTTCTCAACGGCCCGAATCTGAACCTGCTGGGTTCCCGGCAGCCCGAGATCTATGGGAGCACGACATTAGCGGATATCGAACGGGACTGCGCCGCTCTGGCCGAAGAACTCGGGCTTTCGGTCCGGTTCTTTCAGTCGAACCACGAAGGTGACCTGATCGATGCCATTCATGCCGCGCGCGGGGTTGAGGATGGGATCATCCTGAATGCCGGCGCCTACACGCACACCTCTGTCGCACTGATGGACGCGATCTCGTCCGCGGAGCTTCCCGTGGTCGAGCTACACCTGTCGAACATCCATGCGCGTGAACCGGTGCGACACAAGAGCTTCATCGCACCGGTGGCGGTCGGACAAATTTGCGGCTTCGGACCGGCAGGCTACGGGTTGGCGTTGCAGGCCCTCGCCGGGCACCTCAGAGACCAAGACGTGTCACAGTAAACGAAAGAGGCTGAAGGACCTTTTCCTTTGATGTGCATTAAAAAGAACACCTTCCTGAGAGCCTTCGCGGCACTCGGCCTTCTTGCCGGCGCCACTCTTGCGCAGGCAGAAGACCAAGCGCCGAACGATCCAGGACGCTTTCGCGCCGGGATCGGGTTCACCCTGGTGGAGCCGGCCAACGAAAACGGAAATCTTCTGGGACAGGGCCGGATCGAAGCCGGATCCAGCAAACGGCCCACCTTTGTTTTCAGCTATCACTGGCGCCCGCGTGTCGCGTTGGAGGTCATGCTCGGCTATCCGTTCAAGCACTCGCTGGCACGCACCGGGACGGGCAGTCTCGCGACGGTACGGCAATTTCCGGCCGCCGTGACCGCGCAGTACCACTTCACCAACTCCTCACGGTTCACACCTTTCGTGGGGTTGGGCGTAGGGTACATCAAACCCTTCGACGTCTTCCCGCGGAATGTGCTGCGTGAACGAGACCTGAGTTTTGAGTCGGATTTTGGAGTAACGGTTCAGGCCGGGATCGATTACCGCGTCACGGACCGCCACGGGATCAGACTGGATGCGCGCTACTTCAACACGAGCTTTGACACGACGCTCGACGGACAACGGATCGGTACGCTAAGCTTCAATCCGGTCTTCTACAGCTTGTCTTACATCTACACGTTCTGAGGCTCCGCGGCGGCACGTCAGGGCGCCGCCACGAAGTACATATCAAATATCTCAGCCCTGGGCCGCTTTTGCGACTTCTGCGGCGAAGTCTTCTTCTTCCTTCTCGATCCCCTCGCCCACTTCAAGACGGGCAAAACCGGTGATCTCGACACCGGCTTCCTTGGCGGCCGCGCCGACGGTGAGGTCGGGATTGATCACGAAGGACTGATTGACCAGCGTGACCTCCGAGAAGAACTTCTTCATCCGGCCGACGATCATCTTCTCGATCACAGCTTCAGGCTTGCCGCTTTCGCGCGCCTGTTCGGTCAGGATCGACTTCTCCCGTTCCACCATCGCAGGGTCGATATCGTCCTCACTGAGCGACGCCGGGTTGATCGCCGCGACATGCATCGCGACCTGTTTGCCGAACTCGGGCGCATCCCCCGACAGCGCGACCAGCACACCGATCTTGCCCATGCCGGGAGCCGCGGCATTGTGCACGTAGGACACGACGCAGGGCCCCTCCAGCACAGCCATGCGGCGCACGGACATGTTCTCGCCGATGGTCGCGATCTTGTCGGTGATGGTTTCCTCAACCGTCTTGTCGCCGAGCGGGGCCGCCTTCAGCGCGTCGATCGTTTCGACGGTCTGGGCCGCCTTTGCGATGGCTGCGACCATCTCCTGAAAATCGGCATTCTTGGCGACGAAGTCGGTCTCCGAGTTCACCTCGACAGCGATCCCCTTGCCACCGTCGACAGCGACGGCGACCAGACCCTCGGCCGCGGTCCGTCCGGACTTCTTGGCCGCCTTGGCCAGACCCTTGGTGCGCAGCCAGTCGATGGCGGCTTCCATGTCGCCTGCGACCTCGGTCAGTGCTTTCTTGGCGTCCATCATGCCTGCGCCGGTGCGGTCGCGCAGTTCCTTCACCAATGCCGCTGTGATTGCCATGGTGTGGGCTCTCCTGAGTTTTAACATGTGCAACCTCGCGGCGGGAGTATCCGCCGCGGGTGTCAGATTTGTAACGGTGTGCGGCCCAGGACGGGCTCAGGCCTCGGCTTTGGCCTCGGCGTCCGCCGGAGCTTCGGCAGCGGCAGCGTCGTCGGCCGCGGGGGTATCGTCGCCTGCGGCAGTCTCCGCCAGCGCCTCTTCGGCCTCGATCTCCTCGGCATAGCCCTCTTCGAACTCGCCCAGATCGATGCCCGCGGCACCCATCTGCGCCGTCATCCCGTCCAGAGCAGCGCGGGCGACCAGATCGGTGTAAAGCGCGATGGCCCGTGCGGCATCATCATTGCCGGGAATGATGAAATCCACGCCGTCGGGCGAGCAGTTGGTGTCGACCACAGCCACGACCGGGATGCCGAGCTTCTTGGCCTCGGCGATTGCGAGGTCCTCTTTCTTGACATCGATGACAAAGAGCATGTCCGGCACGCCGCCCATTTCGCGGATCCCGCCCAGGCTGGCCTGAAGTTTGGCCTGCTCGCGCTCCATGCCGAGGCGTTCTTTCTTGGTCAGGCCCTCAAAGCCCACGGCCATCTGCTCGTCGATGGCCTTCAGACGCGAGATCGACTGGCTGACCGTTTTCCAGTTGGTCAGCGTGCCGCCGAGCCAGCGGTGGTTCATGTAATACTGCGCGCATTTCTCGGCCGCCTCGGCAACCGGCTTTTGCGCCTGACGCTTGGTGCCGACGAACAGGATACGGCCGCCACGGGCGACGGTTTCCTTGACCGCATTCAGCGCGGCATCGAGCATCGGAACCGTCTGGGTCAGGTCGATGATGTGGATGCCGTTGCGAGAACCGTAGATGAAGGGTTCCATCCGCGGATTCCAGCGCTGGGTCTGGTGTCCGAAATGAACGCCAGCTTCCAACAGCTGACGCATCGAGAAATCAGGCGTCATAGGCCTATATCCTTTCCGGTTTCTGTCCTCGGCGGGGCTTACGAGGCTCTTCGCCTCAACCGGTGGACCGTTCAGGGATGTCTCCCCCGAGGACCCGACCCCGCCTGTGAAGTGAGACGCGCGCTTAGTCCGATTTGGCAGGGAATGCAAGCCGTCTTGCGCAGGCAGGTGCCGTCCGGCGCTTTCGACTTGCCAAGCGCGCGACCACGGGATTTCTGGAGCCATGAGCAACCGTCCCGACATTTTATGCATCGGATCCGTGCTGTGGGATCTGGTCGGCCGCCACGACGGTAGAATGGCCACGGGGTATGACGTTCCCGGTGCTATCCGCCGCCTGCCTGGCGGTGTGGCAATGAATGTAGCAATGACACTGATCCGCTTCGGGCTGCGTCCGGCGGTCTTGACCGCGATCGGAACCGATCCCGAGGGTGAACAGCTTATGGCCGCCTGCGCAGAGCGTGGTGTGGATGCGCGGTTTGCGCTGCGAGACCCCGACCTGCCCACCGATCGGTACATGGCCATTGAGGATACGGCCGGTCTGATCGCGGCCGTCGCCGATGCGCGGTCGCTGGAGCGTGCCGGGGCCGCGATCCTGGGGCCGCTGGAGGATGGCCGGCTGGCAAGTACGGCGGCGCCCTGGACCGGCCCGGTCGTCCTCGACGGAAATCTCGACATCGCCGTGCTGGAGCAGATCGCAAGCAGCGACGTTCTGGCCAAGGCCGATCTGCGGCTCGTGCCCGCGTCGCCGGGCAAGGCCTCTCGGCTGCGCCCGTTCCTCGGCGTCGGCAACGCGACGCTCTATGTGAACCTGACCGAGGCCGGACTGATCCTGAACCACGAGTTTGAGGATAGCGCCGACGCTGCCAAGGCGATGCTGTCGAGCGGCGCGGCCCGCGTTCTGATCACGGACGGCGCCGCCGCGGCGACGGATGCCTGCGCAGAGGAGATGCACCGCACCAAACCCCCCGAAGTGTTCCCAAAGCGGATCACCGGGGCCGGTGACACGTTCATGGCAGCCCATATTGCCGCGGAACTGGCCGGGCATGGTCGGGCCTATGCGCTTGAGGCGGCGATCCAGGCCGCCTCGACCTATGTCTCAGAAGTCGCCGAATGACGGGCGTGGTGCAGGTTCAGCCCGAGGTCGCGTCCGCCCTTGCGGACCGAAAGCCCGTCGTCGCGCTGGAAAGCACGATCATCACTCACGGCATGCCCTGGCCGGAAAACCTGGATATGGCGCGCCGGGTCGAGGGCGATCTGCGCGACGAGGGTGCCGTGCCCGCGACCATTGCCGTGATGGGCGGACAGGTCCGGGTTGGACTCGATGAAACGTCGCTTGAGGCGCTGGCGCAGACGCCGGATGCGATGAAACTGTCGCGCGCAGATCTGGGCGCCTGCATCGCCACGGGGCGGAGCGGCGCCACGACCGTTGCCGCCACGATGATCTGTGCCGCGCGCGCCGGGATAGAGGTCTTTGCCACGGGCGGTATCGGCGGCGTGCATCGCGGCGCGGAGACGAGCTTTGACATCTCCGCCGACCTGCAGGAACTCGCCCGCAGCCCCGTTACCGTGGTCTGCGCGGGAGCCAAAGCGATCCTCGATCTGCCCAAGACGCTGGAGGTTCTGGAAACGCTCGGCGTGCCCATGGTGGCTTATGGACAGGACGCCCTGCCCGCCTTCTGGTCGCGAGACGCCGGGCTGACGGCGCCGCTGCGTTGCGACAGTCCCGCAGAGGTCGCGCAGATGATCGCCGCGCGCAGGGCCCTTGACCTCGCGGGTGGTGTTCTGATCGCCAATCCAATCCCCGAGTCTGCCGAGATCCCCCACGACACGCTGGCGCCGCTCATCGCCCAAGCGCAGCAGGACGCCGACGCCAAAGGCATCATCGGCAAGGCGCTGACGCCTTTTTTATTGGCACGACTTGCAGAATTGACCGACGGACGCTCATTAACTTCCAATATTGCCCTGGTGCGGCATAATGCGCGTCTTGCGGCGCGGATCGCCGCGGCCATAGTCCGCGAGGGTGGGCGTTAGAGGCTGACGCTGCGGATGTTGCGCAGCGCAGGACGCGAACCTAGATTCGCAAAGAGCTGCTGCAGAACGTACCAAGACACCATGCGCGACCCCCATCTGACCCCAAGCCCGGAGCCTCATCGGCGCAAGCCCGGCCTGTTCGCCAATTTGCGTGCGAGTTTCTTCACCGGAATCGTCGTGATCGCACCGATCGGGCTGACAGTCTATCTGATCTGGACCGTCATGGGCTGGATCGATGCGGTGGTCCTGCCCCTGGTGCCGGATGTTTGGAAACCCGAGCAGTATATCGGCATCAACCTCCGCGGCGTCGGGCTGATATTCTTTCTGATGTTCACGGTGATCGTGGGCTGGGTTGCGAAAGGGCTGATCGGACGGTCCTTCATCGCCTGGGCCGAGGGGCTGCTCGACCAGCTGCCGGTTGTGCGCTCGATCTATGCCGGGCTGAAGCAGATTGCCGAGACGGTGTTTGCCCAACAGGACACGAGCTTCGACAAGGCCTGCCTGATCGAGTATCCGCGCAAGGGGATCTGGGCCATCGGTTTCATCTCCACCAGCGCAAAGGGCGAAGTGAACCGGGTCGCGGCCACGGACGATCAGCTGATGAGCGTGTTTGTCCCCACGACGCCCAACCCGACCTCGGGCTTTCTGCTCTTCTTTCCCAAACGCGACGTTATCGAGTTGCGCATGAGCGTGGAGGACGCGGCCAAGCTCGTGATCTCCGCCGGGCTCGTCTATCCGACAGAAAAGGGCACAGAGGCGGAGGGGGTCGTCCCGGCCTTTGCTCCGAACCAGCCCCACGAAATGCCGACAACCGAAGCGCAAAGGACGCTGAACGATGCGCTCAGGCAGCGTGCCGTCGAAAACCAGGATCAGGTGCTTCAGGATCTCGCGAGCGAGAAAAGGTCCAGCGGATGACTAGGGATCGCTGAGCCCGCCGGAGCGCCCTAACATCGCGCGCAGATCGACCGATGCGCGCACGCCGATATCGTCGAAACTCTCTTCCAGAAACCGGTCCATGGCCGCGCGCCCGGCATCGTGAAGTTGCACCATCAGCGCCTTGTTCGGCATGGATTTGGAAGCGATCCCCAGCTGGCTCATGAAAGCGTCATCGCGAATGGAATGAACGCGATTCTCCGTCATCTCATTCTTCGGAAGGTACCCGGCGTCGATCAGGCGGTTAACCAGATCGACGGTCCGTAACTCGCGCAGAAGCGACCCGTTGAAGCTGATCTCGTTGACGCGGTTGAGGATCTCCGTCGCGGTAAAGGGCAGATCCTCGCGTTCGATCGGATTGATATGGATGATCAGGATGTCGCGGCAGTCTGATCTGTAAAACAGCGGAAAAAGCGACGGGTTGCCCATGTAGCCACCGTCCCAATAGGCCTCGCGGCGCCCGGTCAGCGGGTCGTCGATCTCGATCGCCTGAAACAGCGTCGGCAGGCAGGCCGAGGCAAGGATCGCGTCCGTGGTCACCTCGTCACCGGCAAACACCCGGACCTTGCCGGTCCGGACATTCGTGGCTGCTATGAAGAGCTTCTGGCCCTGTTCCTCGCAGACATCGCCCATGGCCATCATCTCGTCCACGACCGACCGCAAGGGATGATAGCCGGTCGGATTGAACTGATAGGGCGAGAGCGCGCGTGTCAGTGCCTCGGTCCCAAGCACCATGGGGCTGGCTTCGAGCAGCTTTGACAGGATCGTCGGCGACGGCGCAATCGTACGCAGCCAGTCTCCGACCAGTTCAGCGTGGGATGGGTCGAGCCCCGCCACGCCGAGCCAGAATTTCTTGAGGCTTTCCTGGGCGCCTTCCCGCCCGCCTGCGATCCAGCCCGCCTTCAGCGCGGCCGCGTTCATCGCGCCCGCGCTTGTGGCAGTGATACTGTCGATCTCGATCCGTTCATCGTCGAGCAGCCGGGCCAGCGCGCCCCATGTGAATGCGCCGTGGGCCCCGCCGCCCTGCAGGGCGAGGTTGATCTTTTTGCTGTTGGATCTGCCGGACAAGGCTGCTCTCCTCTCGACGCACCGCCGCCCCGAAACGCGGCGGACGCGGCAGAGGTTAGAGCGCCGTCCAGCCGCCGTCGACGCTGATCGTGGTGCCGGTGATCTGGTCAGCCGCAGATGAGCACAAAAACACTACCGTGCCGCCCATCTGCTCGACGGTTGCAAACTGTTTGGACGGCTGACGGTCGAGCAGAACGTTCCGCACGACCTCGTCGCGCGTCATGTTGTATTCCTTCATCGTGTCCGGAATCTGCGCCTC
>JBCDBB010000109.1:0-13121 GCA_039184415.1 Pseudomonadota bacterium
CTCCAGCGCTACAAGTCGCTGCAGGACATCATCGCGATCCTCGGGATGGACGAACTCTCCGAAGAGGACAAGCTGACCGTGGCCCGCGCGCGCAAGATCCAGCGTTTCCTGAGCCAACCCTTCGACGTGGCCAAGGTCTTCACCGGGTTCGACGGTGTGCAGGTGCCGCTTGAGAAGACCATCGCCTCCTTCAAGGCCGTGGTTGCTGGCGAGTATGACCACCTGCCCGAGGCTGCCTTCTACATGGTCGGAGATATCGACGAGGTCATGGCCAAGGCCGAGAAGATGGCCGCCGCGGCTGCGTAAGGACAGGATGAATGGCTGACACCATGCAGTTTGACCTTGTGTCGCCGGAGCGGGCCTTGGCCTCGCTTAAGGCGACCGCGGTCCAGATCCCGGGGTCGGAGGGCGACATGACGGCGATGCCGATGCATGCGCCCACCATCACCACCTTGCGGCCCGGTGTGCTCACCGTGACCAGTGCCGAGGGCACCCAGGACTATTACGTCACCGGCGGTTTTGCCGAGGTCGGCGCAGAGGCCACGACTGTTCTGGCCGAACGCGCCTACCCGTCCGACAGTGAAGGCAAACGCGCGATCGAGGCGCATCTGGAGGAGGCCCGCGCGGCCGCCGAAGAGGCCCATCCCGACTATCGGGACGCCGCCAACAAGCTGGTCGCCGACTTCGTTCATCTGCTGAATCAGATGACCTAACAGCCTAGAAAGCTGCGATTTTTTATGGGCCTGGGGACTTTCCCGGGCCCTTTTTTTGTATGCACACCCACCGCGCGATTCGTGCTAGAGGCAATGGTTAACAACAGAAACCGGCCGCGATTGGCGCGCGAGGGGGACAAAATGACAAACGGACTGGGCCGGAGAACATCTTGTTTTCTGATCGCTTTGGCAGCGGTGTTTTTCGCGACCATGTCGGTCGTCGAGGCACAGGATGCGGACACCGCCGCGCCGGAAGCCGCTCCTGAGACCGCAGAACAGGAGGCGCAGGCCGCCGAGGAGGCCGCCAGCGACGAAGCCGACGCAGCCGCCAACGAAGCGGCACAGGTTGTCCAGGATGTGCCGGAGGTTCAGCAGGCCGAGGGCGCGTCCGATGCCCCGGTAGAGGCAATGGACGCGGGCGAGCTCCGCGCCATTCTTGCCGACCCGTCCCTCACCCCCGAGGATCTGCAGCTTCTGGTTCTGCCGCTGACGGTCGACGAACTGGCCGAACTCGCGGATGCTTGGGTTGTCATCGTCAAAGGAATGACCGCGGCCGTCGTCGCCGAAGAACTTGCCATCCGCGAAGCCGAAGTCGAGGGTGGAGAGCCGATATCGCGCGATCGTCTGAGCGCCCTGGGGCGCGAACGGGCGCGCGGGTTCTCGAATTTCATGGCGGTCGTGAACAGTTATGAACTGAAAGGAGGCGACCCTGCGAAAGTCGCCACCTACCGCGCCTATCGCAACGCCATCGTCGTTCAGGAAACCCAGGCCGCGGACTGGCGCACGCTGCTGGCCCAGACCCTCGACTGGGCACAGAGCGAGGACGGGGGTATCGCCCTGGCCAAGGACGTCGCGGTCGTGGTCGCATCCTTCCTCGGGCTCCTGATCGCTGCGCGCTTCGTCCGCCGGATCGCCCGGCGCGCGTTCAACAAGATCCCGAACATGTCCCAGCTGCTGCAGGGGTTCCTCGTCATGGTGATCTACTGGCTGACGCTTGCCGTCGGTCTGATGATCGTCCTCGGCGCCCTGGGCGTGAACATCACACCGCTCTTCGCTCTGGTCGGCGGTGCCTCCTTCATCATCGCCTTCGCCATGCAGGACACCCTTGGCAATCTCGCCGCCGGTCTGATGATCATGATCAACCGGCCCTTCGATGTGGGCGACTATGTCGAGATCGCCGGGATCGGCGGTACGGTCGAGTCTGTGTCGGTCGTCTCCACAACCGTCGCCACGCCGGATAACCAGGTGATCGTCATTCCCAACAGCAAGGTCTGGGGCGACATCATCACCAACGTCACCGCGAGCGAAACCCGGCGCGTCGATTTCGTCTTTGGCATCGGCTATGACGACAGCATCGAAGAGGCGCAGCGTGTGCTCGAAGAGACTGTCGCGGCGCACGAACTCGTCCTGAAGGACCCCAAGCCCGTGATCCGGGTGAATGAGCTGGCCGACAGTTCGGTGAATTTCGTGGTCCGGCCCTGGGTCAAGAGCGCCGACTACTGGACTGTCCACTGGGATCTGATGCGGCAGGTCAAGGAAGCCTTCGATGCCGCCGGCATCTCGATCCCCTTCCCGCAGTCCGACATGCATCTGCATGTCAGCGGCAGCGATGCGCCGGCACCTCTGACCTCGGCGGGGGACAAACTCTCCGGACCGGCGCATGGGGTGGGACGGCCCGCCGGGGCACCGGACTATCGTACCGGCGACGGGGGCGCGTCGGACAGCGCGCCGGAAACCCAGGGCAGCTGAGGCGCCGGGTCAGGCGTCGGGATAGAAGCCTTCGTAGATCGGCACCAACGTCTCGCGCTCGAACAGCGACGACACGCTGGTGCCGTTCCAGATATTCAGGATTGCCTGGGCAAAGATCGGCGCGGTCGGCACGATGCGAATGTTGGGCGCATCGCGGACGGGCTGCGGGGCCTCGATCGTGTCCGTGATCACCAGGCTTTCCATCCGGCTCTTGGTGATCCGCTCCACCGCCGGGCCCGACATCACGCCGTGCGTGATATAGGAATGCACCTCCGTCGCGCCGGCATCCAGAAGTACGTCGGCCGCCTTGCAGAGCGTCCCCGCCGTATCGCAGAGGTCGTCCACGATCAGACAGGTCTTGCCGGAGACATCGCCGATCACCGTCATCTCGGCGACCTCCCCGGCCTTTTCCCGCCGTTTGTCGACGATCGCCAGCGGCGATTTGATCCGGGTCGCCAGCTCGCGCGCCCGTGCCACGCCGCCCACGTCGGGCGAAACGACCATCAGCTCATCCATCCGGCCCTTGAAATGATGCTCGATATCCAGCGCGAAGGTTGGCGAGGCATAGAGATTGTCCACCGGTATATCGAAAAACCCCTGGATCTGGGCGGCATGCAGATCCATCGTCAGGATCCGTTCGATCCCGGCCTGGGTGATCAGATTGGCCACAAGCTTGGCCGAGATCGGCGTGCGCGCCTTGGTCCGGCGGTCGTGGCGCGATTCGCCGAAATCGGGGATCCCGGCCGTGATCCGCGAGGCCGATGAGCGCCGGAGCGCATCGGCGATGATCAGAAGCTCCATCAGATTGTCGTTGGCCGGGTTCGAGGTCGGCTGGATGATGTACATATCCTCGCCGCGCACGTTCTCGAACACCTCGACGAAGATCTCCTGATCGTTGAACCGCTCCACCCGCGCATCGACCAGTCCCATGGAGGCGCCCCTGTGCATCGACATCCGTCGCGCCACCGCCTTGGCCAGGGTTCTGTTCGAATTTCCGGAGATCAGCTTCGGTTCGATCAAAGAGGGCATTAACTTCGTTCCGTGCGCATCGACCGCTGGTACGGCCCGTTGACACCGATTAGCACCCTACCATGCTGGTGCAACCAAAACGGCAGGGAGGCCGGGGCCTGTGACGCAGATCGACTACTACTTTTCCACGATTTCACCCTTCACCTATTTGGCCCAGGACGGGTTGGAGCAGGTTGCAGCGCGTCAGGACGCGACCATTGCCTACAAGCCGCTGGACGTCTTCGCGCTCTTCGGGCGCACGGGCGGCGTACCGGTCAAGGAGCGCCACGAGAACCGCCAGGCCTATCGCCTGCAGGAGCTGCGCCGCGGCGCCAGGAAGGCCGGCGTAACCCTGAACATGCCGGCGGCCTTCTGGCCGACCAACGCCGCGCCAAGTTCCTATGCGGTGATCGCCGCCGCAAAAGAGGGCTCCGGCGACATCGGGGCGCTGGTGCGCGGATTGCTCGGCGCCTGCTTCGCACAGGAAAAGGACATCGCGGACGATGCCGTGATCCGGGAGTGCCTGAGCGCATCCGGATTTTCGCCCGACCTGGCAGACAAAGGCATGCTGAGCAGCGCCGAAATCTACGCCGCCAACCTCGAAGAAGCTGTGGGCGCAGGCGTCTTCGGCGCGCCCTTCTATATCGTGGGCGAGGAGCGGTTCTGGGGCCATGACAGGCTCGCCGATCTGGAGCTGCACCTGGAAGGCAAGATCTAGTCGCCGGCGAAGAACCCCAGAAACTCGGAACGCGCCTCAGGCGTCGCCGACCAGTCGCACACCAGCCGGGCCGACAGGCGTTCTTCAAGATCGCCGCCTGCCAGTTCTCCCTCCGTGATGTAGTAGGCCGCGCCGGCCTGGTGCAGGCGCTGATGCAGATGGCGTGGCCAATCAGCATAAAGCGTGTTGATCACCGGCCTGTGGTGCAGCCGCACGTGCCCCGTCGCCTCCAACCCCTCCGCGAGCGCGGCGGAGGCGGCGTTCGCGTCACGGGCCATGTCGAGCCAGAGCCCGTCCTCAAGATAGGCCGCCATCTGCGCCGACAGATACCGGTGTTTCGAAAACAGATGCCCAGCCCTCTTGCGGCGCAGCTCGAACTCCCACGCCCTGGCCGGATCGAACAGCACCACCGCCTCCACCCCCATCAGACCGTTCTTGGTGCCGCCGAAGCTGACGGCATCGACCCCGGCCTTCCAGGTCATCTCCGCCGGGCTGCAGCCGAGGGCGACCAGCGCATTGGCAAAGCGTGCCCCGTCCAGATGCACAGGCAGGTCCAAGTCACGCGCCACATCGCAGAGCGCCCAGATCTGGTCGAGCGTGTATGCCGTGCCGCGTTCGCTGCCCTGGGTGATCGAAATCGGCCCGCGCTGAACGCCATGCACGCCACCCGCCCCAACCGCCGCAATGGTCGCGCGCAGATCGCTGGCGCTCATGAGCCCCTGGTCCGAGGGCACGAGGGTCAGCTTCGATCCGGCGGTGAAAAACTCCGGCGCACCGCATTCGTCCTCATGGATATGAGCCACGTCCGAGCAGAAAACCGTCTGCCAAGGCTCTGCCAGGCAGGCCAGGGCCAGCGCATTCGCCGCCGTGCCGGTCGCCACCAGATACACCGCCGCTTCCGGCGCCTCGAAGATCTCGCGGATCTGCGTCCGGACAATCTCCATCAGCGGATCGGCGCCGTAGGACGCCGTGTAGCCTTCATTGGCGCGGGCCAGCGCCTCCATCACCTTTGGATGCACCGGTCCGGTATTGTCAGAAGCATACTGCATCACGGGTCCTCGATAATGTAATCTTCCCAATCATCCTCCGAGACCACCAGCTCGCTGACGGTCCAGTCCCGGACCGACTCGCCCGCATCATGGACGCTCTCGGGATCGCCGCTTACCAGAGGATGCCACCGGTGCAATGGTCTGCCCTCATGGAGCAGGCGATAGGCGCAGGTTGCCGGCAGCCAATAGGCGACCTCGGGCAGGCTCGCCGGGCTCAGGACGACGCATTCGGGCACGAGCCGCTTGCGATCGGGATAGTTGCTGCAACGGCAGCTCTCGGCATCCAGCAGACGGCAGGCGACACGGGTAAAGGCCACGTCTCCGCTATCGGGGTCCTCAAGCTTGTTCAGACAGCATTTGCCGCAGCCGTCGCAGAGCGCCTCCCACTCTGCCGCGTTCATATCCCTGAGGCGCACGCGTTCCCAAAACTTCGGGCGCAGCGGCGCGGCGTCGGTCACAGCGTCGCCAGACAGTCCCGCGCGCGGGCGCTGTCCCGAGCCATCTGGGCGATCAGCCCTGCGACGCCCTCGAACCGCTGCTCCGGCCGCAAAAACTCCACCAGACCGACCGAGAGGTGCGCCCCGTAGAGATCACCCGAAAAGTCGAAGAGGTGGGTTTCCAGGTTGGGAAGATTCTCACCGAACATCGGGCGCACGCCGAGCGAGGCGACACCGCTATAGCTCCCGGTATGGGGACCATTCAAAATCTCGGCGGTGACCGCATAGACCCCGAAGCGCGGCAGATGGAGCCCCGTCAGCGACAGGTTGGCCGTGGGATAGCCCAGGGTCCGGCCGCGCTTTTCGCCATGGATCACCGGCCCTTCGATCCGATGCCAGTGCCCGAGCATCGCGCGGGCGTCGCGCGGCGCCCCATCGCTCAGCGCCTGACGGATACGGGTGGAGGACACCGGCCCGGCCTCGGTATTGATGCTCAGGAGCGGCGCGATGGTGGTCTCAAAGCCCATCTCGGCGCCGAGGCGCACCAGATCCTCGGCCGTCCCTTTGCGCCCCTTGCCAAAGCAGAAATCCGCTCCGACAACGACGTGGCTCAGACCCAGCCCGCCCGCGATTACCTCCGCCGCGAACGCCTCGGCCTCCAGCCCCGAAAGACCGGCGTCGAAAGGCAGGACATAAAGATTATCGACGCCGATCTGGGCAAGGCGGTGTTCCTTGGCCTCGGCATTCATCAGCCGAAAAGCCGGCGCCTCCGGCGCGAAGTAGCTGCGCGGATGGGGATCGAAGGTCACCACACCGAGTGGCACACCCGCGTCTGCCGCCGTGCTCCGCGTCTGTTCGATGACCGACCGATGACCCAGATGCACCCCGTCGAAATTGCCGATCGCGGCGCAGGCGCCGCGATCCATGGGGTCGACATCGCTGTAGCCTCGGACGATCCGCATTCCAGCCGTGCTCCGTGTCAGCTCCGGCTCGGCGCCAGCACCATGGCCTCGCCTGTGATGACGAGCTTTTCGTCGACCTTGGCCTCGCAGGTCAGGGTCACGCGCTTGCGCTCGGGCATCATGTCGCTGACGGTCACCGTGGCGGTGACCTCGTCACCGATCTTGACCGGGCCCATGAAACGCAGGGTCTGGCTCACATAGATCGTGCCGTGACCCGGCAGCCGTTCGCCCAAAAGAGCAGAGAACAGGCTCGCCGACAGCATCCCATGGGCGACCCGGTCGCCAAAGATCGACGCCTTGCCGGCCTCCTCGTCGAAATGGATCGGATTGCGATCCTCGCTCACATCCCCGAACTTCTCGATCATGTCGAACGTGATGGCCTTGGTGATCGACCGGCTCATGCCGATATGCAGATCCTCCAGATAGATGGTTCCGACACTCATGCTGTTCCCCTAAATCCGTCAGTGCTTCGCGGGCCGTTCTAAGGCGGCGATGCGCCCGGCGCCAGCGCCTCGGCGACATCTTTCGTCAGCGCATGAACCCCATGGAAAAGCGCGGCGCGATCTTCTGCTCGGCCAGATAGGCCTCCAGCAGCGCCGGGTCCGGTTGCCCGCCCGGCGGGGTGCCGGTGGTCTCCGCCGCCAGACCGCCCGAAACGAACACGCTGTCGAACCCCTCGCCCATTGCACCGGCGATGTCCGTGGCGGGCCCGTCACCAATGGCGAGAATGCGGTCGCGCTGGACATCGCGCAAGGCCGCGAGCCGCGTCAGCGCCAGATCGTAGATCGGCGGATGCGGCTTCCCGAAATAGAGGCTCTGCCCCCCCATTTCAGTGTAGAGCTGTGCCAGAGCTCCGGCGCAATAGACCCGCTTGTGTCCCCGGTCCACGACGATGTCGGGATTGGCACAAAGCAGCTTGAGCCCCCGGGCCTTGGCCGACAGGAAGGTGCCGCGATACTCCTCGGGCGTGTCGGTCTCATCGTTGTAGAGGCCGGTGCAGACGATGCCCTCTGCCTCGTCCAGCGGCACACGCTCGATCGGCGGGGCGTCGCGCAGATCCTCGGCCAGATCGGTGAAGAACGGTATGTCACGCGCGGGTCCGAGGTGGAACACCTTGCGCCCCACCACGCCGCGGACCATTGCGGCCTGGGCACTGTCGCCGGAGGAGGCGATCTCGTCATAACAGTCCCGCGGCGCGCCCAACGCCTCAAGCTGAGTCATCACCTCGCGCTTCGGCCGGGGCGAATTCGTCACCAGCAGTACCGTGCCGCCGGCCGCCCGGAAGCCCTGCAGCGCAGCAACGGCCGCCGGAAAGGCCGTAACACCGTCATGCAGACAGCCCCAGAGATCGCACAGCAGGGCGTCATAGTCCGCCGCGATGTCAGACAGCGCAGTGATGATTTGGGTCATGTGGTCTCCGGTATCGGCAAAAAGTGAGCAGGACAGAGGCCGTCAGCCATCGCCCTGCAATTCTGTGTTGAGGTCGCTCAGGCCCTGCCGCGCCTGCTCGATGGCCTCGCGAACGGAGGTGATCGCGGCCTTCATCGCGGCCTTCCGCGCGTCGGAATAGTCTGACGCGTCGACCGCCGCGACGGCCCGGTCGAAATCGATACCATCCCTGGAAACGATCTCTTCCCGCTTCACCCAGTCCGTCAGCGCGTCCATATCGTCGGCCGAGCTCAGCGCCATCACGGTGACACCCTCCGCCATGCTGTCGCGCAGCCCTTCGGTGGCCGCGGCGATCGAGCTTTCGGCGGTCGATAGCGCGTCCCTTGCACTGTCCATCAGGGCCGATCCAAGCTCCCGCGCGCTGCGCGCGGCGTCATCGAGTGCCTCGGACATGCTCGGGTCATTGCCCGTCTCCGCGGTCCCGGCAGAGTCTGCACCAGCGGACGGCGTCGGTGTCGCGTCCATGGGCGCATTCGCGTCCTGAGCCAAAAGCGGGGACGCCCCGAGCAAAAGGGCGATAGCGATGCCTGCAATGCGGGTCACGGGATAGGTCTCCTGCGCTTCCAAACCTGGGGCCTGATAGCGCGGGATGCGCCGTGGCGCATCCCCAAACTGCGGCGCCCCGACGCTCAGAGCGCGAGGTTCGGGATGATCTGCTTCTTGCGGCTCATCACGCCCGGCAGCACGACGCTGTCGCCCTCCACGGTGGCGCCAAAGCTCTTCTCGGCGACGGTCTTGACGGTGTCATTGGGCACCAGCAGCGTCGCCTCTTCCTTCAGGATATCGACAACGAAGAGCAGCACCTCGTCCACCCCGTCCTCGGACGCCACGCCCGGCATGCTCTCCATCAGAGAGCCCTTGCGCGACAGCGGGATCTCGGGCGCGGTGGTTTCCAGCACGGAGACCCGGAAATTCTTGCCGCCGACCTCGTATTTCTTACTGTCCATGCGGATGAGATCCGCGTCGGAAAAGCTCGAGACGTCGGACTTGGCGGCAAAGAGCTCGCCGGCATAGGCGGACATATCGATGTCCAGCTCAGCGGCGAGCTGTCCGGCCACGTCGCGGTCCCGGTCGGTCGTGGTCGGCGAGCGGAACTCCAGCGTATCGCTGAGGATACAGGACAGGGCCGCGCCCTTGATCGCATCGGGCATCTTGGCGGCATCTTCCCCCATCAGCTCGACCAGAATTGTCGCGGTGCAGGCCAGCGGCCGTACGGTGATGTCGATCGGGCCCTTGGTTTCCAGACCGCCCACCAGCTTGTGATGGTCGATGATCCCGCGGATATCGGCGGCATTGATGTTGTCGGGCAGTTCGGCGGGGTTGTTGGTGTCGACGATGATCACCGGCTCGCCTTCGGCAACGTCACCGATGATCTCGGGCTTCTCCAGGTTCCACCGGTCCAGCACGAAGGCGGCTTCGGTGTTGGGCTCGCCCAGAAGCACGGGCGCGGCGGGCGTGCCCGCCACTTCGGACAGGTACCACGCCCAGATGATCGGCGAACCTGTACTGTCGGTATCCGGGGCCTTGTGGCCAAAAACCTTGATCGTCATGTCACTATCCATACTAGGCGATTTTGCCGGCCTTATAGGCGGCGCGGGCGGACCCTGTCAGAGGGGTGTTTCGCCGCACGGGCCGCCCCCCAACGCGGCACACCGGCCCCGTCGTCAACGACCGGGGCTCCCGCCAGTGAGCGTCGCGGACGCTTCAAGAGCGCGAGAATTCTATAGACCGACCGGCGCCGCGAACCCTCGAACATATGCGGCCCCCGAACCCGTCAGCAGCAATCGCGCCAGTCCGTCTACGGGATGCCCAGCAAATGTGCACCTCACGCCCCCAACCGGCGGAATCTCCCGGTCGCTGCGACAATTCGGCCTGTGCAGCGGGTGTGCCTCTGGAATCCGGCATTTGCCTCTCTACCTGCAATCCGACGAAGCAAACGGTGTCCGAGGTGGTTTCATGATCCGCGCCATCCATTTCTCTGCAATCGCGCTCCTCGCCGTGGCCTCTCTGGTGGCCGCGACCTCTGCCGGATCGCAGGGCAGAATCGAGGCAGTTCCCGCTATGAGCATCCTTGAACAGCAGGACGCTGCACCCGTAAGCGCCCGTACCACAGGGTTCGGGCCGCGGATTTCCGGTGATCAGGCGCCGGACGGCAAGCTTTCCTTCGTGACCGCGCGGGTTGCCGAACGCGTCACGGGCGGCGCCCCAAACAGCTGAGCGAGCCTGCCTGCAGCATGCGGCGTATCACAGCGCGCCCCTCGCTATCGGGATTGTGATGCCCGTCCCGGCACTGTCCGGCACCACTGTTGGCCCCTCCCGACAAGACTTTGCCCGGTTTCTCACGCGCCCGGAGCCGCCGCCCTTGCCCCAGCGACCCCATTGATCCGCGCTCCAATACCTCCACAATAGGCCCGTGCAGGGCGAATGCCTTTGGGAGGAGCGCGCACGGTGCCCGTCGCCGGCGCGATAGCGATGCTCGAATCAAGCCACGATCCGGTCTTCGTTGCCGGGTCCTTCATGGTGTCTTTGCTGGCCGCGTTCACCGGCCTGTCGCTGACGCGCGGTCTGTCGGACCTGCCTGTCTTCAGCCGCAAGGTCCGCGTCGCGATGGCGGCCGTCGCGCTGGGCACGGGCATCTGGTCGATGCATTTCATCGGCATGCTCGGGCTGCAGCTGCCGGTGCAGGTCTTCTACGAACCGGTCACGACATTGTTGTCCGCCATGGTCGCGATCCTGATCGCCGGTCTGTCGCTGCTCATCCTGCATTTCCGCCAACGCGACAGTCGCAGCATCGTGCTCGCCGGGGCCCTCATGGGGCTCGGGGTCGCCGCCATGCACTATCTGGGCATGTCGGGCATGGCGGTCTGCCGCCCGGTCTACTCCGTCTTTGGTATCGTGATCCCGGTTCTGGCGGCGATGGCGCTTGGCATTCTGGCGATCTCCATCGCCTATGGAGCGCGCACGCGGCGCAATACGCTTCTGGGAACGGCGGTCTTCGGCGCGGCGGTCGTTGCGGTGCACTATCTGGCCATGGCCTCCACCGGTTTCGTCCTGGTCGATGTCACGCAGGAGCCGCCGCTCGCGCTGACCAACACCGCGCTGGCTCTGCTAGTGGCCTTTGCCGCCTTCGGCATTTGCGGCAGCTTCCTGTTGAGCTCGGCGACCTTCTTCGCGCGCCATCAGGAACAGACGGACCCGCCAGGGCCTGCTCCGGCGGAAGACACGCCCGCTCCCGCCCCCTCAGCACCGCTCCTGGTGCCCTTCGAGCGCCACGGACGGACCGAGTTCATTCCGCCCCAGAACATCGCCGCCATCCGTGCCGAAGGACATTACACGATCCTCTATGCCGGCGAGGACAAGCTCTTTTGTCCCTGGTCGATCTCCAAGGCCCGCACGCGGCTGGCTGAGACGCGCTTTCTTCAGGCCCATCGCAGCTACCTTGTGAACCCCGACCTCGTCACGGGGTTCGAGCGGCGCAAGGACAATGGCGTCGTGTTCTTCGGCACCACCCCGTCGCTGGACCTGGCGCCGGTGAGCCGCTCCCGGCTCGGCCCGCTGCGCGAGACCCTCGGCCTCTAAACTGACCTCACGGCAGGCCGTACGCGTGTCGCATTTCGTGAATCCCATTCGCATTTCGTGCAGGCAACCAAGCAAATAGTGCGTTTCCGCAAGACGCGGATGACGGACAGACCTTAGCTTAGGTGTGCGTGAATGTCGCAGGCCTCTGCTGAGATGTCCTGCGCACCAGGGAGGATAACTGCGAATGATACCCGGTGGGTTCGAATACCACCGGCCCGACAGCCTTGCGGCTGCGGTCGGTGTACTGCGCGAATTTGGCGATGAGGCACGCGTGCTCGCGGGCGGGCACAGTCTGATCCCGATGATGAAGCTGCGCATGGCCGATGTGGCGCATCTCATCGACGTCCAGGACATTGCCGAGATGAAGGGGATCTGCGCCGATGGCGACACGATCACCATCGGCGCGATGACCAGCCAGCATGAGGTGATCGACAGCCCGGACATCGCACGGGTCGTGCCCATTCTGCATGAGGCCGCCCTCCAGATCGCCGATCCGCAGGTGCGCTATTGCGGCACCATCGGCGGCAATATCGCGAACGGCGACCCCGGCAATGACATGCCCGGCGTGATGCAGTGTCTCGACGCGACCTTCCTGCTGCAGGGGCCCGACGGCGCCCGCGAAATCGCCGCGCGCGACTTCTACGAGGCCGCCTACACCACCGCGCGAGAGGACGAAGAGATCCTGACCGCCGTCCGCCTCACCACCCATGCGCGCGGCTACGCCTATGAGAAGCAGAAGCGCAAGATCGGTGACTATGCGACCGCCGCCGCGGCGGTGCTGATCGAAAAGCGCGATGGCGTCGTCGCCAACGCCTCTGTCGCGATGACGAACCTTTCCGACGTGCCGGTCTGGTCCGAAACCGCGGGCGCCGATCTCGTCGGTACGGACTGCGGGTCCGAGGCGGTCGCCGCCGCGGTCGATGCGATGCTCGGCGATATCGATCCGACCGACGACAATCGCGGCCCCGTCGAATTCAAGCAACATGTCGCCGGCGTCATCCTGCGCCGCGCCATCGCCCGCGCCTGGTCGCGCGCCTGAGGAGCCCTCCATGAGCCAGATGACAGTCAAGCTGAACGTGAACGGCGAGAGCCACGAGGTGGAGTGCGAACCGCGCACACTCCTGATCCATGTCTTGCGCGAAGACCTGAATCTCACCGGTCCCCATATCGGATGCGAAACCTCCCATTGCGGGGCGTGCACGGTGGATCTGAACGGAAAATCCGTGAAATCATGCACAGTGTTCGCGGCCCAGGCCGACGGAGCGGACATCACCACGGTCGAAGGCTTTGCCGGACCGGACGGGCTCCATGTGCTGCAGGAGATGTTCCGCGAACATCACGGGCTGCAATGTGGCTACTGCACGCCCGGCATGATCACCCGCGCCTACCGGCTGCTGCAGGAAAACCCGAGGCCGACGGAAGAAGAGGTCCGCTTCGGCATGTCCGGCAATCTCTGC
>JBCDBB010000110.1:0-12957 GCA_039184415.1 Pseudomonadota bacterium
CCTCCGGCGTCGGCTCGCGGCCGATCTCGTGCAGCATTTGGCGGCCGGTTCGGACCAGCTTGTTGATCGTTTCGATCATGTGGACCGGGATGCGGATCGTGCGCGCCTGGTCCGCAATCGAGCGCGTGATCGCCTGGCGGATCCACCATGTCGCATAGGTGGAAAACTTGTAGCCGCGGCGATACTCGAACTTGTCGACCGCCTTCATCAGTCCGATATTGCCTTCCTGAATGAGATCAAGGAATTGCAGGCCGCGGTTCGTGTATTTCTTGGCGATGGAGATGACCAAACGCAGGTTGGCCTCGACCATTTCCTTCTTGGCCTGGCGGGCCTCCTTTTCGCCCTTCTGGACCTGCTGGACGATGCGGCGGAACTCCGAGATATCGAGCCCGACATACTGGCCGACCTGGGCCATCTCGGCGCGCAGCTGTTCGATCTTGGGCAATGAGCGCTCGAAGAGCGCCTGCCACCCGCGCCCCGTCTTTTCGCCCATCCGCTCGACCCAGGTCGGGTCAAGCTCATAGCCGCGGTAAGCATCGACGAAGTCGCGCCGGTTGATGCGGGCCTGATCGGCCAGCTTCACCATATTGGAATCGATCGACATGACCCGGCGGTTGATGCCGTAGAGCTGGTCGATCAGGGCTTCGATGCGGTTGTTGTGCAGATGGAGTTCGTTGACCAGCTCAACGATCTCCGAGCGCAGCTTCTGATAGGTGGCTTCGTCCCGCTCCGAAAAGCTCGCATCCTCGTTGAGGGTCGCCGAGATCCGCTGGTCCTGCATGTCGGACAGCTGCGCGTAATCGTCGGCAATCCGGTCGAGCACCTCAAGGACCCGCGGTTTGAGCGTCGCCTCCATGGCCGCCAGCGACAGGTTCGCCGCGTCCTCCTCATCGTCGTCGTCGTCCCGCTTGATCGGGTTGCCGTCGGCATCGAGCTCTTCCGGCGCCTCCGCCGCAGCTGGCGCGTCGCTATTGGCCGCCGGCGCGACAACCGGGGCCGGTTCCTCGTCTCCGTCCTCTTCCATAGAACGGCCGAAGGTCGTCTCCAGGTCGATCACATCCCGCAAAAGAATGTCTTCGGTCAGCAGTTCGTCGCGCCAAATGGTGATGGCCTGGAACGTCAGCGGGCTTTCACAGAGCCCGGCGATCATGGTGTTCCGTCCGGCCTCGATGCGTTTGGCGATGGCGATCTCGCCCTCGCGCGACAGCAGTTCCACCGAACCCATCTCGCGCAGATACATGCGCACCGGGTCGTCGGTACGGTCGAGCTTTTCGGTCTCGCCCGACGAGGTCGCAACCGCCGTCCCGCTGTTGGTCGTCGCAACGGCTGTGGAGCCCTGCTGTTCGGCCTCTTCCTGCTCTTCCTCTTCGATGATGTTGATGCCCATCTCGGAGAGCATCGACATCACATCCTCGATCTGTTCGGAGGACACCTGATCGGGGGGCAGGACCTGATTGAGCTGGTCGTAGGTGATGTAGCCACGTTCTCGGGCCTCGGCGATCATCTTCTTCACCGCCGCCTGGCTCATGTCGAGCATCGGTTCAGCGTCGGTTTCTGTCTGCTTGCGATCGTCGGTGTCCTTGGCGGCCATGAAGTGCTCCTTATGGGGCGTGTGTCGCGGTCGGCATGGCGAATCGCGGGCGAATCGCGATTCGTCTTGGAGGTCTAGCCTGTAAACCTGACCATTTCTTCGTTAAATAGCAAAAGCGGGATCATTTCTCGGACCTGTTGGAAATACGGCCCAGCAATTGGTGCAGCGCATCGCGCTCCGACCTGTCGAGCTGTGCGCCGTTCGGTCCGGTGACGTACTCGGTGCTGTCCTCGGCCATGGCACGCAATGCATCGTCGCGCGCGCGCGTCGCCTGGGCGATCCGCCATTTGCTCTGTTCGCCATGTTCTGGATCAGGATCCGCCTCAACCTCGGCCACTTCGTTACGCAAGCCGCGCTCCCCTTCCAGCTTGGCAAGTTCTTCGGCCAGACACGCTCTGGCACGGTCTTCGTCCGCGCCGACATGCACGTTGATCGCCAGTCGCACATGGGCAGCCCCGGCAACCCTGTCAAGAAGCACAGGACCAAGCTCCGCCTCGATCTCGCCGCGCACCGTGTCCGGTTCACTTGATGTGGTGCGCAAAAGCGCGGTTGCAAGGCTGGCACAATCGGGATCGAGCGGCGGGTTCCGCTCCAGCGCGTCGGCATGCTCCGCGATCAGGGCTGGATGGCGCAGGAGCAGCGCGATTACAAAGGCTTCGCGCACCTGGGCCCCTGCATCCTGCGCCGCCAGTAGCGACCGGCGCATCGATACCGTCGGACCGGCGGACGGAGCCTGCTTGCCGCGGCCGCTCCGGTGTGAAGGCGCGGTACCGAAGAGCGTGCCACGCAGACGCTTGAATTCGGCGCCATAGTGGTTGCGGACGTCCGCGTCGGGGATCTGCCCCAGGAGCGTGCGCAGCCGCTGGTCAAGCCGCGCCCGGCGCTCCGGACTGTCAAAGCTCTTGCCCTCGGTTTCGCGCTGCCACAGCAGGGCCGACATCGGTTGGGCCTCGACCAGCAGATCGGCCATCGCCTTGGCGCCTCCGGCGCGCAGCAGGTCATCGGGGTCCTGCCCCTCGGGCAGAAGGCAAAAGCGCAGGCTGCGCCCGGACTCCAGCCGTGGCAGCGCTAGATCGATCATCTTCAGGGCTGCGCGCACCCCCGCCGTGTCGCCGTCGAGCGCGATGACCGGCTCGGGCGCGATCCGCCACAACAGAGCCAGCTGGTGTTCGGTCACAGCCGTCCCGAGCGGCGCGACCGCCCCGGCGAACCCGGCTTCCACCAGCGCGATCACATCCATGTAGCCTTCGGCCAGGATCAGTTGCGCCTCCTTGCCGGCTGCCGCCCGGGCGGGTCCGTGATTGAAAAGCGAACGCCCCTTGTCGAAGATCGGTGTCTCCGGCGAGTTCAGATATTTCGCACTGTCCCCTGGGTCCATCGCGCGGCCGCCAAAGGCGATGGCCCGTCCACGTGCGTCGCGGATGGGGAACATGATCCGGTTGCGGAACACATCATAGGGGCTGCCGCCCTTGGAAGAAGGCTTCGCGAGCCCCGCCTCCATAATCAGGTCGGCCGGCACCTCCTTGCCGCGCAGATGGTCCCAGAGCCCTTGCCATCCGTCCGGTGCGAACCCGATTTCCCACCGCTCTTGCGCGTCGGACCCGAGGCCCCGTTTCTGTTCGAGATAGGTGCGCGCCGCGGCGCCTGCACCGCTGTTCAGCCTCAGCCGGTAGAACTGCACGGCCATCTCGACGATGTCGGTCAGCCGTGCCCCCGCCTCGGCCCGGGCCTGGGCCGCAGGGTCCTGGGCCGGCATCTCCATGCCGGCCTCACGCGCGAGCAGTTCGACCGCCTCCATGAAGCCGAGATTCTCGGTCTCGCGCACAAAGGTGATGGCATCGCCTGAGGCCTGGCAGCCGAAACAGTGGTAGAAGCCTTTCTTGTCATCGACGTGGAAACTTGCGGTCTTTTCCTGATGGAAGGGGCACGGCGCCCACATGTCGCCTTTCGCAGGGTTCGATTTCCTTGTGTCCCAGGTCACCTTGCGGCCGATCACATCGGTGATGGAGATCCGCGCGCGAAGCTCTTCGAGGAATCTGTCAGGCAGGCTCATAGGAACGATATTGGCCTTGTACGGGCGGCTGTCCAGCGCGGCGTTACGCGCTGCTGAGGTTCGAGCGGGCCGTCGGGCGGGCCGGCCCTAAGGGTCGAGGAGCCTGTCCGAAGGATCGCAGCCCACCGATCGTACGGCACCACACCGCGCAGCCGATATCGCGGACGCAACCGGAACGGACCCGCGCGTGGCATGCGCCGGGACATCGCGCGCCCGCACCCGCCGGCCAGCCGAAGAAACGTGGCTGGTCCGGCGCACCCCATCCCGTGGATCAGAGGCCCTTGGCGCGATAGCTCGCAGCGACCCTTTCGATGGCGACGAGATAGGCGGCGACGCGCAGGTCCTGTACTTCTTCGCCGCTTTGCCACTTCTCCCGCATCGACTGGTACGCGATGCGCATCGTGTCATCGAGGCCTGAGCGCACAAGCTCCAGCTCATCGGCGCCGCGCAGGTACTTTTCCTTGAAGCCGGGCGAGAGCGACAGCCCGCTATTGGTGACGGATACGAGCCGCTCGAGTTCATCGACCACCAATTGGTGGCGCCCTTCTTCCTGACGGCGCTGCATCCGGCCGAAGCGAATATGGGAGAGGTTCTTGACCCACTCGAAATAGCTGACGGTCACACCTCCCGCGTTTGCGTACATGTCCGGGATGATCACCACACCCTTGTTGCGCAGGATTTCATCCGCACCATAGGTCACGGGGCCGTTCGCGGCCTCGATGATCAGCCGCGCCTTGATGTTCTCGGCATTGGAGAGGTTGATCACCCCCTCGACCGCCGCCGGGATCAGGATGTCGCACGGCTCTTCCATCAGCAGCGTGCCCTCTGCGATATGGGTGCCTTCGGGGTAGCCCGCGACCCCGCCATGGCGGCTGATCCAGTCATGGACCCCGTCGATATCGAGACCCTCGTCGCGCCAGAGTCCGCCGTCTCGCTCCACGATACCGGTGATGATCGCGCCGTCTTCCTCACTGAGGAACTTCGCCGCATGGAACCCCACATTGCCGAGCCCCTGCACGACGATCCGTTTGCCCTCCAGGGTGCCTGCAAGGCCGGATTTGGCGACGTCATCGGGATGGCGAAAGAACTCGCGCAGCGCGTACTGCACACCGCGGCCGGTCGCCTCGACCCGTCCCGCGATGCCACCCGAGTTCAGCGGTTTGCCGGTCACACAGGCGCGAGAGTTGATATCGGTCGTGTTCATGCGCGCGTACTGGTCGGCCATCCAGGCCATCTCGCGCTCGGACGTGCCCATGTCGGGCGCGGGAACGTTCTGGGCCGGATTGATCATGTCGCGCTTGATCAGCTCATAGGCAAACCGCCGGGTGATCAGCTCCAGCTCATATTCGTCATACTCCCGCGGATCGAGACGCAGCCCGCCTTTGGACCCGCCAAAGGGCGTCTCCACCAGCGCGCATTTATAGGTCATCAGTGCGGCAAGCGCCTCGACCTCGTCCTGGTTGACGCCATAGGCAAAACGGATGCCGCCCTTGACCGGTTCCATATGGTCGGAATGGACCGACCGGTAGCCGGTGAAGGTGGTGATCTGGCCGCGCAACCGGACCCCGAACCGCACCGTGTAGGTCGCGTTGCAGACGCGTATCTTTTCTTCCAGGCCGGGCGGCAGATCCATGAGGGCCACGGCCCGGTTGAACATCAGGTCGACCGACTGGCGAAATGTCGGTTCCTGTGAAATCGCTGTTTCCTGAATATTCATTGTCACCTCCCTGCAACGCCGACACCGAGGGTGCCATTTTCGGACGCTACGCCCGAATCGTTAAAGGAGCGACAGCGAATCTCGGCTCAGGCGTCGCGTTCGGCCATGGTGTGCGCAATAAGTTCCGCCATCATCTTGCCCTGTGCCGCCGGTGTAACCCCGCCGATTCCGATCCTGCTGCCTGTCCGCCACCACAGCCCCGGGGCCCAGCCGCGCGGCCCCGACGGGTGCGCAAGCTTCAGAACAAAGCCGTTCGAGGGTTTGAAGGCAAAGGCGCCGCGGTCGATCCCGACCACCGCATCGAGATCGCAAAGCACTGTGCCGTCGCTGCTGCGAAGCTCATGGGACGTGAGCACCAGATGCTCCATCGTGGCCTGCCACAGTTTGTATGCGGCCCAGAGCGCACCGGCGCCGAACGCAATGAGAAGCACCTGCCAGAGGGGGGCCGATTGCGGGGCGGTCAACGCCAGCCAGATCAGGAGGCCGCCTGTCCCCCCAAGCACTGCGACGGCCATCCTGCGGCGAATGGGCGAGGGAGACAGCGTCAACAGGATGGTTTCGCGATCGGTCATACGCGCGCTTTATCCCGGGTGTCGCGCGATGGCGAGGAGGTTTCTCGGATCCAAAGCGCAACGCTGAGCTTCGTGACCGGACCGACGGGGCCGGCGCTGCGCGGCAAGCGAGCCCGGAATGCCGCGGTCTGGGGACCTCGCGGACCGCGCGGGCCGTCTCGGAGCATCGTCTTGCAACCGGGACGTCGTCGGAGATGTCATGGGAGATGTGGCTAACGGAGCTTACGGGACGCGCCTCTCGCACCTGGAGCGCCGCGATGAATCACGGCCCGCGATCGCGAGTTAGGATGCGCCACTCAAACCCCTTTTTTACGCGCGGATATCCGTCGCAGCAAGCGCGCCGAATTTCTGCGTCTCCAGCCTCTTTGTCGCCACAGTTGGACCATTTCGTCAGAAACCGATTGACGCCGCGAAGCTGCGCGCGCCCAATCCTTCAGCCAACACTGCAAAACGATCTCAATGCCTGATTTCCTTCCCATCCTAGACGAAACGCCCCTGCTCCCGTCATGCAGGACAGCCGCGCCTGTCGTGAGCCGAAAAAGCGAGGGACGTACTCAAGCCGACCACGACGGCAGAGGCGTACCGCATCAGATGCCGCTGCTGTGTGCTGCGCGCGCGGCCTGGCCGATACCATGCTGACGGCGGCGCCGATCGACCCGGCGAGTTTTGCGCCCTTTGGCGAGGTGATCGACACCGACGGCGACCCGACCGTGCTGATCAATGGCGGGCGCTGCGAACGCTATACCGATCTTGCGCGCCTGGAGGCGGTCGATGGACAGATCGGCCTCAGCCTCTTTCACTCCGAGACCTTCACCCTGCCCTATCGCTGCGATTTGCTGGAACGCCATCCGTTCGGCTCGCAGTGTTTTGTTCCCATGGGCGGGAGCGCCTACCTCGTGACCGTGGCCGAGGACCGCGATGGCACGCCGGGCCCGGTGCAGGCGTTCCTGGCCGCCCCGCACCAGGCGGTGAACCTGGCGCGGAACATTTGGCACGGGGTGCTCGCCCCGATCGGCGGCTCCGGGCTCTTTGCCGTAATCGACCGTATCGGATCGGGAGGCAATCTTGAGGAATACCACCTCGATGTACCGGTGCGCATCTCCGCGCCGCCGGGCTGGACGTCTGTGAAGTGACGAAAAGATCCTCCAGTTCAGATGCATCGCGCAGTACACCGGAGCAGTTGCGTGGCCCGCGTTGAACGCCGCCCCTGCAGAAGGCGCTTTCTCTCGGAAACCAGCATGTGACTAAGATGTCCGTATCCAACGTGACGCCCGCGATCATCATCGCTGGCGCCGCGGGCTTCGGGTTCGGATCGGATGCCAGCGGCCAGTGTTTTCCGGAAATGGCCTAGCTGATCCAGATGTCAGGGCTCTTTGCCGGTGTCGCGACCCTGATCCAGACCATCGGGTTCGACCCCGACGGCGCACGGCTGCCCATCGTTCAGGGCACCAGCTTCGCGTTCATCCCGGTCATGATCCCGCTGGTCGCCGGCAAGAGTGTGCAGGCTCTGCCGGCGCTCTTCGCCGGGGTGCTGGTCGGGGAGGCCCTTTCACACCGTTTTCGAAGCCTTCGTCGGGCGCATCCGCTTTGCCCCGCCGCCGCTTGTCACCGAGCCGCTCTTCACGATGATCGGGGGCGAGCCGGTGAAGGTCGGCATCCAGTATGCCACCGGCGGCGTTCCGGCGATCAAGCAGCCGGAACATGGCCGCCTGCTGAACCGGTCTGCAGCACTGATCGTGATCGGGGCGACGTCGGCACCGAAATTCTATGCTGTCGGTCTCCGCCGTCGTTCTCGGAATCTCTGTGGAGTTTATCTGCGCGCCAACCATCGGATTGGTGTTCATTGAGGCGATCATGACCAGCCGGGACCGCGCCGCCGCGCTCGCCCTGCCCCAAGCCGTTCAAGTACTGGTTTGAGTTCAGCATTGCCACCATTATAGGCGTCTGCCCGACGGCCGTCGTACCGGCGGTCGAACCGGTGGGCGACGTCTCGGGCATTACCCGGGGCGGCGCCGGACGCGAGGCCGCGGAACAGAAGACCCAGAGCGCCACCTCTACCGACGGTGTCGGCAGTGCCGTCGCAGTCAGCTTAAGCGGCTTTCCCAACACATCCTTGAGCCAGAGTGTCGGTCTGATCACGATGACCGACGCGTTAAGCCCCCATGTCGCGACCATCGGTGCGCTCTTCCTGATCCTCTGTGGGCTGATACCGAAGGTCGGCGCGGTGATCCGTACGATATTGATTGAGGTGCTGGGCGTCAGCGTGATCGCGATGTTCGGCATGGTCGTAGCCATGGATATCTCCAGGCTGTCCGACCTCAACTGGAATCGCCGGAACATGGCGATCTTTGCGACCTCGCTCTCCATCGGGCTCGGGCTGCAGCTTGACCCCAAAGCGGTATCGTATCTGCCCGATAGGATCCCGGTGCTGATGACCAGCGGCCGTTTACCTGCCGCGTTCATCTCCATCGTGACGAACCTCGTATTGCCCGAAGAGCTCGCGGCCAAAGCGACCGAAAAGGTGTCCGCCGGCATGTCGAGCCATGGCGAAGGAAGCCTTCCCGGGGTATGAGCCCGAACCTTTTCGAAGTGGCCCAGCGTCCCGCCCCGTTCCGCCTCAGACGCGCGGGCGCCCTACCCGGCGACTGGCAACCGTTGGATCAATGAAAAGACCATACAGAAAACTCTGCAGAGCATCTGCGAACGGAGGCGCACCCCGAGCCAAGGTCGCACTCTGCAGTGGTTCTCTAATTTCTTTGGCTGAGACCTGACGCGATTGTATGGTGCACAAAGCGGTCCGCAGAGGTGCGAAGGATTGTCAGAAATGAAGAAACCGATCTGGCTTGCGCAAACCGCCGCCGCCTGTGCCGCCAAAACGTTAGCCATTTGTGCAGCCGTTCCATCGCGCTCCGACCGCGGCCTTTCGACCAGAGGTCGCCGCGCCGCGACGCGTCCTGGCCGTTTGCGCGCTCAGAAGTTTTTGAACCGCCCCGTGTCCACTATTTCGCGAGAGTACGGCCCCTTGCGGCAAGACGCTCCGCAGTCCGTCACGCATCCTTGTAGAAGTCACCCAGGACTGTTGCGGCAGGAACAGCCGACTACCACGCGCCGGCCCGCTGGAGGCGACACGCGGCCCTGCGAGTCGACTGGACATGGCGCGAACCTGGGCCAAACCACAGCGCGGCATCAAGAGTCGCGGAGCCGGTGACCCTGTCATGACCGCGCCTTCTCCAGAAACGCTTGGGAAAACCCATGCCGAAGTCACCTCCGGACAATCCCCGCTTGCCAGCTATCAGGCTTTGATCGTCGGCCGCAGTTCATTCCTGAGCCTGCTCTATTTCGAATGGTGCCGCCTGTTGTCCGGGGTGCCGGGCGCCCTTGGACTGGTCCTGCGCAAGCTGTTTTGGCCGCGGCTTTTCGGAAGTTGCGGGAAAGGAGCGGTTTTCGGCGGCGGGATAAGTCTGATGCACCCGCACCGGATCCATATCGGCGCCCGTGTAGTGATCAGCGAAAACTGCGTTCTCGACGCCCGCAGCCCGGCCGCTGACGAGTCGATCCGCCTGGGCGACGGTGTGATGCTGTCTCATGGCGTGGTGATTTCCTGCAAGAACGGCACCGCATCCATCGGTGAGCGGTGCGGCATCGGAGCCTATTCGGTGATCCAGTCGCTCGGCATGAACAACCCTCTGGAGATCGGCGCCGACACGGTCATCGGTCCGCAATGCTATCTGACGAGCGGCGGGGACTACCATATGGACCGGCTGGACATCCCCATTGCCCAACAAGGGGCTAAGGATTCAGGCGGCACGCGTCTCGGGGACGGTGTCTGGCTGGGCGCGGATGTTTCGGTTCTGGGCGGTGTCACCATCGGCCGCGGCGCTGTCCTTGGCACCGGCGCGGTGGCGACGCGAGACGTTCCTGAGGCTTCGATTTGTGGCGGTATTCCTGCAAAGGTCCTGCGCTATCGCGACGACCGCGAAACCAGCCAAACATGAAACCACCGACACACAGGGCGGACGAGCCGACCGAGGCCCGGGCCGGCCTCGGACAAGAAGCGCAGAACGGAGCACCCTCCCTTCCGCGCAAGGGCGCCTCCGACGCCGCAGCGCGCCGCACCATGAGCTGGAAATCGATCCTGAAGACTGCCATCGGCGTCGGCCTGATGACGGCACTTCTGGTCTGGAATGACAACGGTCGCAAGCTTGTCGAGATGCTGGCGAGCGTCCGGCCGGAGTTCATTTTGGCCCTTGTCGCCGTGACCATCGCGACCGACGGGATCAGTAGTGGGAAATGGGGCCTATTCCTCAAAGACAGGGGGTTTCACCTGCCCTGGTGGCGGCTCTACGAACTCTACCTGATCGGCCGCTTCTACAGCAATTTTCTACCCAGCATGTTCGGTGGGGATCTGGCGCGGGTCTATCTGGTGGGTCGCCAGATCAAGTCCTATTCGACATCGGCGGGCTCGGTCGTTATGGAGCGCGCCACTGGCCTGGTCGGGCTTGCCCTGCTCGCCTCGGTGGGCTGCATCATCAACCCCGGCATTCTCGACAATCCGCTGATCGCCGTCCCGCTGATCCTGTCGGTGACCGCAACTGCAGTAGGCGTGGCGGCCTTTTTTATGCCTGCCGCCTTCGCGCTCAGCGTCCGCCTCGTCGACCGAATTCCTGTGGTCCGCCGCATAGCGCACAAGGTCGAGGCGCTGTTGAACGAGATCGCGCAGTACCGCGGCAATAGCCGGCTGCTGCTTTTGAGCCTAGCCTATTCATTCGCCTTTCACATGGTGGCGGTGGTCAATGTCTATGTCGCCAGTCTGGCAATCGGATTCCAGCCGGCGTTTCTCGACATCATGGTCGTCACTCCGGTGATTCTGCTTCTGTCGATGATTCCGGTGTCGCCGAACAATATCGGCTGGTGGGAGTTCTGCTTCAGCGTTTTGCTGGCGGGCGCCGGTGCGTCAGCGGCGGAAGGGTTGGCAGTGGCCGTGATCATCCGCGCCGTGACCATGGCGACATCCTTGCTCGGCGGCCTCTTCGCGCTCCGCAGTCAGCCTGGCACGTGATGATGCGCGCCGCTACGACCGCGGCTCACTCCGCAGCAATCGACCGCCGCGCAGCAATTTCATGCGAGAGGCTTTCAATGTCTTCCTGCTCGATCTTGAGCCGGTACCAGAACTCTAGCGATACCAGAAGCCAAAGCCTGTAACTGTGATCGACCCGGCCCGAGACATGTTCGTCCAGAAGTGCCCGCATATAGTTCGGGTCGAAGATGCCCATCTCCACGAAACGTGATGACGCGATAAGCTCCTCGACGAAGCCCCGCAGATCGCCCCGCATCCACATGCCAAGCGGAAAGCCGAAGCCCTGCTTGCGCCGGTAGATCAGCTCCCTCGGCAGATATCGTTCGGACACTTTGCGCAGCAGATGCTTGATCCGGTTCCGGCGCAGTTTCATCTCACCGGGAATGGTGGCTGCGAATTCGACCAGCCGATGATCGATGAGCGGCGCGCGGGTTTCCAGGGAATGCGCCATGCTCATACGGTCCACCGTGACCAGAAGCTGGTCCGGCATCCGGGTCATCAGATCGGTGTAGAGCATCCTGTCCACGATATCGTCCGCATTCTCGGCGCCGAAGAACTTCAGGACCTTGCCCACGGTGTCCTCGTCGCGGACCGACGCCCGGGCGGTCTCGGAGAACAGCTCCTTCTTCGCCTCGCCCGAAAAGCGCAGCATGCTCATGGCGTGGGCGTAGCGCTCCTGTCGAGGATAGAGCGACATCTTGTTGATCCAGCGGGCCTTTTGCGCGAGGCTATTGTACCCGAAGGATTCCGGGATCCGGTCAACCAACCGCTGCATGACGTCACGGCGGAAGCGGGCAGGCATGAGGCAGTACCAGTCGAGAATCCGTTCGCCTGCAAAGCGGTCGTAACCGGCAAAGTTCTCGTCGCCGCCATCACCGGTCAAGACGACCTTCACATGTTTGCTGGCCAGCCGCGAGACGAGGAAGACGCCGGCGCCGTAGGGATCCACCGGCTCATCCATATGGTGGATCATTGTCGGGAGCAGATTTATCAGATCCGCTTCGACGACTTCCTTGTGGTGTTCCAGTCCGTAACGGTCCGCGACCATCTCGGCATAGGGCAGCTCGTTGAACCCACGTTCCTTCACTCCGATCGAGAAGGCTGGGACCGGACCATCGTTGCTCGTCTCGGACATGATGGCGGAAATGAGGCTTGAATCGATGCCACCGCTCAGAAAGGCGCCGACTCGAACATCGCTCAGCAGGTGGGATTTCGTCGTGGCCCGAACAATGTCATTCAGTTGTTCAACGACGTCGTTTTCCCGAAGTGATGTCTTTGAGACAAAAGAGACATCCCAATAGCGCCAGACTTTGACCCGTCCGTCCTCGACGGTGAGGCAGGATCCGGCTGGCAACTTATGAATGCCCTTAAAAAGCGTATACTCATCAGGAAGGTAGCGCAGAGAGACATAGTGCCATAATCCGTCCAAATCGACTTCTGGCAGCACCCGGCGCGAAGCAAAGACAGCTTTGATTTCCGACGCTGAAAGGAATTGGGTCTCGTCATGATAGTAGAAGACCGGCTTTTGTCCGAGATGATCGCGCGCAATGAACAACCGTCGTTCTCTCGCATCCCAGAGCGCAAAGCCGAACATGCCTTGGAGATGCTTCACGCAATCAACGCCGAAATCCTCATACAGATGCAGGATGACCTCGATATCGGTTCCGGTCTTGAAGCGATGGCCTCTCGCCTCAAGATCTCGTCTCAAATCAGGGCTGTTGTAAATCTCGCCATTGCAAACGAGGTGAATGTCCTCATCCTCGTTCGAAATCGGCTGGCGTCCTCCGTCGACGTCGTTGATGCTGAGCCTCCGATTCCCCAAGGCAACCTGATCATCCAAATAAAACCCATCGGAATCCGGGCCGCGATGAATGATCGCGTCCGTCATTTCATAGATGCAGTCTTTTCCGGCTGGGGAAAGGACACATGCAAATCCGCACATGACAG
>JBCDBB010000111.1:0-12921 GCA_039184415.1 Pseudomonadota bacterium
GCAAGGTGATGAAGATCGCCAAGGAGCCGATCAGCCTCGAGACGCCCATCGGCGACGAGGAAGACAGCCAGCTGGGCGATTTCATCGAGGACAAGAACGCCGTTCTGCCGCTCGACAGCGCCATCCAGGAAAACCTCAAAGAGACCACGACGCGGGTTCTGGCGAGCCTCACCCCGCGCGAGGAACGGGTGCTACGGATGCGCTTCGGCATCGGGATGAACACCGACCACACCCTCGAAGAGGTCGGCCAGCAGTTCAGCGTGACCCGCGAACGGATCCGCCAGATCGAGGCCAAGGCGCTGCGCAAGCTCAAGCACCCTTCGCGCTCGCGCAAGCTGCGCAGTTTCCTCGACCAGTAGCCGCGCGGACGGGGACGGGCTGACCGCACAGCTCGACCTCTGCGATGCCTGCCTTCCGTGGGGCCGTGACAGGCGCGCAACCTTGCGTGAGGGAACGGTCTGCGACGGTTGCTGGCCCATCCGGTCCCTGCGATGATTGTGCCAGACAGATCAGGAGTATGCGCCATGCGGGCCAGTATCTTTGCGGTGTCCATCCTCGCCATGGCGTTGGTCGGCTGTGACCAGGCCGGCAATCCCAACCGTGCCGATGCGGTCTTCCGGGCGTCGAACGGTTTTCTCGTGCATCCTCTCGGGGATGGGCGATTTGAGGTCATTCCCCGCGGCAACTCCAGCTCTAAGGGGTTTTTCTGCGCCGCAGGCGATTATGCTCAACGCCGGCTCGGTGAACCGCCGAGCGCGCGTGTCCTGCTCACGTCGCCCGCCGGTCCGTCCGTGAACAATCCCGGGGGGCGCAGCGCGAAGTTCATCGTCGCTCCGCCGGGCAGCGGCAGAAGCTCGGGGATCTTCGTGAATACGCGGCGGGCCGGAGAGAGCCTTACCATCGGCCACGCGCGCACGCTCTGCAATCGCGACTTCCCCGGTTTCAACCCCGACTGATCGAGTTTCCTAGGGGGAGGCGCGGCAGCCTCCGTGATAATGGCCGGCACAGGTTCGGTCTGGCGAACGACCGCCCTTGGCTGGGCAGCGGCCCGGAGCGTCCGATATGGCCGAAACTGTCGCCTGTGCGCCAAATTTGCACATGCCCTATCTCGTAGGTGTAAATCGGCGCTACCCAACTTGTTGCCGGGTCCCTATAGTGACGGTATCGCTCCACTGCCTGTCACCGAGGAGAGGCCATGCGCTGTCCGTTCTGTGGAAATGTCGATACCCAGGTGAAGGATTCACGCCCAGCCGAGGACCATGTCTCCATCCGGCGGCGCCGTCTCTGTCCCGAGTGCGGCGGGCGCTTTACCACCTACGAGCGGGTACAGCTGCGCGATCTGGTCGTGATCAAATCCAACGGGCGCCGCGAGGATTTCGACCGCGACAAGCTCGAGCGTTCGATCCGGATCGCCTGCCAGAAGCGCCCAATCGAGCCTGAACGGATGGACAAGATGATTTCGGGCATCGTCCGGCGGCTGGAAAGCACCGGGGAGCAGGACATCGATTCCAAGCTCATCGGGGAAATCGTGATGGAAACGCTCGCCCGTATCGACACCGTGGCCTATGTGCGGTTTGCGAGCGTTTACAAGAATTTCCAGGCGGCCGATGATTTCGACCGCTTCGTGTCGGAACTCCGTCCAGCCCCGGCAGCCCAGGACAAGTGAACCCCACCGGCGCTGCCCAAACCGACAGGGCCGCCATGACCCATGCGCTGGCGCTTGGCCGGCGCGGGCAGGGGCGATGCTGGCCCAATCCGGCCGTCGGCTGCGTCCTGATACGCGACAGAAGGGTGGTCGGTCGCGGCTGGACCCAACCCGGCGGGCGTCCCCATGCCGAGCCCGTGGCCCTTGCGCAGGCGGGGGATGAGGCGCGTGGCGCGACGGCCTATGTCACGCTGGAGCCCTGCGCTCATCACGGCCGGACGCCGCCTTGCGCCGACGCGCTGGTGGCCGCGGGCATCGCGCGCGTCGTCGTGGCGCTGCGCGATCCCGATCCGCGCACTGACGGCGGCGGGCTCGCCCGTCTGCGTGCAGCGGGCATCGCCGTGACCGAAGGCGTCCTTGAGGAGGCCGCGGCACGGGACCATGCCGGATTTCTCTCCCGGGTGCAGCAGGGCCGCCCGCGCCTGACGCTCAAGCTTGCGACCAGTTTCGACGGGCGGATCGCCACAGGCTCGGGCGAAAGCCGATGGATCACGGGGCCTGAGGCCCGGCGCCTCGTCCATGCGGAACGCGCGCGCCACGATGCCGTACTGGTCGGCGGCGGCACGGCGCGGGCGGACGATCCGTCGTTGACCGTGCGCGATCTGGGCCGGATCGCCCAGCCTGTGCGGATCGTGGCCTCCCGTAGACTGGACCTGCCGCAGGGCGCGCGCCTGATCCGGTCAGCCTCCGACGCGCCCGTCTGGATCCTGCACGGACCCGACGCGTCGGACGATCGGATCGCGGTGCTGGAGGCGGCCGGGCTCCGCTGCCTTGCTGCGCCGCTCGGACAGGACCGCCATCTCGACCCCGAGGGGATGCTCCAGGCCCTCGGTCGCGCGGGGCTGACATCGGTCTTTTGCGAAGGGGGTGGCGCACTGGCCGCGTCACTTCTACAGGCCGGGCTGGTCGATCAGCTCATCGGCTTCACTGCCGGGGTTGCCCTTGGCGCCGAAGGGCGGCCCAGCCTCGGCCCGCTCGGCATCTCCGCGCTCTCCGAAGCGCCGCGGTTCGATCTGATCGAGAGCCGCGCGGTCGGCGGCGACGTCCTGCACCGCTGGGAGCGTCGCGGCTGACTTGCCACGGCCCGGCGCACGGCTATGGTGCCGCCCGTTGCAGTCTAGGAGCCCCTGACATGTTCACCGGAATCGTGACCGATATCGGCACCGTACGCGCATTGCAGCAGGAGGGTGATCTTCGTGTGCGCATCGGCACCGCCTACGACCCTTCGGGGATCGATCTTGGCGCGTCGATCGCCTGCGACGGGGTGTGTCTGACGGTCATCGACCGTGGCGCGGGCGAGGCGGAAGGCGATGCCGGCTGGTTCGATGTCCAGGCTTCGGCCGAGACCACGGGCGTGACGACGCTCGGCAGTTGGGAGATTGGCAGCAAGGTCAACCTGGAGCGTGCTTTGCGGTTGGGCGATGAACTGGGCGGTCATATCGTGTCGGGCCATGTCGACGGTCAGGCGGTGATCACGGCGATGTCGGAAGAGGGCGACAGCACCCGCGTCACCCTGCAGGCGCCCGATGCGCTGGCGCGGTTCATTGCCCCAAAGGGCTCCGTTGCGCTCAACGGGACATCGCTCACGGTCAACGAGGTCGACGGGACGACGTTCGGGATCAATTTCATCCCCCATACGAAGGCCGTGACGAACTGGGGTGAGGCCGCCATTGGCGACAAGGTCAATCTGGAGATCGATACGCTGGCCCGCTATGTCGCGCGGCTCCAGGACTGGGAGGGGTAGTCTCAGCCACCATTGGCGTGATCGCCGCGACGTGAAAACCCGCCCTTCAGCCATGCTTTTGTTGACCGCTTCCAGCGAAAGCATGCATTCTCGGGGGCGTCGTTGGCAGTGATGGGCAACGGACATGAGGCTTTTCTACATTGCATTCTTCGCGGCGGTCGCGCTTGCCGGAGCCTTCTGGTGGTGGTCCCTGCAACCACCCGACGGTGTTATCTCGATGGGTGAAGAGAGCCGTTTCTCGGAAATAGTTAGCCTTGTCATCGCCGTGTGCGGCGCACTGGCAGCGGCGTTCAACATGTTGCAGGCCTACTTCAAAATGCGCGAAGGGACGCAGAAAAAATGACGGCGCGCGGCATCCTGATGGCCGCATTGTTTGTCCTCGTACAGCCCGCCTGGGGGCAATCACCGCCCGGGCGCGATATCGACTATGTCTACGACACCGAGCGCGCCGAAGGCTTGATGTCCCGGGCGCTTAGCAGGGCCGGCTTCACCGCCGCCGGGCGCCAATATGCGGTCATTATCGGCATCGGCGACTATGACGATGCGCGGTTCGACCGACTTCCTGGTGCGGCCAAGGACGCCCGGCGGCTTTACGATTTCCTGACCGAGCGGGCCGGATTCGACCGTGTTTGGCTTCTGACAGACGCGGCCGCGACCAAGGACCGACTGCGGACGGTCATGATGGATGACCTCAGGCGCCGCGTTGGGCCGGGCGATCGCGTGTTCTTCTATTTTACCGGCCACGGCGTCTCGGAAGATTTCGGCAATGTGGAACGTGGGTTCCTTCCACTGTCGCGGTCGCGCCGGGACAGCGTCTCGTCGATGATCTCCATGCGCGAGATCGGCGAATGGGCGGATGCGCTGCGTCCCGCCCGTCAGGTCCTCTTTGTGCTCGACAGCTGCGTCAGCGGGCTTGCCGGTGATGTGATCATGTCGGAGCTGGATCCCGATCTGGAGAGGGATCTGGGCCGGCGCGGACACCATCTGATCACTGCAGGGCATGGCGACGAAGACGCCTACGCAACGGCCGATGGCAGCTATTTTGGTCAGGTTTTCCTGGATGGTTTGAAGGGTGAGGCGGATGCTGCCTTCTCGAACCGGGCGCGCGACGGTGCCGTCACTGTGAGCGAGCTGACCCTCTATGTCCGGCAGCGCCTGCGCGCCGAACTTTCGGGAACAGGGTACCGCATGACGCCCCAGCGGTCAGTGCTGAACAATGCCCGCGAGGGTGAGTTTTTCTTTCTGGCTGCGGCGCCAACCGGCGAAACCGCGATCGGGGCAGGTGAGCGCCCGATGGGGGGCCAGGTGTCGCAATCGGCCTTGCCGTCGGCGCCGCCGCCACCGAACCCGTTGACAGAGCGCATGCTGACGCCCGGAGTGCAAGCGCCTGAGCGGGCTCCGGACGCGGGCCAGGTCCTCGTGCCGGACAGCGGTAGGATTGCCGACGAAATCAATGCGATCGACGCTCAACTCCAAGCCTTGACCGCTCGGGGCGACCAGATGACAGCCGCCGATCAGCAGGAGATGAAGCGTTTGATCGACCAGCGCTCCGGATATTTCGACCTGCTGCGAAACATGATTGAGAACTACGACGCGAACGCCAAGGAGATCATCCAAAGCATCGGTCGATGAGACGACAAATGGCGTGGGAGGTAACGCCACTCGCCACTGGCCAAGCCTCGCTCGCTGGCATATGTGCGGCGTATGAGCAGCGCAGACAATTACTCCCCGCCGACGATACCAGACCGCGAGGCAATCTCCTCGATCGAAGAGATCATCGAGGATGCCCGCAATGGCCGGATGTTCGTGCTCGTCGACCATGAGGATCGCGAGAATGAGGGCGATCTGGTCATCCCCGCCCAGATGGCGACGCCCGAGGCGATCAATTTCATGGCGATCCACGGGCGCGGGCTGATCTGCCTGTCGCTGCCCGAAGAGCGGATCGATGCGCTTGGCCTGCCGCTGATGGCGTCGCAGAACTCCTCGCGGCATGAGACGGCCTTCACCATTTCCATCGAGGCGCGGGAAGGCGTGACAACCGGTATTTCGGCCCACGACCGCGCGCGCACTGTCGCCGTGGCCATCGATCCCTCGAAGACGGCGACCGATATCGCGACACCTGGACATATCTTTCCGCTGCGCGCCCGCGATGGCGGGGTGCTCGTGCGGGCAGGCCATACCGAGGCGGCGGTCGATATCTCCCGTCTGGCGGGGCTGAATCCATCGGGTGTGATCTGCGAGATCATGAAGGATGACGGGACCATGGCGCGCCTGCCCGACCTGATCGCCTTCGCCCAGCTGCACAATATCAAGATCGGAACGATCAGCGACCTGATCGCCTACCGCCGCCGCCACGACAATCTGGTGCGCCTGGGTAGCGAACGCGCCATCACCTCGGAGTTCGGCGGCGACTGGACCATGCGGATCTATACCGACGAGAGCCATGGCGACGAGCATATCGCGCTGGTCAAGGGCGATCTGTCCGGCGATGATCCGGTGCTGGTCCGGATGCACGCGCTCGACCCGATGCTCGATATCGTTGGGCTGGGCGGGGCAGGGCGGACCGGAGAGTTCGGCCGCGCGATGGAGATCATCGCCAAAGAGGGCCGGGGCGCAGTGGTGCTTCTGCGTGACACGACGCTGAAGCTGATGTCTGAGGATGCCAGCCCGCAGACGCTCCGCCGCTACGGGCTCGGGGCACAGATCCTGTCTTCGCTGGGTCTGTCTCGGCTCACCCTCCTGACAAACTCGCCGCAACCCAAGGTCGTCGGGCTCGATGCCTACGGGCTGACCATCGAGGGCACCCGCCCGATCGAGCAGGAGTGATCCCATGGCTGCCGTCGAACATTACGTCCTGCCGCGCCCCTCGTTCGAGAAGGCTCCGAAGGTTCTGATCGTCGTTGCGCCCTTCTACCGCGCTATTGCCGATGAGCTGATCGCCGGAGCGCGGACCGAACTGGATGCGGCCGGAGCCACCCACGAGACCGTCGAGGTGCCGGGCGCGCTGGAGATCCCGACCGCCATTGGCATTGCCGAACGGACCGGAGATTTCGACGGCTATGTCGCGCTCGGCTGCGTGATCCGTGGCGAGACGACGCATTACGAGACCGTCTGTAATGACAGCTCGCGCGGCCTGACGCTGCTCGGGCTGGCAGGCGCCTGCGTCGGAAACGGTATCCTGACCGTCGAGAGCACGGCCCAGGCCGAGGTGCGGGCCGAAGCGGCGGGTCAGAACAAGGGCGGCGGTGCGGCGGCGGCGGCCTTGCATCTGATCGCGCTGGCGCGCAAATGGTCCGGGCAGACCAAAGGCATCGGCTTCAAGCCCACCTCCTGAACGAAAGACACATGTTCCGTGACCGATGACACCCAGCCTTCCGTCGGGGACACCCGCGCGCGTGCCCCGAAACCGCGGGGCGCCGACGATCGGCGCCGCATGCGCTCGGCGGCACGGTTCTTCGCTGTGCAGGCGCTGTTTCAGATGGAGGCCGGTGACCAGACGGCGGAGAAGGTGATCCAGGAATTCTCCGACCACCGGTTTGGTGAGCGGTTTGAAGACTACGAGATGGCCGAGGCGGATCTGGGTCTCTTTCGAAGGCTGGTGTCCGAGGCGGTGAACCTGCAGGCGCAGATCGACCAGATGACCGACCGCGCACTGGTGGAGAAATGGCCGATCAGCCGCATCGATCCGACGCTGCGGGCGCTCTTTCGGGCCGCCGGCGCGGAACTGACCGAGGCTACGACCCCCCCCAAGGTGGTGATCGTGGAATATGTTGATGTCGCGCGGGCGTTTTTTCCCGAGGGCCGCGAGCCGAAATTTGTCAACGCCGTTCTCGACCATATGGCGCGCGAGGCTCAGCCCGACGCCTTCTGAAGCCTCGCGTCCGGGACGGCTCTTTTGCCAAGGCGGCCTTCGCCTTCAGGCGTTGCGGACTTGACCGGCGTCGAGCGTATCGCTCTCGATAAAGTCGCGCGTGCTGACGGTTTGGGCGACGGCCGCCTCCAGGGCCGCCATGAACGCGGCATGGACCTGATCGGCAGGCACGGTCGCGCCGCGGAAATTCAAATCATGGGTGGCGCAGGCGTCGTGGATCACGGTCACACCATACCCAAGATCGCGGGCGGCTCTTGCGGCAGTGTCCACGCAGAGATGGCTGAGCGCCCCGCAGATGGCCACCTCCGACACGCCCCGATCGGCGAGCAGACCGTGCAGGTCAGTGTTCGTGAACGGATTGGCAGAGCGCTTCAGGATCACCGGTTCGCGTTCGACTGGCTGCAGCCGCGCGCTCATGCCCACCGCTTCGCGCGCCGCAGAGAGGTAGGGCGGGTGCCCCCCGACCGGCGCATTATGGACGTGAATCGGCAGGTCGCCCGAGGCGCGCGCATGGTCGAGGAGCCTCGCGGCATTCTCTGTCGCGCTTCGCAGGTTCTGCAAAGCGCTCGGGCTCGTATCGAGAAACCCACGCTGCACGTCGATGAGCATCAACGCCCGGGTTTTCATCGTTTTGCTCATCATGTCCCTCTTTTGGCCACATGATATAGCGTATTTCTGCGTCGCAGCACACGGGGACGATCGTCGTACGGCTTTGGTCTTACAAATCACGGTGCGACCACGTGCCGACATTCGTCTCCCAGACCGTTTTCCTGTCCTCTGCGCTGGCCGGCGATCACCGCGCGCGCTATACTTAAACGAGAACCAGACCGGAGCGCCCTGCATGCCCCATCTCATCCGCCTCTATATTCGCCAGGTCGGAATCGGCTACGCGCTCTCGGCGGCCTTCGTGGCGGTCTTGCTTTGGCTCAATGTCGCCAATCTCTGGCATCTTGTGACCCATGTGAATGTCGGATGGATCGCGGTTCTGATGCTGTGGGTTTTCAACGGAATCATCTTCGCCGGCGTGCAGTTCGCCCTGTCGCTCCCGCAGGGGCATGGCGAGGAAGATGATGATCAGGGGGGCAAGCGCGATGCGATCCCCGCGATGCTGAGCGAACCGGTGCCGGTGCGGACGGCCAGCCGGCCCTGATCCGCGGATTATAGCCACCACCTTCTTGACTGGGGAAAGCGGCGGGCCCGCGCGCAACCGTGGAGGCGTGCATTCCCGAGGACCTGTTTGAACAGGTGGGTGCCAGGTAACACGGCCACGACCGCATCAGAGCCAGCCCCCTCGGATTTGCTTAAGGCCACCGGAACGTTGCCACAGACACGGGAAGGGCAGCACCCGCCGCCGATACAGTTATGCTGCAGGGGCAGCTTCGGCAAGGGCTGCGGCATCCACGGCCTCACGCAGGCTCAGCAAATGCTCGTGCCAGCCCTTGTCTAGCGAGAGGATCAGGCCGAAGCCGTCGGAATCCCCGGGCAGCTTGCTGTAGGTCAGGCTCAGTTTGGTTCCGCCCGGGGCATCCTCGAGCACCCACTCCACCGTCCCTGCCGCGTCGGGGGCCGGGCGCACACGAAAGCTCCAGCGCATGTAGTCGACCGGGCGCATTTCCTCGACTGTGCCCCAGCAAAGCCTGTCGCCGCTGTCCTTGCCAAGCAGCGCATAGTCTTCGCCGTCTTTCAGCGCACTCTTTGGCGCGTGAAACCATTGAACCAGCTTGTCCGGTTCGGTCAGCCAGGCCCAAACGGCTTTGCGCGGCGCGGGCAGGAAGAGGGATTTGGAGATCGTCTCAGTCATCGTTCTGTTCCCTTTCGATGGCGGTTTTCAACGCGTGCAAGCGGTCGTCCCAGAACTGGTCAAAATACTCCAGCCAATTGAAAACAGGCTGAAACCCGTCCGGTTTGAGCGTGCTGACAAGGGTGCGGCCCACCGGCGCCATGGTGAGGAGGCCGCCGGCCTGAAGCACTGTCAGATGCTTCTTTATGGCCGCGCGAGTCATCTCGAATTCCCCGGCAAGCTCGACGACGCTCATGGGACGCATCGCGAGCAGGCGGAGGATTTCTCGGCGCGTCGGATCGGCGAGGGCCCGAAAGACGGGTTGCGGGGCGGTCATCGGACACCTTTGTAATGATACCTTTCGGTATCTCTTATGGATACTATTTGGTATCATGTCAAGACAGTCTGCCCCTTGCGAAATGTTCACTCTTCGTTCACACTCGGCGTCATGTTCGAAGATCCGCCGCAAGACGATCCGCCCCAGCCCGCGCTCGCGCAGCTCACGCCGGGCCAGCGCCTCGCGAGAGGCGTGGTGCGCTGCCTGCGCGAGTTGGACTTTGCCTGCGCGGAGGAGTTCGTGCCGGCGTCGGGCCTGCGGGTGGATGTCATCGCGCTCGGTGCGAAGGGCGAGCTTTGGATCATCGAGTGCAAGTCCAGCCGCGCCGACTTCACCTCCGACAGCAAATGGGACGGCTATCTGGAGTTTTGCGACAGGTTCTTCTGGGCGGTCGACACAGAGTTCCCGACGGAGATCCTGCCGCCGGAGACCGGGCTTATCATTGCCGACGGCTATGGTGCGGAACTGGTGCGCATGCCCGAGGAGACCCGCCTGCCCGGGGCGCGACGGTCATCTCTGACCCGCAAGATCGCGCGCCACGCGGCCTTCCGTCTGCACGGGCTCCGCGATCCGGGGTTTATGCCGGCTTTCTAGCCGTCTTTGCGGCTTCGGCGGCGGCGCGGATTTCCTCGGCGATCTCCAGCGCCTCTTCGGGGTCGAAGTCCATCGGCACCTCGATCCCGTCAGCTTCCACATAGAGCCGGACCATGCCGGTCGAGGTCGGCCCGATCTGCAAATTCGCCGAGATGTTGCTTTCGCTGTTGATCCCCATGGGCAGCCTCCGCTTTTGTCACAGCCGGTTAGCTAATGCGCCGGGGCGCGGCAAGGGGAAGCGATGATCCTGAGAGGGCTGGATCCGGGCGATGCCGGGTGGGTGCTGGAGCAGCACGGCGCGCACTATGCCGCTGTCGAACGGTTCGACCGGAGCTTTGAAGTTCTGGTCGCGCGCCTCCTCGCGGAGTTCATCGAGGGGCATGACCCGACCTGCGAGCGGGGCTGGATCGCCGAAGCGCCGGACGGTACACGCCTGGGATGCGTTTTCATGGCCCGGCTGGATCAGACGACCGCAAAGCTTCGGATGTTCTACGTCGTCCCTGAGGCGCGCGGCAGCGGTGTCGCCCAGGCGCTGCTCGACGCACTCCTGGCCTTCGCGCGGGGGGCAGGATACCAGTCCGTGCGGCTCTGGACCCACGAAAGCCACCGCGCTGCCGGGCGCCTTTATGAGCGCAACGGCTTCGCGCTGCTCTCCAGCCGCCCGGTGCAGAGTTTCGGGCAGAATCTCGTGGAACAGAGCTGGGAAAAGCGGCTGGCCGTGCCCTGAGACTCTTGCATTCGCACGGGGCTGGGGCTAATTCCCGTCGGCGTGCCGCCTTAGCTCAGTTGGTTAGAGCGCTGGATTGTGGATCCAGAGGTCCCCTGTTCAAGCCAGGGAGGCGGTACCATAAAACTCAATTATAACAGGTAATTATTGGAAATGATCCGGAGGCCCCGGCTTTTGCAAAGGGTTAGGGAACTTCTAGGCAACCCGAAGCGGCTTAGGATGTTTGAATCAAGGATAGATCGCCCCAAATTTCTGTGGTCGTTGCTGGCTGGTTTCGGGGTGGGCGTGGTGATCAGTGCGCTCATGTGCTGGATCGGTCTTGATGAAGCGGCCAGCATTCTGATTACCGGTGCGATAGGTGCAGGTGTCACTTTCGTTGCGACAAAGTCTGACCAACGAGCGCAACTAACCGCGACCATCTGGCCGGAACGTATGAAGGCTCATCAGAGAGCACTGCACCATTGGCGGGAATGTGCGGGCCACACTTATGCTGACCAACAGCAGCGCGATGAAGTGCTGATGCGTGCTCGTTCATGGTGGTTTGAAAACGACCTCTATCTCTCCGGTGATGCAAGTACCGGATTTAAGGAGATGCTGGACGCCGTTTGGATACACCAAGATCTTGTTGAAGATGGAAGGGGGAAGAAAGATCCCGAACTCGCAAAACAGGTCAAGAAGAACTACGCAAAGATTCAAAAAGCTGGCCAGTTAATTCAATCCGGAGCTGGTAGTCGGATTTCCGAGGATCTGATCAAGAAACTGATGCCGCCCAGCGATGATGCCTCATGAAGGCGCCACGCGCGGAGTATCTCGCAACGCACGCCGGCCCGGCTGGAGCGAGTTACTTGAACGTTTAGAATGGAACTTAGATGACCCCCGATCCGAGATGGCTTGAAATACTTAAGGCGTCGGGCTGGCAGTTGTTCGGCTTGGCACTCGGCTGCTTAGCTATTCGGGCCATGTTCCAATGGAGTATTTTACCACCGACCGAGTCCGTTTGGGTCATATACGGTCTACCCATCGCGACAGTTCTATTTCTATGCCTAGCATTGGCCTCGGCAGCTGAACAGGGTCAGAAGTGGGTCAGCGGAATTCTGACCGAACGGAAAAACAAAGCTTCAAGAACGAAACAGATTGAGAAGGAAAAGCAGGAGTTCCTCGCCTTCATCCCCTTCATGACGGATGCTGATAAAGCCATCCTCGGTTACTTGCTGCAGAACAACCAAAAGACTTTCAGTCCACTATAGAAGGGGATTACGCCGTAAGCCTAATCGGTCGTAACTTCATCCGTTTGGGTGCCAGACCGAAACAAATGGTCGATCAATCCCGTGTGCTTTGGACCATTCCTGATCACCTGTGGGAAGTACTTGAAGAGAACAGAGACCAGTTTCCGGCAGTCAAGGTTGGAAAGAACGAACCACCGCCTTGGGTTATCCCTTGGATGGTACGCTAGCTATACGCAAAACGACTGCGCTTAGTCGCGCTTTCGGGCCCGCGGACTACTTGCGCGTCGGTAAAAACTCTGCCGCACCGCGGTAGGTCCCGTCGGAGGCGTAGAGCAGCACGCGTTCGCCGCGGTCGACCACGGCGATCCATCCCGGTCCAAAGGTCACGGCACTGGCTTCGGCGCCTTCAGGCAGCTTCAGCGCATCGGGCAGGGCGGGTAGCGCTGGCGTTTGGCCGAGCTTCATGACAAGCAACAGGACAATCGTGCTCACACCGATGATCATGACCGCGGTCAGCACCGTCACGAGCCACCGCAGAAAGCGCAGGTTGGCCGGTTCACCTTCCGGGAGTTGATCTTCTGTCATGCCGTCCGATCCTTCCGATCCGCTGGTGCGGATCACCATCGCCGACGACCCCCCGCGGCGCCTTGATAAGGCGCTGGCCCGCGATGTGCCAGACGCCGCAGGGCTCAGCAGAACCCGGATCGCGCGGCTGATCGCGGAGGGGCAGGTGACACGCGGGGAGGAGATCCTGCAGGACCCGAAGGCGCGGGTGTGGCCGGGCGACGAGATCACGCTGCGCCTGCCCGAAAGCGCCGAGATTGCAGCGCAGCCAGAGGCGATTCCGCTCGACATTGTCCATGAGGATGCGGAGCTCATCGTCGTCGATAAACCGGCCGGTATGGTCGTGCATCCTGCGCCCGGCACCCCGTCGGGC
>JBCDBB010000112.1:0-12375 GCA_039184415.1 Pseudomonadota bacterium
GTAATGGAACCGGCTCCGTGCAGGGCTCTCGACGCCCTTTCGCTGCGACCGATGCAAGCAACGAACCTACCCTTGAACTACCCTGCTTTCTCCTGGGCTCAGAAGTCGCGCAGCGGGATGAGGCGAGCTTTGACCCTGTCGCCCGAAGAGTGAGGTAATCGATCATGCTCAATCTGAGACACAGAACCTCGTGGATTTGCAGAGAGCGTCGATGCTTTGGGCGTCTGTGAGAAGAGGCGTGCCGTGCTGCGCCACAGCGTCCCATCTTACCGCGCTCTCTTGCGCGACGATGCGTGATCTATTTAGCTGGCGGGGATGGTCCCCAAAAGCCAATGGCCGGCGGGGTTAATAGGGAACACGGTGCGGTGTAGCCATCAGGCGCCAACTCCGTGACTGCCCCCGCAACTGTGAGCGGCGAGCGACCCCGAAAGCATCCACTGCGCCCCCTTGGCGCGGGAAGGATCGGGAGAGCAGTGACCCGCAAGTCAGGAGACCTGCCATCTCCGGTGTGCGACCCGCGCGCCGCAGTCACCTCAACCCGGGCGGGGTGCCCCCGGAGCGGAGAGACCGAGATGGACCAGACGCAGGTCGCGATGTCACCGTTTCCGAATGCCCTTTGCCTTGTTGCGCGGAGGGCGCGATGCTTCTGGAAAAGACGATCTTTCAACTCGATTTGGGCCCGCTGCCGCCTGAGCTAGCGCTCACGCTCGGCCGTTTGGGGTACATGCAGTGGCTGGGTGCATTGCCCGGCGAGGCTGAGTATCGGCGCGCTGCGATGGAGGCGTACGGGCGTGCGCAGCCCTTTGCGTCGCACTCGCCCGCGGTGGCCGTGTTTTGCGACCTGCTCGTCGCCTCGACGGATACGCCCCTGCGCCCGCTGTCGCTGGTCAGCGCGACCCGCGTCCGGAAAGGCGGGCCGCTGGTGCGCCGCAATATCGGAAGAGCCCGTGCCGTTCGATAGTAGGGCCGGCGCGGCGTTGGCGCTCGACGGTGTGTCCTGGGCACCGCGGGGGCGCAAGATACCGTTGCTGCATGCGACAAGCCTTGCACTGGCTCCGGGACGTGTCCTGGGCGTGGTCGGCCCGAACGGGGCAGGTAAAACGACGCTTTTGAGGCTGCTCTATCGCTACCACCGTCCCGCCTCCGGCACCGTGGTCGTGGATGGCGATGATCTCTGGCGGATTTCGGCGCGAATGGCTGCGCAGCGGGTCGCCGCTGTGCTGCAGGAGCAGCCCACCGACTTCGCCCTCACGGTCCGCGAGATCGTGGCGCTTGGCCGTGTTCCCCACAGACGTGGCTATGGCAGTGGCGGCGGTGCAAGGGACGTCGAGATCATCGCGGCGGCGCTCGACCGGCTGGATCTGAGCGGCTTTGTCGACCGCCATCTCGGCACACTCTCGGGCGGCGAACGTCAGCGGGTCATGGTCGCGCGTGCGCTGGCACAGGAACCGCGGCTTTTGATCCTCGACGAGCCGACCAACCATCTCGACATCCGCCACCAGCTCGAGGTGCTCGCGCTGATCCGCGACCTGCCGCTGACCATCGTGACCTCGCTGCACGATCTGAACATGGCCACGCAGGTTTGCGACGAGATCCTGCTGCTCAAGGACGGGCGCCCGCTGGGCTTCGGTCCGCCCGAAGCGGTGCTGTCCGAGGCCACGGTCTCCAGCGCGTTTGCCGTCACCGCCCGGCGCGAACGGCTTCGCCCGAGCGACGCCCCTCACCTTACATTCCATCTTGATCCCGAAAGGACATTTCCGTGAAACACGCCCTTCTTCCTTCCGCTTTGGTTCTGATCGGCTCTGCTGCTGCCGCAACCGCCGAGGTGACCGTGCCGAGCTGCGACCGCGAGGTGACCTTTGCCGCACCGCCCGAGCGCGCGGTTTCCCACGATATCAACCTGACCGAGATGATGCTTGTGCTTGGCCTGGCCGACCGGATGGCGGGCTACACCGGCATTTCCGGCTGGAACAAGTTGGATGCCGAGATGCGCGACGGCGTCGGCGAACTGCCCGAATTGGCCGAGAAATACCCCACCAAGGAGGTGCTCATCGGTGCTGATGCCGATCTGTTCTTTGCGGGCTGGAACTACGGCATGCGCGTCGGCGGAGAGGTCACGCCCGAGACGCTCGCCCCGTTCGGCATTCCGGTTTACGAGCTGACCGAGAGCTGCACCCATATCATGGAAAAGGACAAGGCCAGCATCGAGGACATGTACAACGACCTTCTGAACCTCGGGAGGATCTTTGACGTCCAGGACCGCGCTGAAGCGCTGGTTTCGGGTTACCGCACAGAGCTTGCCGCCTTTACTGAGGGTTTGGGCACGGCAGAGGCCCCGCGTGTCTTCGTTTATGACAGCGGCGAGGACGCGCCCTTTACCGCCGGGCGCTACGCAATGCCGACCGCGCTGATCGAGGCCGCGGGCGGGCGCAACATCATGGACGATTTTGAGAAGAGCTGGGCCACCGTCACCTGGGAAGAGGTGGTGGAGCGCAACCCCGAGGTCATCGTGATCGTCAACTACGGCGATGTCACCGCCGAAGAAAAGCGCGCCTTCATGATGGAGAACCCTGCCTTTGACGGGCTCGACGCGGTGAAGAACGACCGTTTTGTGACGCTGGAATATGTCGAGGCGACGCCGGGCCCGCGCAACGTGGCCGCTGTCAAGACGCTCGCCGCAGCTTTCGCGGCGGACTGAGGACGTGAGCGAGGCGTCGATCCCCGCGCGCCGGCCGTTTCGGCTGGCCAGCTTGTCGGTCACTTTGCCGGGCGGGCTGATTGCCCTCGTCGCGTCGCTGTCCATCGCCGTCTCCGTGGGCGCCGTTCCGGTCCCGACCGCGACGGTCTGGGGCGTCGTTGCAGGCAAGGTCGCGCCGGGTTGGATCGAACCCACATGGTCGGCCGGGCGCGAAGCCATCGTCTGGGATATCCGCTTTCCCCGTGCGCTTCTGGCAATGATGGTCGGTGCGGGGTTGGCGCTTGTCGGTGCGAGCCTTCAGGCGGTGACCCGCAATCCCTTGGCCGATCCTCACCTTCTGGGCATTTCCTCCGGTGGTGCGTTCGGGGCGATCCTGGCGCTGCTTCACACCGGGCTTTTTCTTGGCCTGCTGACCGTGCCGCTGATGGCTTTTGCCGGAGCGCTCCTGGCGACGGCCGTTGTGTTGGGCGTGTCCCGGCTGGCCGACGCCACAAGCGCCGACCGGCTGGTGCTCGCCGGCGTGGCGGTGTCCTTCATTGTGATGGCCAGCGCGAACCTGCTGATCTTCCTGGGTGATCCGCGCGCGTCGCACACGGTCGTCTTCTGGATGCTGGGTGGGCTCGGGCTCGCGCAGTGGAACCAGCTGATTTATCCGCTGGTGGTGCTGATCCTCTGCGGCGTCTGGCTTATGACGCGCACCGCCGCGCTCAATGCGATGACGGTGGGGGACGAGACGGCATCGAGCCTCGGCATACCGGTGGCGCGGTTCCGGCTTGTCGTCTTCGCCGTGGGCGCGCTGATCACCGGTGTGATGGTGGCCTTTTCCGGCATCATCGGCTTTGTCGGCCTGATGGTGCCGCATATCGCCCGTATGCTCGTGGGCGGTGATTTCGCCCGCGTCCTGCCGGTCTCTGCGCTGCTCGGAGCGATCTTGCTGCTTTGGGCCGATATCGCCGCCCGCACCGTCATGGCACCGGAGGACATGCCCATCGGCATCGTAACCGGGCTGGCGGGCGGGATCTTCTTCGTCTGGCTGTTGGGGCGGCGGCGCGCGTGACCCCGAGCCTAAACTCAAGGAGTTTGCCGTGACTCAACCCGTCCTGGTCAGCCCTTGCACCGGTATTTGCCGCATGGATGCCGAGACCGGCTGGTGCCTTGGGTGCGCGCGCACAACCCAGGAGATCGCCGACTGGGGCGGCGCGCGGCCCGAATGGCGCCGCGATATCTGGAGCGCAATCCCGGACCGAATGTCGAGGCTCGGCATCGCCTGCCGTCGTCTTCCCTGGAGCACCGAAGAGATCCGGAGCTTCGTGCGGACCAGTCTGGAGCAGGGCACCGGAACTTGGGTCATGGGCGTCGTCGGGGCTGTCGCCGAATTCACGCCTGCACCGGGCATGCGTGCCGAAAGCCGGACCATGGGGGCGACGGTCACTGCGGAGACAAACAATGGAGCCATTGCGCTGAGGATCGATGATGGCGTCCGTGCGCTCTGCTTCGATGCGCCGGACAGCCCGGCGAAACGGGAGAGGATTGTTCTGGCCGTCAAACGCGAGACACGCCGCCTTCCGGTGGCCAAGACGATCACACGCCTGGGCGCGGACATCTCCCCGCTCATTCGGAATGACGCGGGCAGCTTGTTCGATCTGGGTCTCGGACGGAAAGAGGCGCGCTTCTGCCTGCGCTGCGCGGCTGGTGACGCCCACAACGCGCTTCTCGCCGCCACGGGCACGGCCCTTGAAGACTGTCTGCCGCAGATTGCACCGGTATTGCTGCGCGAAAGCCCCACCCGTGTGGTCGATACCGCACTCGGCCGGATCGAGGTGCAGGGCACGATCCCTCCACCCGGTGGGCGTTCGCCATGCGGGCCGCACACCCATCTTCTGCCCGGCCAGCTTGCGCCAGGCCGCGCGCTGCCCATTGGTATGGATCTGCCTCGCGCCTACCTGCCTGGCGCGGCTTTTTACTTCTGGTAACCGGTTGGTCCGAGGGGAGGGTGCGTCGAAACCGGCCCATCCAAGCGGCCAGCTGGGCTCAGATGCGCGGGTATCTCGCGCGCATCGATCATCACTGTATCGCGATGCGCCTGCTAAACCTTGACGGTGGATTTCTCGATGCAGCGCGCGAGGGCTTCGCAGCCGCTCAGGAATTCATCCATGCAGTTGCCCTCACACAAAAGCGTGGCGTGGCGTTGAGCTTCCTCCGGCCGTCCTGAGACAAATTCCGCCAAGCTGGCCATCAGCAAGCGTTCATGGGCCGTCAGAATGTTGCCGCACGCGGCGCAGTAGGGGTTCGAAAAGCGGAAGATTGACCTCCGCGACACCCTCAGCCCCTGGACCATCTCCAGGGTCGCACAGAGTGTCGCCGGTGCGTGGTCTGCAGGGATCTCAGCGGCAGCAACACGATGGGCAGTCAGCCAGCCCTGGCTTGCGGGCTGGGCAAAGCTCTGAAAAAAGCAGCGCGCGATCTGCAGAACGGTCGTCTCACGGGCGCTCAGTCCAAGGTCTGACAGCAACCGCTCGCCTTGCTGCAGTCGGTACCCACCGCGCGAGTGCGCTTGGCGGCACATCTCAGAGACCCCACCGTTTCGGTGCGGACCCTTCATCGGCCCTATGCCTTCGGATTGGCAGGGTGCTCCGGGCCCGCCGCCAAGGCAGCGTTGCCACTGCCATCAGGACCAGCAGGATACCCAGAGCGCCCGGTCCGCCGCTCGCCACAAACACATCGACCTGCATCAGCCGCTCCCTTCGTTTCCGGGGCAGCGGCAGCCAGGCACGTGCTTGGGAGGCTTTCCCGGCCGCAGGCTGCCCCGAAAGGCTAAAACTCTGGACCGGGCTTATTGGTGCATCATCCGGCACCCCGCTGGGATTTTTATTTCTTACTTTTTTTGTCGGGAAAGGCAATACCCAAATCGCCGCACCGTTCAGGCCGCATCCCCGGCACTTTGCGGCAGCACGAACAACCCACCGTTCCGCGGCATAGAGTTGACGCGTAGACGGCATTTGTAGGCCCGTTGCAGAACGTCGTCGGTCAACACGGTGTCGACGGCACCCTTGGCCAAAACGCGCCCGTTATCCATCACAACGGCCATGTCCGCGGCCATCGCCGTGAGGTTCAGATCGTGCATGACGGCAACGACGCCGCCGCCGCGCCCAGCGTAGCTTCGCATCAGATCCATCACTTCGATCTGATGTCCGATATCAAGGCTGGACACAGGCTCGTCCAACAAAAGCCACCGCGGGCCGTCGGGACCGACCGGATCCCATACCTGGACCAGGACACGCGCCAGCTGCGCACGCTGCTGCTCGCCACCGGACAACTCCTGAAAGAAGCGGTTCTCGTAGCCGGCAAGCCCCACGACGGCCAGCGCGCGTTGCGGCAGATCCTGATGCGCGGCACCAGAGCCCGAGACAAGACCCATACGCACGACCTCGATCACCGTGAATGGAAAGGCCAGACTCGTCGCCTGGGGCAGAACGGCGCGTTGCGCGGCGATTTCCCAGCCGCGTTGGGAGGACGTCTCGCGTCCGTTCAACCAGACCTTTCCGGTAGCGGGCACTTCTCCGGTCAGCGCCCTCAGGAGCGTTGTCTTTCCCGATCCGTTTGGGCCGACGATTGCCGTCACCTGTCCCGCGGCCGCCGAAAACGACACGTCCTTGATCACCATGGTCGCGCCAAGCCGGACGGTGAGCCCCTCGCCATACAAGCTCATAGGTCGATCACGCTCCTACGTCGCAAGAGAATCCAGAGAAACACCGGCGCGCCAAGGATCGCGGTGATGATCCCAATAGGCAGCTCAGCCGGCGCGATCACCACCCGGCTGATCACATCGGCGAAGACGAGCAGGCTTGCCCCTAGAAGAGCCGCATTGGGCAGCAGCATCCGGTGGTCAGGCCCGGTCGCCAATCGCAGCAGATGAGGCACGACGATACCGACAAACCCGATGGTGCCCGAGACTGCTACAGCCGCACCGGTCGCTGCCGCCACGCTCAGGATCGCTGCGTTCTTCACCAGCTGAACGGCAATGCCCATGTGATGGGCCGCCGCCTCACCCAGGGCAAGCCCATTCAGACCGCGCGCCAGAAAAGGCGTCGCGAGCAAGGCCGCCAAGATGATCGGACCGGCCGCCGCGATCTTGGCCCAGGTCGCGCCCGCCAGGGACCCCAGCCCCCAGAAGGTGAGATCACGCAGTTGCGCGTCATCGGCCATGTAGACCAGAACCCCGGACGCCGCCCCAGCCAGGGCGCCGAGCGCAATCCCCGCCAGAAGCATCGTGGCCACCGACGTCCGGCCGCGCCGCGTAGAAACCTGGTAAAGAATAACTGTGGACGCCCAGCCGCCTGCGAAGGCCGCGAGGGGCACAAGGTAGATCCCCGCGAAGGACAGCCAGGACGCACCAGCGCCAAGAACGATGGCGATGATCGCGCCGAGACCGGCGCCGGCACTGACCCCGACCAACCCGGGGTCGGCCAGGGGGTTGCGAAAGAGCCCCTGCATCACCGCACCCGACACAGCCAGCGACGCTCCGACCAAGGCACCGAGAACCAGCCGCGGCAGGCGAATATCGTAGAGGACCACACGCTCGACAGGCTCGAGTTCACCCCCCGAGATTGCGTGCAGCAAGGTCCCGAACGACACTGTTGTCGCGCCCGTCGACAAACTGAAGACCGCACAGACGAAAAAGAGACCCCACAGCCCCAGATGCAGGCGCCGTGCTTGGGCGAGGCGATCGGTGATCTGTGGTGCATGGTCTCCGGCTAGGAGGGCCACGGACGCTCAGCTACCATAGAGGTGATCGGACAAGTCGGAAACGGCCGAAGCTGTGCGCGGACCGAAACCCAGAAGGTAAAGCCCTGGCATGCGAACAATCTCGCCCTCTAGTCCTGCCGGCGTCTGCGCGATGGCCGGCATCGCCAGAAGATCCGCGTCGCTTTGGCTGTGATCTCCGCCGCGATCCATCATCAGGATGACATCCGGAGCCGCCTTCAAGATCGCCTCATCGGTGAGCGGTTTGTACCCCTCGAATTCCGAGAAAGCATTCTGCGCACCGGCCAACGCGATCACGGCATCCGCAGCCGTGCCAGTTCCGGAGGCGAGGATCCGCCCACCCTGGGTCGAGAGCACGAACATAACGCGTCGGTTTTGGCCTTCTGCACGGCCTTGCGCTGTCGCGGAAGCGGCCTCGACCTCCGCACGCACCTTGGCCGATAGGGCCGCCGCCTCGGGCTGCAGATCAAGAGCATCACCAACGACGGCAATTTTCCTGGCGATCGCCTCGGCGTCATAGCCTTCCGGCACCGTCACCAGTTCGATATCCGCCGAATGCAACACTTCGAGCGTCTCGGGCGGACCGGCACCTTCGACCGCGACAATCAGATCGGGTGCAACCGAAAGCACGCCTTCGGGCGAGAGCGCGCGCATGTAGCCCACGTCGGGCAGCGCCTGCGCCTGTTCGGGATAGCTCGACGTCGTATCCCGCGCCACCAGCTTGTCACCTGCTCCGAGTGCGTAAACAATTTCCGTCACCGCGCCACCTACAGCCAGGACGCGATCGGCTGCTGCGGCGGGTCCCGATGCAACGGCGGCGAGAATGACGAGCGCGCGGATCATGCGACCCCCACTTGGTCAAGCGCCGGCAGGTTGGCAACGATGGCCTGCCACGCCGGTCGGCTGTCGCGACCCTCCTTGGGCACACCAAAGACCTGAAAGACCAGCATGCCCTCTGCATCGAACGCCTCGACCGATACCGCCTTGCCACGCTTGGTCGGCTTGTCGACCGCCCAGACTTCGGCCACACGATCGAGTCTGAGATGCAGATTGAACCCGGGGTCCAGTACGTTTTGCCAAGGACCCATCGGCTTGAGCGTTCCGATCTGGCCCGTGTGGATCTGAATGCAACCCTTGTTGCCGACGAAGATCATCACCTCGATCTCTGCATCGCGAACGGCGTGGAGCATCTGGTCCACCGAGGCCGGCTCCAACGGTCGCGCAAAGGGAGCACCGGCGATCCGGTAAGCGCCGAGCCGGTTCATTTTGAGCTTTGAGACCAAGCGAAGAAACTGATGAGTGTCGGTCAGTCTCGCCCATTCCTGCCTCAGTGTGTCAGCTTTTTCGGTATTGGTTTTTGCACCTTCGGTTGGGACCCGACCCTCCGGCACGAAGGACTGGTCTCCGACGATCGCGATCTCCGCGACATGCTTTTTCCAGGCATCGTGGTTGCTATGACCGCGCAGGAAAACCTTGTGAACGGCGTCGCCGGCGGCATCGAACACCTGTAGGCTTCGTAAAACTCCGCGTTCGGTTTGCTTATCGACCGCAAACGCATGCACCCAGTGCTTGGGAAAAATGCGCAGGTCGATCTCGGGGCCGAGCACCATAGCCGCGTGACTGCCCGGGTGATACTCCAGATACAGCCCGTCGCTCTCTATGACGCAATGCGCATTGCGCGTAAGGGCCATTACCGGGCCGAGTAGCTTTGCCGTTCCGATTACACGGTCTGGGTGAGCTTCGACGGCTTGAGCACCAAAGCCGACATGGGCGGCGACCACCTGAGCCTCGGAAATACCGAGGTTTTCAGCCAGATCGCGTTCGCGCAGTTTTGGTTGTTCAGCGCGCGCCGCGCGGATCTCCTCGGGAGAAAGTCTACCATGCACTGCCATGCGAAACTCCGTAGCAGAACGATCGCTTGCCGCGCAAAGGGTCCACCCGGCTGGCTTTTGTTGACAACTATAGTAAGGTTTAAAGACGTGGACAAGGAAGCTTGATGCCAAGCGGCGGCACAGACCAATTGGATTGTGCCTTAGTGGCTGGGCTTCGTGTGGACCAAGCACTCGCCTGAAGTGGAGAAAAGCATGATACGTCAGATTTTCGGCGCGAGCCTGTTGTTCCCTGCATGCGCGATGGCAGGCGACTACGAACTACAGCTCTCCGACACTGGACAGCGGGAGTACTATTGCACTGCCACGATCACCCTTGAGAACAGAACCGCTGCTCCATTGGTGGAGATAAGCGGTTTCTTCTACACTTTCGTCGGCGATGAGCAGGTCGGGCGCAGCAAGGGCGCCTGGTTCATGAACGTTCCAGCCGGTGAAAGCGCGACGGCGGTCTTCGAAACCCCCAACGCGCCTTGCACGGAAATCGACCGCTACGACTTTGTCATCGGAGCCTGCCGCATCGATGCGGGCTTCATCGACAAGAATGAGTGCGCCGCACTCGTGGGCGGCACAGATCCCATCGTTGTCGCAAACAGCCTCGCCAGCCAGTGAACCGCCGCTGGTTCAATCAGAACGTAACCGCCGCCGAGATCTTGAAGGTGCGCCCCGGTTGGTTCACCTCGTTGGGATAGATCGCGTAGGTTTCGTTGAAGACATTGTCGATCCCGGCACGAAAAACGACATCTTCGAAGCGACCGAAACTCGGGCTCCATGACGCGAACAGATCCAGAACCGTGAAGGCTTCGCCTTCGGGCGTGTCCTCGGGAACATCGTCCTGATCTGACGCAAAGATCACGCGCCCGCCGAGTTCCAGATCCGGCGCGGGGCGGATGCCCAGCGTAACGCTCAGCCGGTCCTGCGGGATCGAGCCGAGCGCCCCGCCACCATCCGCCTCGCCGCGCGGGATCGTCAGACCCAGCCCGCCGAACCAGGTCCCGGCATCGTAATCCGCCGCCGCCTCGAACCCCCAGAGACGCGCATCGACATTGGTGCTGGTCGTCGTGCCGCCGACGACAACGCCCCGCGGCCCGAAACTCGCCGTGGAAAAGTCGATGAAGTTGACCCGCTGATCGATGAAATCGTCGACATCGGCGTAATAGGCATTGGCGTTCAGGCTTAGGGCATCGCCGCCGCGAAAGACGCTGTTGGCGATGTAGCGGGTGCCGATTTCGAACTGGGTCGAGGTCTCCGGCTCCAGATCCGGGTTCGGCACGAACTCGTTCACGCCGCTAAAGAAGACCCCCCGTCCGAGCGGAAAGCCGGGCGTCGCGAAATGGACGTCATCGTTGTAAAGTTCGACAAGGCTCGGCGCGCGGAAGGCCCGCGCGACATTGCCAAAGATCTGCCAGTTCTCGGTCGGGCGATAGCTGATCCCGAGTCGCGGCGACCAGAAATCATCCGTCACATCGGCAAGATCCACGGCATCAGGGTCGCGCTCGTAGCGGTCATAGCGCAGTCCCGGGGTGATCTCGAGCCGGTCGGTCACCGCGATCGTCGCCTCCGCAAAAGCGGCGATGGTCGTGGCCTTGGCATCGGGGAACTGCGCGCGCCGCTGGCCATTGCGCTGCCCCTCCTGCGTATCGCGCAGCGCTTCAAACCCATAGACAAGCGTCCAGGGCACACCGGTGTCGAAGCTCGACCGGTTGGTGATGTCGATCCCATAGGTTCGGTACTGGGTCTTGTCCGCGCGCCCGTCGCGATCCCTGTCTTCGGTGATCTCGAGCCCGGTGTAGTAGGCCAGCACCGACAGATCCCAAAGCGCCGAACCCTCCGGCGCAAAGTCCCAGCCAAGGCTCGCCGTCGCCACATCGGCATCCCGGTCCACATCCGTCTCCGGAGAGCCCAGCGTATTGGCGTTCGGCGGCACCGTGCCTTCGTCGCGATAGAGCGAGCCATTGAATTCGAGCCGGTTGGCATCGTTCGGCTCAAAGCCGAGCTTCAGCAACCCGTTGATCACATCAACATCCGAAGACCGGATCGTATCACCGTTGCCATCCTCCAGGCTGGTGCCCTGGGGCTGCCACCCCAAGAAGCCGAGCGCGTCGAACCGGCCCTGACGCCCATAGACGGTCGCGGTCGCGCGACCGATCTCGCCGTTGGAGGCATACCCACCCAGAAGCCGTGCGCCAAACCCGTCGCCGGGTTCCAATAGATCGTCGACATCCTTGGTCTGGACGCTGATCACCCCGCCAAGCGCGCCTGAGCCATAGAGAGTGGAACCGCCGCCGCGGATCACCTCCACCCTCTGGACGATGTCAGGGTCGATGAAGAACCGCCCGCGATGCGCCTGGTTGAAATTGAACCGCCCGCCATCAAAGCGCAGCACGATCTGTTCGTCCTGAAAGCCGCGGATATTGGGTTCCTGGGCGATGGCACGCGGCCCGCCTTCGATCGTCAGGCCCGGTACATCGCCGATAAGCTCCTGAAAATTGGTGGCCTGCCGCTCCTCAAGCGCGTCACCTTCACGTACCGTCACCGAAACCGGCGTATCCAGGATCGACCGACTGTCGCGCGCCGCGGACTCCACGATGATCGGGTCCAGCTGGACGCTCTCCTGTGCCATTGCCCCTGTAGCGCCCGTCAGAAGAAGCGCCGTCCACCCTGCCGTTTTCATGATACCTACCCCGATTTTCCCATTTCTTGCCGCGGGGCCTGGCACGGGGCTGGGGCGCAAGTGATCGGCGAGGAGGCAAACTATACCCAAGCTTTTTGGTCAAGTTTACCGGTGGTGATCTCAAGCGGAAGGCGGCTCAACTGTGCCCTTCGCGCACCATAGTCTGTGTGCGGGCCGGGGGGCTCAGTTCTTTCCACCTCAATGAACAATGGCCCAGTTCTAGCGGGCCGGGACACTGGAGCCCTTTCCGGTACGGAACAGGTGAAGGATTGTTTCGCTGTCGCTCGCGGTCTCGAAGACGCTTTCGCCAAGGATCGCCCGTAGGTCTTCGTGATTATAGATTTCACCATTCA
>JBCDBB010000113.1:0-12253 GCA_039184415.1 Pseudomonadota bacterium
CAAAGATCGTCGCGTCCTGCCAGGCCTGTCCGCCATGGGCGATCGGCGTCACACCGGCCGCAGCCAGCGTGTCGAGCGCGGCGGAGAACTCCTCCCAGTTCGTGGGCGGCGCGATGCCGTTGGCGTCGAGCACCTCCTTGTTGGCCCAGACCCAGTTGGTCGAGTGCACGTTCACCGGCGCCGCGACCCATTTGCCGTCGACCTTGGAGAACTCCTGCAGCGCGCCCGGGATCACATCGTCCCAGCCTTCCTGGGCCGCCAGCGCGTTGAGATCCGCCAGCGCGCCCTGGTTGCCCCAGTCGAGAATGTCGAAGCCCAGCATCTGCACCGCCGTCGGTGCGGTGCCCGAGGTCACGCGCGCCCGCAGCACCGTCATCGCCTCGGTACCGCCGCCGCCGGCGACCGGCATGTCCTGCCAGCCGATGCCCTGGGCCTCCAGATCCTCCTTCAGCACGTTCAGCGCCGCGGCCTCACCGCCCGACGTCCACCAATGCAGCACTTCGACCTGATCGTCATTGGCCTGCGCGGCCCCGACGGACAGCGCGAGCGCCGCCACGGTCAGCTTGAGCTTGGATTGGATGTGCATTCCTGTTCCTCCCTGGAATCGTCAGTGTGTTTTCACTGCTGGCCGAATTGAAACGTTATAAATATGAGTCGTGTCAAGCGCTAAAATTTCACCCTTCAACGATATTACCTGCATATAACCCCATAAAATCGGGCATTTTCACAGCGCACCTTCGCACCCGCAGAAAACATTGTTGTTGAAACGATTGAAAATTCCGGCCTATGGTCTGCCCGGAGAAAGGACCGTTTTCACGCGATGGCGCACTCTCGTACACCCCCGGACGACTTGCCCCGGGCCGGATCCAACTCCGGTCCCAATGCAGGCCCCAACGCAGGCCCCAATGCGGGACGCAGGCCGACATTGCGCACCATTGCGGAGCATACCGGCTTTGCCGTGGCGACCGTCTCGCGCGCGCTCTCGGACGATCCGCGAATCGCCAAGGCCACCCGCCAGACCGTGGCCAAGGCCGCCGCCGAGCTGGGCTATGTCCCGGACCGCGCCGCCCAGCGCCTGCGCACCGGCCGCACCAAGGTGATCAGCCTGCTTTTGAACCATGATCACGAGTTTCTGGGCTTCACCAACGAGCTTCTGACCGGCATCACCGGCGCGCTCCGCGGCACCGGCTACGCCGTCTCGGTGATCCCGGACTATGTCGGCGGCGACCGGCTCGAACAGGTGCGCAAGATCCTGCAGCAGAACCTCGCCGACGGGCTGGTCTTCACCCGCACCGAAAGCTTCGATCCCCGCGTGCGGCTGCTGCTGGAGCACGCGTTTCCCTTCGTCACCCACGGGCGGACGGAGTTCAGCCAGCCCCACGCCTTCGTCGATTTCGACAATGAGCGATTCGCCCGCGAGGCGGTGCAGTACCTGGTTCGCCAGGGCGCGACGCGGCTGACAATGATCCTGCCCGAGTCGCGCTTCACCTTCGCACAGCATCTGCGCTACGGCTTTCTCTCGGCGGTGCGCGAACATGGGCTGGCCTATGAGCTGCCCGAGGAGGTGACGCTCGATTCGCCCCCCGGCGACGTGCTCGACTATGTCCGCCGCCGTCAGGCACAGGACAAACCGCCCGACGGCCATGTCTGCGTCGGCGAGGTCGCCGCGATGGCCACCCTCGCGGCCCTGACCGATTGCGGCAGGCGCGCGGGCGACGGCGTCTATCTGGCCGCCAAACGCGCCTCGCCGGTCTTCGAACTCTACCGCCCGCAGATCGCGGCACAGTTCGAGGATGTGCGCGATGTCGGACGCCTGCTGGGGGATCTGCTGCTCCGCCGCATCTCCGGGGAGCCGGCCGAAAAGCTCCAGATCGTGCAAGCGCCGCTCGGCAGCTTCAAGCCGCCCGCGATCTGAGCGCCGCCTGAGTTCTGCCCGAGATTGCCGCGCGTTCGGCCCGAGCGCGGCCTGAGCGCGGCCTGAGCGCGGCCCGAGCGGCGCCTCCCCCCCGCCGGGGCTTGCCAACCGCGCCGCCCCGCGGCACCACGAGGTCCCATGGCAGGACAGTTCGTCTTCGGCTACGGCTCGCTCGTCAATCGCCGCTCCCACGGGGCGCCGCGGGCGCATCCCGCGCGGCTCGACGGTTGGCGGCGGGAATGGTGCCAGACCAATATCCGCCCGGTGCCCTTCCTCTCGGCGCGCCCCGCCCCCGGACAGCGGATCACCGGCCTGATCGCCGAGGTGGATGGCGGCGACTGGGCCGCGCTCGACGCCCGCGAATATGCCTATGACCGTCATGAGGCCGATACCCACGGCCACGGGCTCGACCCAGCCCCCCGGGTACAGGTCTATGCCGTGGCCGCGAAACACCGCGCCGCCGATGGTCGCGGCCCGATCCTGATGAGCTATCTCGACGTCGTCGTGCAGGGCTATCTGCACGAGTTCGGCAAGGATGGCGTGGCGGAGTTCTTTGCCACCACCGATGGCTGGGACCGGCCCGTCCTGAATGACCGCCCCGCTCCGCGCTACAGCCGCCACCAGCGGCTCAGCCCCGAGGAACAGGCCATCGTAGACGGCCATCTCGGCGCCCTAGCGGTGGCGGTGGAAGAGCTGGAATAGCCGGATCTGGCGGGTGAAGCGGTCCTCGCCCGGCGCCGGCGCGGCACGCACCCGGTCGATCACGCGAAGCGCCAGCACATAGGCCAGCGTGGCAAAGATCACCCCGCCCACCGCCTGCCCGATCAGCACGCCGGGCGCGCCGAAGCCCCAGGCCCCCAGCATCACCAGCGGCACGGTGCCCAGCGTATGCCGCCCCCAGTTGATCAGGGTCGAATAGAAGGGCAGGCCGAGATTGTTGAAGGCCGCGTTGCAGACAAAGAGCGCCCCGTTGAAGAAAAACGCCAGCGCCAGCGGCCCGCAGAACAGGAAAATCAGCTCGCGCATGACACCGGTCGCATCGAAAAGCGTCGCGATCTGCCCGCGCAGCGCAAAGAGCAGCACCGTCATCCCCAGCACGAAGAGCCCGCAGAATATCAGCCCGTCGCGCAGCGCGCGGCGCACCCGGTCATAATCCTGCGCCCCGGCATTCTGCCCGATGATCGGGCCCACCGCGCCCGACAGCGCAAAGACCACGCCGAAGGCCACCGGCGTCAGCCGCGACACCACCGCCATGCCGGCCACCGCAGCCTCGCCGAACTCGGCCATGGCGCGGGTGACATAGGCCTGCCCCACCGGCGTGGCGAGCTGCGTCATGATCGCGGGCAAGGCGATGGCGGCGATGGGCCAGAATTCGCGCGCCAGCGCCAGGGGGCTCGGCCGTTCCAGCCCGCCATGATGGCGAAAGATCGGAAACAGCGCATAGGCCCCGATCGTCACCCGCGCCGCGACCGAGGCCAGCGCCGCGCCGGTCAGCTCCAGATCCAGCCCGAAGATCAGGATCGGGTCGAGCACCGCATTGACCAGACTGCCATAGATCGTCGCCATCATCGCCCGGCGGGCATCGCCATGGGCGCGCAGGATCGCCCCGCCCGTGATTCCGACCAGAAGGATCGGCAGGCTCGGCACGATGATCCGCAGATAGAGCGTCGCGAGATCCGCGGTCTCCCCCGTCGCGCCGAGGAGCGCGACCAGCCGCGGCACCGCCAGCCAGACCGAAATGGAAAAGAGGATCGCGAACCCCACCCCGAAGGCCAGCGCATTGGTTGCCCGGCGCCGCGCCAGCTCCACATCCCCGGCGCCCAGCGCGCGCGACACCAGTGCCCCCGCCGCAATGGCGATCCCGATGCTGAAGGAGGTCGTGAAGAACAGGATCGCGCCCGCATAACCGATCGCGGCGGCAAGCTCCGCCTTGCCCAGCATAGAGATGAAGATCATGTCGACGAAATCGACGACGAACACCGCCATCAGCCCCACCGACGTGGTGAAGGACATCACCGTGACATGGCGGAAAAGATTGCCTGTGACGAACTTCGCCTGGGGGCTCGGCGCGGGCTCGGCGGGCGTGACGGGGGTTTGTTCGGCCATCTAGGCTCCGGTCTGGGACGCGTTTCCCGACCCTGGGCCGAGGCGCGGGCTCAGTCCAGCGCTTTAACCACCGGCTTGGGCCGCGCGCGCATCAGCGGCATGAAATCGGCCATCTCCGGGCCCCGCGCCCGCCCGGTCAGCGCCTTGCGGAGCGGCATGAAGAGCGCCTTGCCCTTGCGCCCCGACTGCGCCTTGACCGCTGCGGTCCACGCGCCCCAGGCCTCCGGCCCGTAGGGCGGCTCAGGCAAGAGCACCAGCGCCTCGACGACGAACTCCGCATCCTCGGGATCGACCTCCGGCACCGCGCCCTCGGCGAGCACCTGCCACCAGGCCGCGATATCGGCCCGCGTCGCGATATTGTCGCGGATCACCGCCCAGAACGCCGCGCGCGCCTCTTCCGGCACGCCCGCGGCCTCCAGATCCCCGGCCACCGCGTCGGCGGGCAGCCCGTGCAGCACCCGCGCCGTCAGCGGATCGAGATCGCCCACATCGAATTTCGTCGGCGCCGCGCCGAAGCGGGTGATGTCGAAGCCGTCCACCAGCTCATCAACCGAGCCGCGCAGCTCCACCGGATCGGCCGATCCCAGCCGCGCAAGCTGGCTCAGGATCGCCATCGGCTCCACCCCCTTGGCGCGGAGATCGCGGATCGCCAGCGTGCCGAGCCGCTTCGACAGGCTCTCGCCCTGGGGCCCGGTCAGCAGCGAATGATGCGCAAATCGCGGGCAAACCCCGCCGAGCGCCGCGATGATCTGGATCTGCGTCGCGGTGTTGGTGACATGGTCGGCGCCCCGCACCACATCCGTCACCCCCATCTCGGTATCGTCCACGACCGAGGCCAGGGTATAGAGCACCTGCCCGTCGCCCCGGATCAGCACCGGATCGGAGACGCTCGCCGCATCGATCGACTGCGGCCCGAGGATCCCGTCCTCCCACTCGATCCGTTCATGATCCAAGAGGAACCGCCAATGCCCGCTGCGCTCGGCCCGGAGCGCGGCCTTTTCATTCTCGCTCAGCTTCAGCGCGGCCCGGTCATAGACCGGCGGCTTCCCCATATTGAGCTGCTTCTTGCGCTTAAGGTCCAATTCCGTGGGCGTCTCGAACGCCTCATAGAACCGCTCCGCGTCGCGCAGCCGGTCCGCGGCCTCGGCATAGCGCTCGAGCCGCGCCGACTGCCGCTCCACCCGGTCCCAGTGCAGCCCGAGCCAGTCGAGATCCTCCTTGATCGCCTCGACATACTCTTCCTTCGACCGCTCCGGGTCCGTGTCGTCGATGCGCAGGATGAATGTGCCGCCGGCCTTGCGGGCGATCAGATAGTTGAAGAGCGCCGTGCGCAGATTGCCGACATGGATATAGCCCGTGGGCGAAGGGGCAAAACGGGTGGTGGTCATGGGGATCTCCTGTCGCGCCCCTGAACCACAGTGCCTGCGGTTTGTCCAGAAAGCCGCCGGATAAGGTTGCACCCTGGCAATTCTCGACATCCCGGGACTTACGACGAGCGCGCGACATCATCGCTGGGGGGTCTCGCGGCGCCGGCGGCGCCCGTGGTGACGCCACCATTCAACGAGAAACCCCTGCGACAGCTGCCGGTTCTGGCAGGGTCTGCGCAGCCACCGTCCCGGAACGCAATAGGTGTGTCTGCCAGCCCGGCCCCGGTCTCCCCGAACGCCGAGCCCACAACCGACGGCGGATCACCGCCTCAGCCCCCGCAAACCGTCACTGGCTGATCAGGCGCTTATCGACCCCAAATGTCAGTCGGGAACGTCACCTTCCGACCGTACAACGACACCGAACAAGTCACCGATGGCGGCAAGAGCCGAGGCATGGACGTCCGCGGACGACACGTCCCCGCCAAGTGGATTGGGCAGCGCGCGGGTTGCCGTGGCACCGGCGACAACCGTCACGCCATAGCCGTTGTTGAAGGCCGCGCGCGCGGTGGAGTTCACGCACATATGTGTCATGAACCCGGCCAGAACGAGCTTCTCGACTCCCAGCGCCTTGAGCCGTTCATCGAGATCGGTCTTCTCGAATGAGCTGGGATAGTTCTTGACCACGACGGGTTCGCTCCCCTGCGGCGCCACAGGATCGGCAATCGCACCGATCTCTGTCGTGATGTCATAGGGCGAGCCTTGACCGGCGTCGTGCTGGATATGGATGATCGGGGTCCCCAGGCGCCGCGCACGGTCAAGAAGCGCCTGTGCCTGCTCGAGCGCGGGTTCCACGCCGTCAAGTCTCATCACGCCTTCGCGGTAGGTGTTCTGACAGTCGATCAAGATCAGTGCAGACTGCGACAGGGGATTGGGAGCCGGATCCTGCCCGCTCAGGGTGTGAAGTGTGGGACCTGCGGTCATGGTGCGTTCCTTGAATCTGGTGTTGAAGGTTGAAAACCTTGATCATTCGGTCCTTCGAGGGCTTCGGAGGCTTTATCTGGCACTGTCGCTTCGCTCAGTCTAACCTGCGCAAATGCTGAAGAAAGCCGAATTTACGCCGAAGGTAACTGCAAAAATACAGCAACTGAACTGGGATGACCTGCGCTGTCTCTCGGCGCTGTCGGAGGCGGGTTCGGTGCACGCCGCCAGCACCCGATTGCGCCTTGATGCAACGACGCTTTTACGGCGGATACGCCGGTTGTCCGCGGCCCTGGGGGTGGACCTGATCGAACGGCGCGACAGCCGCTATCAGCTGTCGGAGACCGGCGCGAAAGTGTCCGAATATGGTGCGTCGATCGACGGGACGATCCACGATCTGGTTCGCCATTTGGGCCGGGATGATCTGACCTTGCGCGGGAGCGTCCGCGTGACGGCGCTCTCCAGCGTCATGTCCCGTGTCATCGCACCGGCGTTGCCCGCTTTCCACGCTGCCTATCCCGATATCACGCTCGAACTTCTTGGAGAGGCCCGCAACCTCAGTCTCGCGCGCGACGAAGCCGATATTGCGATCAGATTTGCATTGCCTTCGGGCCCCGAACTCGTCGGCCGCAAACTGAACGATGTCGCTTTCTTCCCGTGTTCCCGGCGGATGGAGCACGCTCCGGATGCAGAGACGGCCCCATGGCTGACATATGTCGAACCCATGGCCCATCTGCCCGAGGCTCAGTGGACCTCCCGCGAAATCGACCCCCGGCGCATCATCATGCGAGCCAACGGCATCGAAACGCTGGCGGCCATGGTCCGAAACGGAGTGGGTGTCGCTTTGCTTCCCGGCTATATGCTCCGGGCTGACAGCCGTTTAACCGCGATCGGCCCCAGCCCCCTGTCGAGGGAACTCTGGATGGCCGTTCATGCGGACCGGCGCAACGTCCCGCGAATCCGCGCAGTCATGGAATGGCTGGTCGACGCGCTCTCTACCGGCGGTTCGAGTGGCAGGCCCAATCATCCCGGTTAGGCTCTCTGGTCGGGAACGACCAACGGGCCGGAACTTCACGTTCACCGGTACCAACGCGAACGTCCGCGCCGCCCGATGCGAAGAGCGTTTCCTTGCATCGCGGCTTTCTCGACGCATATGCCCGCCAATGGCTGGGAGAGGGTGCCCGCCTGAGTCCAGTGAACGCTCCGGCAAGGGCGTCACCCGTCACGCGATCGGTTTGAGTCACACAAAGCTTCCGCAAAGAAGCCTGCCATCGTCACCCTGCCGCTTCGGCCCGGTGCCTTGCACGCTCACGCCGCCGTCACCGGCCAGCGCGTTTTCAGATCCTCCAGCCCCGCCCGGATCAAATCGGCCAGCGCGTCCATATCGACCCTTTCGAGCCGGGTCAGATAGAGGCAGGCCTTGCCCTTGCGGTGCGGCCCCAGCCGCTCGAAGATCGGTTCGAAATCGCCGTAGCCCGGCATGATATAGAGCACCAGCTCGCGCTTGCGGGGGGCAAAGCCGGTCGCCAGGCACTCGCCGCTATGGCCGCTGGCATAGGTATAGCGGTAGCGCCCGTAGCCCATCATGCACTCCGCCCAGACAACCGGCTCAAAACCGGTCACCTCCCGGAACAGCGCGTCGAGCCGCCGTGCGTCCTGCTGCCGGCGCTCCGGCGTCACCGCGGCGAGCACCTCTTCGGGATCGATCCCGCTCGGTCTGGTCTTGGCCTCGGCCATCACCGCCTCCTCGCGCACCAGCCTAACGCTGCGGCGCCCCGGCGCACAGGGTCTTTCAGCCCTTAGCCGCCCGCGCCATATAGCGCGCATGACAGAGGACACTTCCCGCTACGGCGCCGCCCCCAGCACGCGCGAGATCGAGGCGCTGGCCCGCGCGGTCTTTGACACGCTGCCCCCCGCCTTTGCCGGTCCGGCCCGCGAGGTCGGGCTGCGCGTCGTCGAATTCGCGCCCGACCACGTGCTCGACGAGCTCCAGATCGAGGACGCGTTCGGGCTCACCGGGCTCTATGACGGGATCCCGATGACCCAGAAGTCGGTCATGGACCAGCCGCAGCAGCCCGATGTCATCTGGCTCTTCCGCCGGCCGATCCTCGATGAATGGGCGGCGCGGGGCAATGTCGCGCTGTCAGACCTCGTGGCCCATGTGACGGTGCACGAACTCGCCCACCATTTCGGCTGGTCGGACGACGACATCGCCGCCATCGACCGCTGGTGGGAGTGAGCGGCGCCTAGTTCCCGGACATCAGCGCCTGGATCTCCGACGGATCGGCCGAAGACAGCGCCCCCGTCAGCGCGGATTGCACATCCTCGGGATAGCCCGTGAGCGAGTCGGGAGGTGACGGGCTCGTCTGCAGCGCCAGGATTTCCGACTGCACATCCTCGGACAGATCCAGCTTGGCGAAGAGATCGCTCAGGGACACACTGTTCAGCAGGTCGGCAGCGCAGCCGTCGAAACAGGCCTGCGGCTCGAACGGATAGCTCCCGCAGTCGCAGTCCTGGGCAAAGCCCGCGGAGGCCATCAGGACGGCTGTCACGCCCCCGGCCGCGAATAGTCTCAATCCCATGGTGCGCCTTTCCCTTGCGTCCTGCATGATCTCTGGCCGCAGCTTGCCGCAGAGCGCCGCCCCGCCGCAACCGCGCTTTCGCACAGATCTTGCGCAAAGCGCCCGGCCAATCGCGCCAAGCCGCCCCTGGGCCGCCCGCCGCCCGGGCCGATCAGCGATCCTCCGCCCGCAATCGCCCGCTCCAGCGATTGTGCACGGCCCCTCCCTCGCATTGCCGGCCAGGGCTGCTAAATCTGGCAGGGGTAGTACGACTAGGGAGACGATCCATGACCACTCTGACCCGCCGCCAGGCGCTCGCGGCCTCCGCGGCCCTGCCCGCCGCCGCGCTCACCGCCGGCACGGCCCAGGCCGCCGCCGAGATGAAGGGCCCGTCCATGGCCAACCATCACCGCTTCAAGCTGGGCGATTTCGAGGTGACGACGCTGCTGGTCGGCACCATGCCGCGCGACGAGATCCAGACGATCTTCGGCATGAATGTCTCGCCGCAGGAATTCGCCCAGGTCTCCAAGGAGAACTTCATCCCCGACGACCGGGCGCAGTTCTTCTTCACGCCGACCATCGTCAATACCGGCGCCGAGCTGATCCTCTTCGACACCGGGCTGAATGCCGAGGGCACCGGCGCTGCCCTGGCCGAGGCCGGCTACAGCCCCGATCAGGTCGACAAGGTCGTCATCACCCACATGCATGGCGACCATATCGGCGGACTTCTGACCGACGGCGCGCCTACCTTCGCCAACGCTGCCTATTACACTGGGGCTGCGGAGTTCGACCACTGGGCCGCCGCAGACAATGAGCGGTTCGAGGCCAATGTCCGCCCGTTTGCCGATCAGTTCGCCTTCCTCGAGGATGGGGGCGAGGTTGCCTCGGGCATCAGTGCCGCGGCCGCCTTCGGACACACGCCGGGCCACATGACCTATGTGCTCGACAGCGGCGACAAGCAGCTCCTGCTGATTGCCGATCTCGCCAACCACCCGGTCTGGTCGCTCGGCTATCCCGACTGGGAAGTGCGGTTCGACATGGACAAGGAAGCCGCCGCCGCCACCCGCCGCCGCGTACTGGGCCGGCTCGCGACCGAACGCATGCCCTTCATCGGCTACCACATGCCCTTCCCGGCCGTGGGCTACGTCGAAACCCGCAGCGACGGCTTCCGCTACGTGCCGGCGAGCTACCAGATGATGCTCTGAAGCCGCACGAAAGCCGCATTGTCTCAGAGGGCTGCGCCTGACTGGGCGGGCGCAATTGCGCCTGCCGAGGGGCAGGCAGGCGCAGCCCGGCGGTGCCGGGCAGGTCTCGTCAATCGCGCGCGGCGCGCTTCAGCCTCTGCTCGAACCACACAACCAGATCGTCGAAAGAGACTGCCCCTTCCGCAACAGCCACCACCAGATCGTCTATGGGCTCGTCATCCGGAATGGTGAGTTCATACCCGCTGCGCGCGATGAGGATTTCAACAAGCAGCCATGCCGTTCGCTTGTTCCCGTCAACAAAGCCATGATTGCCCACCACGCTATGTGGGATCCCCGCCGCCTTACGGTGGATCGAACGGTGATAACCCGAGTAGGGTCGCGCCAATGCGGATTCGATAAGATGCAGGCTCGCTATGCCGCCCCGCCCGCCATACCGAAGCGCTTCCTTGTGAGCGGTGAGGGCATCGCCAAGGGTCAGCCGGTAGTGCCTAGCGATCTGCTAGCCTCTTCAATGCAACGCTGCGCCTAGCCGAAGCCTTCTTCACGGCCTCTTCGGATTTGGGTCTGGAGCGAATAGCCTGCGCGAGCGCGGAAGCAATCGGCTTTGCAGCACCTGCAGCACGCGCAACCGAACCACCGCTCCTAGCACTCGTCTTTTGTATTTTCGCCCTAGCCATGTTCCGCACCTATCTCGCTGGAACAGAGATAAGATGAAATAGGAGCCGAACAAAGCCCGGAGTTGCAGCGAATGGGAACCTGCAAGGCGTAGTGACTACGAAGGGGGTACGGAGAACTCTACAGCCCGCCAGCAAACACCTGGATCTGCCGGGCAAGCGCTTCCAACCGACCGTTGAGGATTAACTCTTCAAACAGCCAGCCCCCGGCACGTTCCCAGAACCCGATGCACGCAGCCGCTCCAATAGCGAGCAGTCCATTCCTTACTGTCAAAAGCGACGTGGCCGCACGCTCCAACTCCGACCGATCCGGTTTGGGTTTGACGAGCGCGTGTTGCGCCTTGTCCAATGCCGCCAGCAACTGAACCATCTGCTGGGCGACCTCCGCCGGCGCATCCAGCGGCTCCATGTCCTCAGGCAGGTTGTTCGACCGAGCGGCTGCATCCGCCGGAACGAAAGAGGTCAATTCCTTGACCCGCGCCCGCAACGCTTCGATCTCCTCCAGAAGCCGCATTTGCTCTTCGATCCGTGCAATCTCTTGTGCAATCGCCTCCGGCCCGGCCTCCCAGACCTCGGGAGCGATCAGAACGATCTGCTCTACGCGAGACCAGCCAGGGTCTCGCCCCATCCAGAAGGAGTGATAGATTTCTGCGAACGCGTTCCATGGCGGACCGGCATTGTCCCAAGCGCTTTTCGTCAGCGCCCACGCTTGGGCAAGCTCACCCCGACCTCGCCATAGCCTATGCGCCCAAACACTCTCCTTGCTCAGCGCTACGGAACAATCACGCTGAACTTCGGTCCAAACTGCGGCGCGTTCTACGCCAGCAGCCTCGGACAGCAATCCGTCAACACTTCCGGCAGCCGCGGAGTTCGCAATAAGTCCCTGCTTACTAGCGGTTTCGGCTGCTTCCTTCGCCTTAGCGAAGTCTTCCTGGCGTCGCTCCACATCGCTTTGAGATAGTCGCCACCCCTAATCGACTGCGTGCGCTACCGCCTCCAAAGCCAACTGCTCCTTTCGATCAGCAAAGCGCGTTACTTCTTCTCGATGCTCCCGATAGGCTCTTGCGAGCAGAGCAGCCGCACTGCGACGTGCTGTCTTGATCTGATCCGTGGCCCGCTCTGCAACCACAACGGATGCGAGACTGTCCCAAAACGATACCAGCGCTAGCCCTCTCCACCAAAGCGAAGGCCACATCGACTCTTCATCGTTGTGCACGGGCGGATGTCCCACCCAGACCAGAGGCTGCAAACGTAGCGCCGCGCGTGCGCTGACTTTAGCGGCAACCTCGGCGCTCTGTTGCTTATCTAACCAAGCCTTGAAACTGGCAAGGGGCCATAGTTGTTGGAACAGTTGGTAATTAACGTGGGCATCCCGTAGGTATGGAAGTATGCCCGGGCCAGATGGTCGCTGCCTGCTTTGGAAGCAGAATAAGGACTATTGGGAGCG
>JBCDBB010000114.1:0-12210 GCA_039184415.1 Pseudomonadota bacterium
AACCACCCTTTAAATCTGCAAGGCGCCGCGCGGTATGGAAACCTAATCGTCCCTATTTGGGGGGTGCGTAAATTGCTGCCATGCGCCCTGACTTTGCCTGTTTCTGCTTTGGGCCGGCCGGCCGAAAACGGTCGGATTCACCAGTGACGGAACCGTATGAGTTTTTGGCGCATTCTGCCCTGTAGATTGGTCCGGTGCGGGTCCGATACAGCCATGTTCAAGCGCAGGGTCTGGCGCTTAAACGGGTCGGCGCGCAATCACGGAATTGAAGGATATGAAGCCGAAAAAGGACCCCTGCTGGATGCGAGACTGGGCCTCTCTCTTGAGCGTTTCTGCCGCCTCATCACTGATCAGCCCGTCGTCCCTCAAGAAATCCGCACCGCGTGTCACGATGGACAGGAAATATTCTGCTTTTCCTTCGGCCAGGTATGGATGAGCGTCACGCCGCAAAATCTCAAAACCCGCGTTGCGCAGCCGTTGCGGTAACGACCGACAGAGCCAGATGTCGTGGATCAGGTTGGCCGCGAAATGCTCGGCGCAGCTCTGAATCGGGTCGTTCCGGCCAAGCGCAAGGGTCATTGTGGCATAGTCGCCATCGAAGACCGCTATCTGCCCGCCGGGCTTGAGCAGCCGCGCCGCCTCCGCGAGGGCCGCGTCCGGGTTCGGAATATGGCAAAGCGACGTGTGCAGGACGACCAGATCGAAACTTTGATCGGGAAGCGCGATGGACCGTGCATCGCCTTCGACAAAGCTCAGACCCGGAGTGTCGCTGAACACGGCATTGGCGCGTTCGACCAGAACCGGGCTGGGGTCAAGCCCCACAACCTCGGCCAGGTCGGTCGATGCAAGCAGATCGGCGGAAACATGGCCTGGTCCGCTCCCGATCTCGAGTCCACGGCTGCCTTCGGGGAGGTCCAGCCATGAAAAGTATCGGCGACGCATTGCGATCATCTGCGCCTCCTTCGCACGGGTGGTCAAAGCCTCGCTGAGCATCTCCTGAGTTTTTCGAGGTATCTCCGCAATTCTTGCGTATAGGTCAGCCATTCAACGTGTTCCTTCAGCCTGCATGCAACATGCAGTGCCTTACACCGCTGTGGCAATGCGGCCGTGGCCGCAAAATGGCTAAAACCCCACTGCCAAAACCCGTGCGCCCAAAACGGTCGCGCTGAACGCACCCTGGTCAAAACTCAAAACACCGAAAGGTCTTGTGCCTTGGCTCCTTGTCCAAACTCGGTCTGATTCTGTTACGTTTCTGATCGCCGAAGAAGAAGCCGACGTTTGTGCCGAACGCAGCATCCGGAGCTTTGGTCTCAATGCGACCGGCCGGTCTGGCGGACCAATACCGTAGTCTTCGCAAGGCGCCCGGGACGATCACGCGCTTCAGGCCAAGGGTCGGTTCGGGCAGGTGGGGCGCCTGTCGAAGGAACGGCGAGCCCCTCTGCCATTGAACCCCCTCACACGGTTCGCGACCGGGGATAGATGAAGCCGGCGATGAGCGGTGTCAGCGTCGGCATGACCAGGTAGGTCATCAGGCAGACCTGGACGGTCACGGTCAGCAGCAGGCGGAGCGGTCGTGGCCAGCCGGGGGTGAGCGCCCCGATGATGGTGCTGAGCACCAGGATCATGGTGAAGACGACCAGGATCATGACCAGCGCCATGCGGTGCGGGCTGGGCTGCGGCAGCTTTGTGCCCTTCGGCGGGTCGAACCAGAACTCCAGACCGGTCATGCGTTCGAAACTCGGGTCGGCCTCGAAGAGCTCCGCCCCTTCGGCCAGCATCCCGGCACGATAGTCGGAGCGTTCGAACGCCTCCAATTGTTCGACGCTGTCGAAGCGGAAGATCTGGCGATATATGTCGCCGGGATGGGCGGGCCGGTGAAAGCCGACGCCGATATAGCCCGGAAATCTGGATGATGCGCCTTCTGTCATCCGCTTCAGCCAGGCCTCATAGTCCGCTTCGCGACCCGGCTTGACCCGCTGCCGCACAACGATTGTGACGGTGTCGGTCATGTCATGGTGCCCCAGGTCCGATGTGTCCGGGCGCCCTTGCGGGCCCTGATACGCATGCCCTGCGCTAGCCCGGATAGACAGCCGCGACGGAGCTTTCGAGCACCCACTCCAGGGCCTTGTCCTCGTTTCCCGCCATCATCGCGGCCTTGAGATCTTGGGCGCTCGAGGTCTCGGCAAGGGCGGCCTCCCACTGGTCGATATAGGCGCGGGTGGTGCCGAAGATCGACGGATCGCGCACCGCGCCCGGCCCCTCATGCCCGGGCACGACGGTCCCGGCCCCGATGGCCTCGAGCTGGTCGAGGCTGGCGCGCCACCGGGCAATCCGGTCCGGCGTCACGTTCTCCGCCATCCACTGATGGGTGCCGGAGTAGAGAAAGTCAGACGCGATCAGCGTGTCGAGCGCCGGGATGTGCACCGCCGACAGCAGGTCGGTGTCGCCATGGAGCGGGTCGAGGACCTCGATCCGCTCGCCCTCCAGCATGATGGTGGTACCGGTCATCGGCTCGGGGACAACGACACGGTCCGCGAAGGTGCCGGGCTCTGCGTCCTGGCGCATCGTGCTGAGCATCCAGCGCGCCGCCGCCGACAGTTGAGACTGGACCTGGGGATGCGCCACGGGTCTGGCATCGGGGAAACGGTCCATGATGGCGGCGAGGCCCAGATGGTGGTCGGGATGGACATGGGTGATGCAGATCGTCTCCAGCCTTTTGCCCGTGGCCGCGATCACATCGGCCAGCCGCGTGGCATTGGGCAGGGTCAGTTGCGCATCGATCAGGACGGCGTTCTGCTCGCCCACGATGATCGCGCTGTCGACCGCCGCGCCCCAAAGGTCGGCCGTGAAGATATCTGCAGAGCCAATCGCGGCGCGCGCGGCTCCGGCAAGGGTCGTCGCGGCGGTGGCCGCCGACAGTGCCATGAAACTTCGTCGGTCGAGCAGTTGCATGCGTCTCTCCCAGGGTTTGAAAACGGATCCAGGTCGCTCTGGAGCAGTGCTGCCGCCCGGAGCGCCCGGCGATTTCTCTACCCTGACACCGAATGAAGTGATAATGACTTCGGTTCATGACAGACTTAAGCAATTCCGAACTCAGGCGGCTGGACCTGACCTTGCTGCTGATCTTTCTGGGCCTGCTGCGCCACCGCAAGGCAGCCGCCGTGGCGCAGGATCTGGGGCTGACGCAATCCGCCATCAGCCAGGCCTTGCGCCGCCTGCGCGATGTGTTCGGCGATGAGCTGTTCCTGCGCCGCCCGCATGGCATGGAGCCCACCGCGACCGCCCTGGCCCTTGAGGCGCCGGTTGCCGAGGCCGTGAACGCCTTGCGCGGCGCATTGGGGGCCACGCGGTCCTTTGATCCGGCGACGGCGTCCGGGGTTGTCCGTGTGGCAGCCCTCCATACCGAACAGGCGGTTCTCATCCCCCGTCTCTTTGCGCGGCTCCGTTCCTTCGCGCCGGGGCTGACCCTGTCCATTCTTCCGGCCGGACGGAGAGAGGCGGCTCAGGCGCTCAGAGACGACCGCGCAGACGTCGCCCTTGGATTTTTCCGGGACATTCCCGACAACTGCTCCGCCCAGCTGCTCTATAGCGAGACCTACCTTGTCGCCGGGCGACCGGATGTCCTGACCGAGGCACCTGACATCAGCCTCGACGCCTATTGCGCGGCCGACCACCTGCTCACGGCACCGGGTGGTGGCAACAAGGGGATAGTCGATGACCATCTGGCCGGGATCGGCCGCGAGAGACGGGTTCTGCTCAGCCTGCCGGCCTTTCTGCCGGCGCTCGCCGCGACGGTGGAGTCCGGCGCGCTGCTGACGCTGCCGTCGAGGGTTGCGCTGCGATTTGCCGAGCCGTTCGGTCTCGTCACCGCGCGGCCGCCGTTGGAGTTGCCAAGCTTCCCGGTGTCTGTCCTGTGGCACCGCCGGAACGAGACCGATCCGAAGACCCGGTGGCTGAAGACCCAGCTGGTGCCGTCCTAAAGCGCATCCGCGGGTCTCGACGTCACACCGCGAGCCTTGCCGCAACGGGTGCAGGGTATGGGCAGAGCGGATGCTCGCGTCGGTTGCGGACCGGGGCAGGCTCGATGCGCCCGGTCGCCAAGCTACAAGTGATCGGCCTGTCTCGCGCACCGCTGCCATTCCCCGCTGCAAGGTCAATCAACTGCGAGCGGGACAGGGCTGCGATCATGCCGATTGCACGCCGTGGCGGCCTGCGGATCCGGAGCGGGCGCTTGGTTCGGCACTCCGGCGGTTCGGTCATGGCGCTCGGCTGTCCGGTCATTCGCGGGGGGCGCGCCCCCGGCTAGCACAGCTTTGGACCAACGATACCGGCAAACAGCATGACACGTCCCAGAACCCCGACGGGCGCATCCGCGGCACACCGTCTTCAGGATTCTTTCCGCTTTCCTTCAGGACGCGTCCCGCTGGTGCGCGCTAGGCGGTTTCCCATCGCACAGGAAAGGAAACCGACGGCGCGCGCAAAGCATCGGACCGACGGCCCCCACGTGCGGCGCCCGGTTGTCCCGCGGCGCCCTACGCGACCGGGCGCGCCAGGGCGATGCATGGGCGCTGAGCGCCCGCGCCAATCCGAAAGACATCAACCGCCCTGCATGGGCAAGACATGGACGATTCAATGACAGACACAGCTTTTCTGATACGGCTCGGAACAACGATTGGCACCAAAGACGCCCAAGCGGGCTTTCAGAACGAGCCGCGGATCGATTGGACCCGCCCGGACTATGCCGGGTTCTCCGAGGCGCAAAAGCAAATCGTCGAAGCCGCCGCGCTCAAAGCCTGGAAGACCGAATGGACCAATCAGGGGATAGCCGACGGTTCTGCTGCCGGCGATCATGCTGGTGACGTACTGGCAGGCGAAGTCGTAAGGCAGTTTTGGGGCGCCAATCCAAAAACCAATCTCTTCGCGAGGCCAGATCCCAATAAATTTCCCCAGGAGTATGTCCAAAACTGGGAGAACGCCTTTCAGGTCCATCTCGGCGACGCCAAGACGCACAGAGCGGAAAGCTGGGCCAAGAACCTGGCGCGCGCCGTTGGCTATGAGCTGGGCTACAATGGCGAGTCCCAAAGAGGCGGTGGGAACGTCAGCTTATCAGCCACGTCTGTGGAAGAGGCGCTTAGCCTCTATCGGGCGCGGATGGAAGATGTGCTCGGGAACGAGCCCCAACTGCTCGATGCCGTGATGAAGGCGTTCGAGGCCCAACTCAGGGACGCCGCGGCGCTTGGGCGTCACGACAAGGATATCGGCAACGAGTTCGATCACCAGTATCATACAGACGGAAAGAGATCGAACGACGGGCAAGACCCCGGGGACGAGGATGGGTCGGATCCGAGCGAACCCGATGACCCAAGCGAACCTGACGACCCGAACGACCCCGGGGACCCGGGTGATCCCGGCGATCCAGGTGGCCCCGGCGACCCGGGCAACGGCGGCGGCAATGGTGACGGCGACGGAGATGGCGATGGAGACGGGGACGGCGATGGCGATGGCGATGGTGACGGGGACGGCGATGGTGACGGGGATGGAGATGGTGACGGGGATGGAGATGGCGACGGGGACGGCGATGGTGACGGGGATGGTGACGGCGACGGGGATGGCGGCGGGCGCCTGCCTGGACCGGTTGGCGGCGGCCTGAAGCCTCCGGGCTGGGCCCCGCCCTGGGATCCATTCAAAGATCCGCCGGTCTCTCCCCTCGTCGTGGACATGGACGGCGACGGGATCGAGCTCATATCGCTGGACCAGTCCCGGGCGCAGTTCGATCTGAACGAGGACGGGTTTGCCGAGCATACCGGCTGGGTGGCGCCCGACGACGCGCTGCTGGTCTGGGACCGCAACGGCGACGGCGTGATCAACGACAAGTCGGAACTGTTCGGCGACAGCGCCAGCGCGGCACACGGCTTTGCCTCTCTGGCGGCGCTCGACAGCAATGGCGACGGGCGGATCGACGCGAAGGACGAGAATTTCGATCAGCTCGCCCTGTGGTTCGACCTCAATGGCGATGGCCGCATGGCGCCGGGCGGCGATCACAGGGACCGGCTGGTCAGCCTCTCCGATGCCGGATTGCAGTCGATCGATCTGAATGCCGATGAGATCGACGAAACCAACGAGGGCCATCTGGTCAGCCACCGCAGCACGGTCACCTGGGACGACGGCAAGACCACGGTGGTCGAAGATATCTGGTTCCAGAATGACACGCTGCTGTCGGAGAAGCTGATCCCCGACGGGTTCGTGCGCGATCCGGCGACCTATATCCTGCCCGATCTCAAGGGCTTTGGTGTCGTCGCCGATCTCAATGTCGCGATGACGCTCGACGCCGATCTGCTGGCCGATGCAAGGGCGCTGGTCAGTCTGTCGGTGACCGCGGACTTCGCCACCTTCCGCGACGCGTTCGAGGCCTTTTTCCTGGACTGGAGCGGTGCGGCGGATGCCGATCCGAACATCCCCGGATCCACGATGAACGGCACGCATCTGGCCGCGCTCGAAGCGCTCTATGGCAGCGCGTATCAGGCGAACGGGACGGTCATCGGCCCAGCACAGACAGCGGCGCTGGAAGAGCTCTATCAGACGGTCCTCGGCTCCATGGCTTTGCGGTTCCTGCTGCAGAGCCCGATGAGCGCGCTTTTCGGGGGCGATATTGCCAGCGCGCAAGAGCACCGCTGGGCCGCCCTGTTCGATCTGCTCCGGTACGATACGGACACCGACGCGCTCGACGGGAATCTGATGGGGGCGGTCGAATGGATGCGCGCCACGTTCAGCGAGGCCGAGTTCGCCGAGATCTACAAGGTGATCGAAAGCACCCTGACCGCGATCGAGGCCAGCACCGGCGATGATGCGCTGTGCTGGGATCCCGAGCAGACGGGCTCCAGCACGATCCGGTATGATCTGTGGCATCAGGCGGGCGGGTCCGACACGCTCTATATCGCCGCTGCGAGCGATGCCCTGACGCTCAGCCACTCCCATCTCGGCGAGGGGGCGCAGGATCTACTGATCACGCATGATGCGACCGGCGCGTTTCTGGTGGTGCGCGATCCGTTCCAACAGGACAGCTCCTATCTGAAGAAGATCGTGTTCGCCGATGGCGTTGTCTATGAGATGCCCGAATGGACCGCGGACGGCACGCTGGTCGGCTCCGACGGGTTCGATCTCATGGTCAGTCTCCTGACGCGTGACGAGACGTTCGATGGCGGAAAGGGCGCCGACGTGATCCAGGGCGGCCGCGGCTCCGACACCTATCTCTGGCGGAAGGGCGATGGCGATGACGTCATCTACGAGACCTCCTGGGATGCGGCGCGGGAAAGCGATGTGCTCTGGCTGACCGATGTCGACCCCGGCGATGTGGTCTTTGAACGGGATGGCGACGATCTGATCGTCCGGATCGAGTCCACCGGCGAGGCGATCACGGTGGTCGAGCATTTCCGCACTCTGAGCGATCGGATCGATATCGTCCGGTTCGCGGATGGCAGCGAGGTCACGGCAGATGCCATCGCGGCCGACCTGCCCGAGACCATCCTGGGCACCGACGGCGATGACCGGCTCATCGGGTCGCACAAGAAAGAGATCTTCGTCGGCGGCGCGGGGGATGACGAGATCGATGGCGCGGCGGGCGCGGATGTCTATGTCTGGGGCTCCGGTCAGGGCAGCGATACCATCAATGACCGCGGCGCGGTGACCGAGATCGATGTGCTGCGTCTCACCGATCTCAATCTCAGCGATGTCACGATGACGGTCGACGGGACCTATGGCGATCTGCTGATCACCCATGACGCAACCGGCGAAACGCTGCGGGTGAAGATGAATTTCTACAGCATTCCGGGGCTATACGGGATGGAGGAGATTCACTTCGCGGATGGGACCGTGCTCGATGCCGACGGGATCGGCCTCGCAGCGGCCTGGCGCGGCACCGATGGCGATGATGACGTCACGGGCACGGCCGCGGCGGAGTTTTTCATCGGGCTGACGGGCGACGACGTGCTGAGCGGCGGCCGTGGCGGCGACAGCTATGTCTGCCGCGCGGGCGACGGCAACGACCGGATCGCAGATACCGGGAGCAGCACGGCAGATACCGACCGCCTCATCTTTGAAGATATCGGGCCGGACGGGGTGAGCTTTTCGCGGTCGGGGGAGGATCTTTTGGTGACCGTCGAGGCCACCGGAGAGGTCATCACCATCGATGACGGCGGCAGCCGCAACCGCTACGGGATCGAAGAGTTCGTCTTCGCCGATGGCACCGTGCGCGACCGCGGAGACATCCTCGATGCGACGCCCATTCTGGGCACTGACGGGGCGGATCGCATCTATGGCGACCGCACATTCGGGGAGACCTATGAGGGCGGTCTGGGTGACGACACATTCTACACCAATGCCGGGTCGGACAGGTTCATCTGGTCGGTCGGCGACGGCAATGATGTCATCCGCGACTACGATCATCCCAGCGGCGCAAACGGTGTCGATGTTCTGGTGCTGCAGGGCGTCAGAGCTGCCGAGGCGACCCTCGCACAAACGGCAGCGGGCGATCTGGAGATCCGGATCGGCGATGAGGCGGTGACGATCTACCGCCAGTTCAGCCGCGCCGATTATGGCATCGAAGAGATCCAGTTCGACGACGGTGTGCTGACCCAGGACGACTGGGTGATCGTCTGATCGAGATCGCCTGCCGAGGCCGGGCAATCCCGGCCTCGGCGCAAACCCTTATTCCATTTTTTGCTTTGACCAAGCTCAGGGTGCCGATGTCCGGGCGCGCGGTGGAAGCCCCGGCGGAGACCGGCAAGGCCCTGAACGACCCCGACACTCGGGCGCTCAGGTTTCGATCGCAGGGAGGCCGTGGAAAGATCCTTCGAGCACGGGCGTGCAGGTTTCTATGGCGGACGCTGGGGCGCGCTTGCGGCGGGAGACCGCGTCTTTGAGAAAACCGCACGGTTGGCGGCCCGCATGGGGCGTAGTCCGGGTCGGGACGCAGACAGGGAACTGGCCGAACATGGCCGATCCCCATGCGGTCGGATTTGTGCAATTACGGTCGGCGTCTTGCCTACTGTAACATGTGAACCTGCGCGATTTGGGTTACCCGGGCTCTGCGCATAGAGTGTGGAAGGCCGCCGACCGCGCGGTGACCTGCAGTCGGGCACAGGACGGCATCCGCACCGCCCGTCGGCAAACAGAGGAGGAACCCAATGACATCTGGCTCTGGAATTCTGACGCGAGGCATTGTGGTGTGCAGCCTTGTATGGGCGCTGCTCGGAGCCCAGGCGGCCCATGCCGAGGGCGAGACGACGCCGATCAATTGCTCCACCGCCGAGGGCGACATTCGCGCGCTCAACTCCGAGAAGGAATACGCCAGAAGCCACAGGCTGGCGGAGGCGTCGGCCATCATCCCGGCCGGGGCTCTCTTGGGGATCGCGACGGGCACGGAAGGCGAGAAGCTCGAAATGCTGTCGCCGGAGTATGAACGGCGGATCGACGCGCGGATCGCCGAGATCAAGGAGACCTGCGGGCTGACCTGATCCGCGAGGGTCGGACCGGCAGCACCCGTGAAAATCACCGCCGGGCCCGGTGCGCGGCCGCATTCATGCTCTCGGCCGGAGCCTCGACTGCGCGTCAAAAACCTGCGCAAGCGGGCGGAATACACACGGGGTTCGCCCGTTCTCTCCACATACACGCTTTGATGGAGAGAGATATGAAACCCTTTCTGATCGCTGGCCTGACGAGCCTCGTGCTGGCCAGCACTGCGGTGACCGAGAGCGCCGCCCAGACCCGCTACACCAACATGAGCGGGCCGGAGATCAAGAGCGCGCTGGTCGGCAACTCGCTGCGCGGGGTCGACAGTTCCGGCCGCTACACCATCCATTACAGATCCGACAACCGGATGCGGATCGTCTATACCAGCAGGCGCGGCACGCGGGTCGAAAACGGCGTCTGGCGGGTGCTGGGCAACCGCTATTGCCGCCGCTGGGAGCGGCTCGGCAAGGGCAAGACGCGCTGCGTGACCTTCCACCGCAACGGCAACAAGATCGTCTGGGTCCGCCGCGGCGAGGTCACCGATCACACGGTCCTGCTGCGCGGCAATCCTGCCGGTCTGTGATCCCGGCAGGCCGAGAGATCAGCGCAGAAATCCTTGGGCAAACACGGATCAGATCATCGGGCCAATCATCGGGCAGGTCGCCATGAGGCGATAGCACGGACGGCATCGGGTTGTGCCAGACGACCGGCCTATCCGGTGCCCGGCGCAAAGAGCTCTGGACGAGTGTTCCGGGTTCGAGGTCACGAGCCTCTTTGCGCCACACCCCCGCCGCGAGCGCAGGCGGGCGGCTATTCCGGCGTTGAGCCCAGCTGCCAGAGCGCGCGCTGCGCGGCGGTCGGGGCCTGGCCGAAGGCGCCGAACCAGTTTTCGTAGATCTTCAGCACCGCGCCGGAGCGGTAGAGACGGCTGAGGGCGCGGTCGGCGACAAGCTGAAACGCCACATCGCCATGGGCATGGGCGAGCGCCAGGGGTTCGAAGGAAAAGAGATCCCCAGCGATGAAATAGCTCAGCGAGGCGTCGGTCTGGCTGAGCACCTTGCCCACCAGCACCACCTGATCGGCGGCATCGGCGTCGACCTCGCCCGCGAGCAGCGCGGCGATGCTCGCGTCGGCGCTGTCCATCTGCACGATCTCGGCGGCGACGCCGCCGGCCTGGAGCTTGCCGGCGAGGATCTCCAGCGTCGAGGTGCCGGCCCCGACGGCGACCTTGCGGCCCGCCAGATCGGACAGCCGTTCGATGCGGTCGCCATCATCCATGCTGAGCAGCGCGCCCCCCGTGGCGAAGGTGAGCTGGCTGAAGCCGACGGTTGCGGCGCGCGTAAGCGTCCGGGTCGTCACCCCGCACAGGATGTCGATCTCGCCGCTGGCGATCTTGTCGAACCGGTCCTCGGCGGTGACGGCCAGATAGCGGATGTCGAGGCTCTCGAGGCCCAGATCGAGGCGCGCCTCCTCGGCCACGACGCGGCAGAGATCGACCGAGTAGCCCGCGGGCTGGCCGTCGGGATCGGCAAAGGACATCGGCGGCTCGCCCGTGCGGTAGCCGATGGTGAAGACGCCCGTCTCCGCGATGCGGTCGAGCGTTCCGGCGGCCTGGGCGGGGATCAGCGGGGCTGCGACCAGCGCAAGCGCCAGGGCGGCGGCGCACGCGGCGGGGCGAAACTGGGTGAATGTCATGAAACATGCCTTTTGAGTGCGGGGACGGTGACCCGACTTTAACGGCACGTGGGAGCTTTCCAAGAGGCGGCCGCGCGGAGCAATTGCGAAGAGCTTCGCCCGTCAGGAAAACAGCGGCGCCGCGCGCCTGGCGCACGGCAAATTGTTAAAATCAGCGACGCACCACGCTGAACGGTGCGAAGTAGCGGCTGACGAGCTTTTCGCCGTAAACACGGCACATGCTCTCATAAACCATTCTCGTTACGATCATTTTCTGCCCTTCTCAGTTTATTATTTGAGCTTAGCAAAACTTAATTGCGCCCGATAGGTGGTTAACAGAATATTGTTGCCTCTGAAACATTAATTTACATCGGCGCGCGGGGCGGTAAGGAACTGTTTCATAGAGGGGGTGACGCGCGCGGGTCCGCGACGCAGCGTACAACGGCAGCGCACAACGGCGGGGCCGACCGCCCTGACGCCGGAGTCTCCAATGATTGCGGCCGCCGGGCGCCGCCGGTCAGCTCGGCAGAGAGGCGCCGCCGCGCGGCGCCTAGCCGGGCGTGTCGGCGCGGGACGCGAGGAAGGCCCTCAGGTCGAGGCTGTCGGTCTCTTCGGCGGAAACATAGAGGAAACTCATGTTGGTGCGTTCGGCCACCATCGCGCCGGGAAAGGGCAGGTAGCTGAGCTCGCGCGTGCCGAAGCCGGGGCTGGCGGTGCCGACCTGCCAGTCGGTGGTCAGGCGCACATCGACAAGCTTCAGCGCGCGCGCGCCGCCCTTGCCGGGCCGTTCGAAGGGCACGCCCGCGAGGCGCAGATAGGCGGTCTTGTCCGCGGCCTGGCGCCAGCCATCGATGAACTGGTCGGTGAGGACCTGCAGTTCGGCCGCGGCATCGCCGGGATCCATGTGGCTGTCGAGATGATCGTGCGCGTGGTTATGGCCAATGGCGCCGTTGACGATGTCATGGGGCATGGCTGTGCCTTCATTGCGGCCTGTCCCCCGAGTGGGCCGCTCGGTTTTCGAGGGTCGCG